>JASJDB010000432.1 GCA_030065315.1 Xenococcaceae cyanobacterium MO_167.B52 | reverse complement strand
CCCAATGAATCTCTAGAATTGACGATTAAAAGAGAAGAAGAAATTATTTCTTTATTCGTTACCCCTCAACCTGACGCAGACAACCAAGGCAAAATTGGAGTTATGCTTGCTCCTAATGGAGAAGTAACTCGCCGTCGCACCTCCAATGTTATGGAAGCGATCACTTCTGGGGCTGCGGAATATCAGAGAATTTCAGGGCTAATTGCCCAAGGTTTTTGGCAACTAATTAGTAATTTTCAAGACAATGCCAAACAAGTAGGAAGTCCTGTAGCGATTGTGGCAGTGGGTGCCAAATTAGCCCAGAATGATTTAGGTAATTTGTTTCAGTTTGGGGCATTAATTAGTATTAACCTAGCAATTATTAATATCTTGCCCTTACCTGCTCTTGATGGCGGTCAACTGGCATTTTTAGCTATCGAAGGACTTCTAGGCAAGCCTTTACCAGGGAAATTACAAGAGGGAATTATGCAAACTGGTTTTGTGTTGCTTCTAAGTTTAGGAGTCTTTTTAATTGTTCGGGATACTGTGAATTTAGCTTTCTTCCAAGAGTTATTTCAGTATTAAAAATCAATAGTTAAAAAAAAGGGATAAGTATTAAATTATCCCTTTTTTTTAGTAGTTATTATTTTGTTGAATTTTATCCCACAGTACCTTCTAACTTAAGACTGAGTAATTTATCTGCTTCCGCAGCAAATTCCATCGGTAACTCATTTAAAACATCTTTACAGAAGCCACTAACAAGCATCGTAACCGCATCTTCTTCAGAGATACCCCGTTGAGCAAAGTAAAACAACTGCTCTTCCCCAATTTTGGCAGTAGAAGCTTCATGCTCTACTTTGGCAGTATTATTATCTACCTGAATATAGGGAAAAGTATTAGCTTCGGCATTATCTCCAATTAACATCGAGTCACATTGAGAATAATTTCGTGCGCCTTTAGCTTTAGCACCCATTTTGACTAAACCACGATAGCTACCCTTAGATTCTCCAGCCGAAATACCTTTAGAAATAATCGTACTGCGGGTATTTTTACCAATATGAATCATTTTGGTGCCTGTATCTGCTTGTTGCTTGTTATTGGTTAAAGCAATAGAATAAAATTCTCCAACAGAGTTATCTCCTACTAAGACGCAACTGGGATATTTCCAAGTAATTGCCGAACCTGTTTCTACTTGTGTCCAAGAGATTTTGGAATTAACTCCTTTGCACAAGCCTCGTTTGGTAACAAAGTTATAAATACCACCTTTGCCATTTTCATCTCCAGCAAACCAGTTTTGCACGGTAGAGTATTTAATATCTGCGTTGTCTAAAGCAACTAACTCTACTACTGCTGCATGAAGTTGATTGGTATCAAACATCGGAGCGGTACAACCTTCAAGATAGCTAACAGATGCCCCTTCTTCTGCCACAATCAGAGTACGTTCAAATTGTCCTGTATCCCCGTCATTAATCCTGAAATAGGTAGATAGTTCCATTGGGCATGTTACCCCTTTGGGAATAAACACAAATGATCCGTCGCTAAAGACAGCAGAATTTAAGGCTGCAAAGTAATTGTCTGCTGTGGGGACAACAGTTCCTAAATATTTTTTGACTAGTTCAGGATGTTCTTGTAATGCTTCGGAAATGGAGCAGAATATTACCCCATCTTCCGCCAGTTTTTCTTTAAAAGTAGTGGCAACGGAAACACTGTCAAAAATCGCATCTACCGCTACATTACTCAGTCTTTTTTGCTCTGATAAAGGGATACCAAGTTTATCAAAAGTTTCTAGTAAAGCAGGATCAACTTCTTCTAAGCTGTCTAGCTTGGCTTTTTTTTGTTTGGGTGCAGAGTAATAAACAATATCCTGATAATCAATTTTAGGATATCCTACGTGCGCCCAAGTGGGTTCGGTCATTTTGAGCCACTGACGATAAGCTTTGAGGCGAAACTCTAACATAAATTCTGGCTCGTTTTTTTTCGCCGAAATTAGACGAATTACCTCTTCACTCAATCCACGAGGAATGGTATCTTTTTCGATATCTGTAACGAAGCCGTATTTGTAAGGTTGGTTGACTAGATTTTTGACTGTGTTACTCATTCTTGGCTCGATTTAGTACTAAATAATATGGCTTATCTGTAAAAATTTCTACTCCATTAGGCTCTAAAGCTATGGAGTACGTGACCGCTGTTCTCTAGCTTATTAGTCGTGAGTTAAATTATACTAGATTTAAACAACAAATTTGTTGTTTAAGTCTATTGTAGGTTACATTAGCAACAAAGATGTTGTCAAAGTCACAAAAAATTAGTGACTGGGTTTTAGGAAGTAGCCAAATTTTAGAATTGATAGTTCACAATTCACCATGAAAACCACTGGTTTCCCATCTACCAAAAAAAATATTCTGCAATATTTCCTGAAAGAAGGGAAAGGCACAGCTACCCAATTAGCTAAAGCTTTAAAAGTTACCTCTCAAGCAATTCGTCGTCATTTGAGAGAACTAGAAGCAGAAGGATTAATTGAGTATAATTCTGTACAACAAGCAATGGGAAGACCTAAACACATTTACCAACTCAGTCCCAAAGCGCGATCGCTATTTCCCCATCGTTACGGAGAGTTCACTGTTTCATTTTTAGATACTCTGGTGGAAACTGTGGGAGAAGATCGAGTAAGTAAGGTTTTAGAGAAACAGTGGCAAAGAAAAGCCCTGGAGTATCGCGATCGCGTTGGTGATGGTAATCTTTTAGATAGAGTCTCAAAACTAGTGAAAATTCGCCAAGAAGAAGGTTATATGGCGGAGTTACACCAAAAAGGTCAAGAAAACTTTATTCTCACAGAATATAATTGCGCTATTTCCGAAGTAGCAGAATCTTATCCTAGTGTATGCGGACACGAACTAGAAATGTTTTCCGCCATTTTGCCTGATTGTAGAGTTGAGCGTACTCATTGGCTGAATAATGGAGAACATCGCTGTGGATATCTCATTCAAGCTAAATAAATTCTTGTTCAATTACCTTGCTATTTCTAGCAAGGTAATTAAAATTTTTAGCTTCTAATCATAAGAATCAGGAGCGAAAAAAATCAGCATGGTGAGTATGGGAGGCGTTAAAAGGATCGCTATTCCGAAAACAAATAACATAAGATTCTCCTAAAAAATTTTTAAAGTAATACGGTAAAAACAAGATTTCAGTCGAGGTTACCAAGCCCTTCGGGCTGAAGTCAGAAGTCAGAAATAAACAGACCGAAGTTGGTTTAAAGCCTTATCCGAAGGATATATCCTTGAGGACTTCACAATTCTGACTTCGTGAAACCGCCGTCCTAAAGGATACCGCTACCCATATCAAACGACGCAGTAATCTCTGAGCGTTGGTCAAGTTCGTAGGAAAATAATATTTTAAAATCTGCTATTTAATAAATATTAGGTTATCCACACCAAAGGCGAATAACCTAATGAATACAATGAAATTTAATTCAGGCGATCGCTAATAAGCTTTTAACGCCTGAAGGGAAATAAACAAATCTTATTCGTTCATCTCTTTCAAAGTAGCCACTGTAGAAGCAGACATTTGGCTGAGGTATCTAAATATCCAGTATTTCATCATTGTGTCCATAACAACAGGTACAGTAGCAATGAACAAGGATATGGCACTTCCATTAGCAGCAACCCCTAAGTGATTAGCCATACTTTCTAGCAAGACTTCCCAACCGTGTGGAGAGTGGAACCCTACGAACATATCAGTAAATAGGATAATCACAAACGCCTTGGCACTATCACTCAAACCGTAGATTATATTGTCTATAAAGGATTTGAGAACATTGATATCTTTTCTTCTGACTAAAAGAACCAGTGAAAAAGCAAATAGACCGGCAAAATCAGCAAAAACGTTACTAACTGAATTTATATCTTTACGGTTGAACTCTTCGGCAATTTCATTAGCCTTTTCCTGAACTTTTTCCTCCATTTCTTCTTCAGAAATAGGGGGAACACCTCTTATCATGTGTTCCATCTTCAATTTTTCTTCAAAGCCAGCAAGTTCAGAAAGAGCTTCTTCCTTCCATTCAGAGTTTATATTGTCCAAAGTCATTGCAATGGAAGTTTCTCCTCTGCTTTGTTCGACGATGGGTTTAATGAGGAAGTTTTTAGACACTTGCTGAGTCAAAATAGGAATAATAATCAGCAATGCTATCAGTCTTAGGGCAATAACAGTAACTTGTCTGGAACGACGATACTCATCAACTATTTCTTGCTCAGAACTAGAGTTGAGGTCTTTCTTAATCTTGTTAAATGTTTTACCAAGGGAGCCTTGTAAAACCCCAGAGGATAAAATTGAAGCTGGATTAGAATTATTATCTCGTCCTTTCGGCTGGCGACGGATCGGAGCTTTATCTGCGAGACTTCTAGAACCGTCAGAAACTGATGGAACATCAAGAATTCCGGCAGCCTGTCCTCCACCTTGTTGAGGCATAGCCATCAAAGAAGAGGATTGATTAGCCGCAGCAACACTGTAGTTAGCTAAGACTCCTTCAGCAAAAATCAGCTTCTCTAATGCATTAGGACCCAACTTCCCAGAAGCAGAACTACTAGCATTGAATGATTCAATCCCATGTTGAAGTCTTGCTAAATATTCCCCTACCTCTACTTCCAGCCGTTCATCTCTGAGAGTTTCTACTGGGATTCTATAGCCACTGAAATAGTGGTTTTCAATCGACCTGATTTTAGAGGCAGCTTCATAAGCTTCTTTGAGGGATTTTTCAGGATTGCCAAAAAATTGATTTTTAAGTTGGTTAAGAGGCGACTTGCGTCCACCAGAAGAATTAGATGTCATTGTTTAGCAAAGAATAAAGATAAAATTGGTTTTAACTAGAACTATATACAGAGAGGGCAGAGGTATTCTCTCAGAATCTTCATAGGATTAATTGATGATATTTTGGGCTGCCGCGAAATTTGTCACCTATTTTTTGGGTGATTTCTTACCTAGAACTTTCAGATACTTAAACTTATCTGCAACTCTTGGAAGATATTCTCTGAGGAATCAACAAGAGAAAATAAACAGCGAAATGATTAATAACTCTTAGCTTAT
>JASJDB010000431.1 GCA_030065315.1 Xenococcaceae cyanobacterium MO_167.B52 | reverse complement strand
CCCCCAGAGCAGTAAAAACAGCTCTGGGATACTCTGGATTTCCCATCATTCGGTTCGCCGAGTGCGCGTCCAGATTTAAATAACCGGAACAACGGCAAGGAGAATTAGGATTGGCTTTATATACGGTTTCTTCTTTTCTAATTAAAAAAATGCTCTTAGCGTCTGATTACAGGACAAAACTCGACAAATTGATAAATTTAAGTCTAAATTACTCTAAATTCAAGAATATTTGCCCAAATAATAGAAGCAATAGGGAAAAATAGTTTTGGCTTTGCGCCCATGTTTTTAAATTGGAATAGACTTTCGCTGAGACAGCCATTGACTAGTGCGATATGCTTAACATGAGTTGCTGTCATTTGAGGTCTCCTCAAATGTTTATACGCCTTGTCCCTGTCCTAAAGGGAGCAGGGTTTGTGAACGATGATGTCAAGGATAAAGTATTGATACGATTGTAAACACCCATGAAAGCAGCAGATATTATGATAACCGAAGTAGTCACTATTGAGAGTTCTGCGACGATCTCTCACGCTGCCAAAGTGATGAAACAAAATAATCTACGGAGTCTGATTGTCGAACGTTCTTCTCAAAACGATGCCTACGGTATTATTACCACTACCGATATTTCTAATGCCATTGCTCAAGACCAAGATCCATATAGAACTTATGTATACGAAGTTATGACTAAACCTTGCATCGTAGTTAGCCCTAATATGTCATTAGAGCATATTGCACGATTGTTTGCCAGAGCCAAAATTCGTTTGGCACCAGTAATTAAAGACCGATTATTAGGTGTAGTTTCCTTAACGGACATTTTAACTAAAACCAATTATCTGACTTCAGATAAAATGAAGGCGATGTTTCCCCCAACTACCAAAGAAAATCTTTCATCAGACTCAGCTACAAAAGAATGGGAAGTTGTGGACTGGGAAGTTGAGCTTTAGCAATCGTCTTTGGGACTAAGTACCTAAACAAAATTATTCGTATATTCCACATCTGCCGAAACCCTATCCTAACTATACATTTTCATACAATCCTATTAAACCAGATCACGATTAGCCAACATGATTGAGAAAACGTTGAATAATTAGGGCATTTGAAATGTCAATAAAGAACGCTCCTACAAGTGGCACGATAATAAAAGCTTGGGGAGAGGGACCGAATTCTTCGGTTATTGCAGTCATGTTAGCAATAGCAGTTGGAGTCGCACCCAAGCCCAGACCCACATAGCCTCCTGCGATAACTGCTGCATCGTAGGTTTTTCCCATAAGCCGAAAAATCACGAAGATAGCAAAAAAAGTAATAATGACAAGCTGTGACAAGAGCAATAGTACTACTGCTCCGGCTAAGTCTACTAAACTCCAAAGTTCGAGACTCATGAGAGATATGGCAAGAAATAAGCCGAGACTGATATCTGCTATAAGAGCCATAGATGGTGTATTTGAGGGCCAAGATAAGTTCTTAAAAGCGACAGGGATGAGGTTGGTCAATAGAATTCCCATAAAAAGACACACCACAAAATCGGGCATTTTCAAGCCAGTTGCTGCCAACCCAACATTGAGCTGGGTTCCCAAACCAATTGCCACACTTATGACCAAAATGGATTTTAACATGGTGTTGTAATCCACCTGAACCTCCTCCATTTCATACTCGATCCCAACGGTGAGTGGCTCTGTACTACTGGATTTTAATCTATGTCGATTAATCAATAGCTTGGCAATAGGACCACCAATTACGCCTCCTAGAATCAGACCAAATGTTGCACTAGCTATGCCAATTTCTGCTGCATTGGCAATGCCATAATTGTTCACAAAGGTTTGTGACCAAGCGATAGTGGTGCCATGTCCCCCACTGAGGGATACTGAACCAGCCAAAACCCCAACTGGCAAATCCAGTCCAGTCAGTCCTGCAACAACTACACCAGTGAGATTTTGTATAATCAGAAAGGTGAGCGAAGCTACCGACAAGATCAGCAGCGGTTTACCACCACGTATGAGGGTTTTCACCTTAGAAGATAGACCTATAGTAGTAAAAAACACGAGTAATAGTGAATCTCGCATCTCTAGAGCAAACTCGAACTGAATGCCGAAAAGCCAGTAAATTAATCCAAATGCAATCGATGTTAATACTCCTCCTGTAACTGGCTCAGGGATATTGAAATCTCGCAAAAAGACCAACTTTTTATTGATATATTTACCTAAGAACAGGACAAGAATCGCAATTATTAGAGTAAGCCGAGGTGTTACATTCATTGTGTGGTCAAATTATTGTGTGGTCAAATTAAAGATATGGGTTAATTGCCAGTAATTCAATCCAATAACTACTCTTTCGTTCAATAAAGTTTATTGTCCAGCCTCTTGAATAGCTTGGATACAAGTTTTTTACCGCTCTCCTTTATGAGTAATTTTTTGCTCAAACTTTAGTCTAAATCACAGGATTAACAAATTTCTTAAGATTTTGTTTACTAATCAGCTTTAAGATTAAATTTATTAGGTCAAAGATAAATAGGCGACAGAACAGTAGGTGTAATTAATTTAATTTTATTAAATATGAGCAATCAAAAAAGATTAGGAATTCTCACTAGTGGTGGAGATTGTCCAGGTCTCAATGCAGTTATTCGTGCTGTTCTCACTTATGCGATTGAGACACACAAATGGGAGGTGATAGGAATCCCATATAGCACACAAGGTCTGGCTCAGGGTCAATCAATTCCTTTGAATACTCAAACCTTAAAATTCAGAGTAATCGATCCCCTTCTCAGTACAGGAGGAACAATTCTCAAGTCAATTAACAAAGGATCTCCACAAGAAGCAGAAATTCTGGCAGGTTATCGAAAGTTAGGACTGGATGCACTAATTGCCATTGGTGGAGATGGTAGTTTAGCTATTCTGCGGACTTTAGCCCAAAAAGGTGGCTGGAATCTTGTGGGAGTACCTAAAACTATCGATAATGACGTTGCCCTAACAGAGCGTGCAGTAGGTTTTGATACTGCTGTTAACACAGTTACTGAGGCTCTCGAAAAACTGAGTTTCACTGCTTCTAGCCATGATCGGGTGATGATAGTTGAAGTAATGGGTCGAACAGCGGGACATCTGGCCCTTAATGCCGGAATTGCAGGGGGTGCCGATGCAATTTTAATTCCCGAAATTCCTTATTCAATTGAGGGAGTCTGTCAAAAAATTAATCGAGTAAGAGAAATTTTTGACCGTCATCATGCCATTGTCATAGTGGCAGAGGGAGCGCGAACCGTCTCAGGAGATTCCAAAACCTACACTGACCCTTCAGGGGAGGTTCGTCTGCGAGGTATTGGTGAATACGTTGCTCAAGAAATTTGTCACGTTTCAAAACAAAAACTAGAGTGTCGAGTAATGGTACTGGGTCATATTCAGCGAGGTGGTTCTCCATCTGCCTTTGACCGCTTGCTGGCTAGCGAATTTGGTAAAACAGCTGTCGATTTAGTAGCTCAGGAGCAATACGATAGAATGGTCGCTTGGCAGTGTGGAAAAGTAACTAGTGTCTCCCTAGAGGATGTAATCGCTAAGGGAGCTGCTTTGGTTAATCCCAACGACTCTCTGGTACAAATAGCTAGAGCACTAGGTATCTATGTAGGATAATTATTGATATATAGACTTTACGTCATTTTAAATCGACTAAAAATGCCAGATAGATACTTAATAGATACTTAAACAAATGAATATCTTGATATTTGGACCAAACGGTAGTGGAAAGGGGACTCAAAGTTCGTTAATTAAAGATAAATATGAGTTAGCACATATTGAATCAGGTGCTATTTTTCGTGAACACATAAATAAACGTACACCGTTAGGGCTTAAGGCCAAAAACTATATATCAAGGGGAGAATTAGTTCCAGATGAGCTAACAATTCCGATGGTTACAGATATTCTGGAAAGCTTAAGTAATTGGTTACTGGATGGATTTCCCAGAAATAAAACACAGGCAGAGAAGTTGTGGCAAGCACTCCGAGATCGAGAAATTGAATTGAGCTTTATTGTAGAGATTCAGCTAGCTCAAGAACTAGCAAAGCAAAGAATCATGGGGCGTAGAATATGTAAAAAATCTCCTCATCACCCCAATAATATTAATATTGAGGCTATTTATCCTATTAATGGAAAATGCCGAGTTTGTGGAAGTGAGCTTGACACTCGAAAAGACGATCAAGATGAAGCAGCTATCGATCAAAGACTTCAGGTTTACTATGACACGGAAGAAGGAACCCTAGCAGCTGTTAATTACTACCAGAAATTGTCTTCTAGTGGAAATTTTTACCACATTATTCTTGATGGAAACAAAAAGATAGAAGTTTTGAAAGATGAATTAATTACAAAAATTGAAGAAAAATATTAGTCTCACAATAGCTCAATATACTTGATTGAATAGAAAAACATAACACAAATATTTTTTCTAATAGATAAAATTTTAGTTATTTTGTGAGCCTTTGAAAATTATAGTTATATTTTGCAATCTTTTATAAGTTAGGTAACTTTGATATACTTCATAATTACCAATAAAGAATAGATAAAAAAATTCCCAAATGAAAACCCATCCTCCGATAATAACTCCTTCTTTAAGGATTTGTGGCAACAAATTTTGTGAGGAAATCTTCCAGATTATACCTAAAAGAAAAAGACCACCTAAGGCATAATATAGAGCCTGTCTATTATTTTTTTGAAGCTTTTTTTTTAAAAGATAAATTTTAAAAGTAAAATGCTTTCTAAACCCGTCTAACAACTTTTCCTCTTCTTGTTGCTCTCTATTTTCCTGTGGAATTATTATGTTCAATTCAATGGGATATTGGAAAGGTATTTCATCAGAGGATCTTAGTAAATATTCTTCTAACTCTGGATTCACTTCTCGACGCTCAAAAGGAGCAAAATCCCATTTACTAAAAAATTCAGCATATTGATTTAGGGAAAGTTCAATTAGAAAAGTATTATTAGATTCGTTTCTTCTATAAATTTCAGATAGTATTTGTTTTTTTTTTTTCATTTTTCTGTTTTTATTAACTTTCTACAACAAAATTTTA
>JASJDB010000430.1 GCA_030065315.1 Xenococcaceae cyanobacterium MO_167.B52 | reverse complement strand
TTATATTTTAGTCTATTTATTAATAGAAAGATCTGGTAATTATTTTTTTCTAAATTCTAAATTCTAAATTCTAAATTTGACTCACCATATGACTTTTAAGCCTAAACGAACAGTATTGAGTCCGCTTCTCCTAAGTAAAAAATTCCTTGAGGTGTAATTCTAAATTTTAAAGGTAGAATTTTAACTCCTTTAGCTATAGCTTGGCGTAATAATTCTCCATAAGTAGGATCATAATTATCAGCAGGAGCAAAACTATGACAATCTCCCCGATTAATAAAATACAACATCACAGATTTAGCATCAGGTAATAGTGCCATTAATTCTCGAAGATGCTTTTGACCTCTGGTAGTTACGGTGTCAGGAAATAGAGCAACATTGTCTTGAGCTAAAGTTACACTTTTAACTTCCAGATAAATAGGTAGCTGAGAGTCTTCCCCTGTTAATAAAAAATCAATTCTACTTTTTTTATCTCTGCCATAAGGAACTTCTTTCCTGACTTGGTTATATTCAGATGCTAATTGAGGCAATAACTTTTTTTCTAGAGCAATTTTAATTACTCTATTTGGGATACTGGTGTTGACTCCTACCCAACTATTGTCTATTTGAATCATTTCCCAAGTGTAAGCTAATTTTCGCTTGGGATTATCACTTTTAGACACTTGTACCCAACTACCTGCATCAGATACACCAATCATGGGACCTGTATTAGGACAATGAGCAGTAATTATTTCTCCCGTTTCTAATTCGATATCTGCCAAAAAACGTTTATAGCGTTTGATTAATTTACCTGAAATTAAAGGCGGATACTGATAGATCTGTTTCAATTAGGGATTTTCCCCCTATCTTAGTTACAAAAGTAAGGTTTGACTAATTATTTAGTGCTGTAGGAATAATTGCAGCTATGCGTTGAGTGGAAATATCTTTAAAAGTAGTGAACGCTAAGTTAAAGATTTTTTGTGGTTGTAACTCTTCCCTAACTAAACTCCAAAGCCTGTGGACTTCCTCAGTATGTAATTTATCATCTTCGGTTAGGGCTAGTAACACTTGATGGCGCAAATATTGCCCTTCTTCTGATAAAAGATATTGTAATCCCAACTGTGCCGTAGGTAAGAGGTCGAAACCACGGTCATCACGAGCGATCGCAATCATGTTTTCTAGTCTTTCCCACTGGAATTTGCCATCTTTAATTAGTACTTCTAGTAAGCGTTTTCTGAGTTGGGGCGATTCTCCTGTTAGTAGTCGGCGAGAGACATAAGGATAGGAAACTTCTACGATCTTGAAATTTTTATTGAGGCTAAGAGCCAAACCTTCTTGGGTAATTAGGGAACGAATAATGAGGGCAAATTTGGCAGGAACCCGAAAAGGATATTCATACATCAATTCGGAAAATTCGTCGGTGATAGTTTTAAAGTTAAAATCTGCTACACTCTCTCCCATAGCTTTGCCTAAAACCTTTTCTAGGGCAGGGATAATCGGTGTGATATCAATGTCAGGAGTGAGAAAGCCTAAATTAACAAAATCTCTCGCTAAAGCTTGATAATCTCGGTTAATTAGTTGCACTACCGCACTAGCTAGAGTTTCTTTCGTGTTTTGGTCTAGCTGATCCATCATGCCAAAATCAATATATGCCATGCGACCATCTAAGGTAGCAAACAGGTTTCCTGGATGAGGATCGGCGTGGAAAAAGCCGTGTTCTAGTAGCTGGCGTAATCCAGAGGTAACACCAATTCTAATTAGGTTATCCGCATCTAAACCCGCAGCTTTGAGTTTCGATAAGTCTGTGAGTTTAATGCCTTCAATCCATTCCAGTGTTAGAACACAACCTCTAGTATATTCCCAATAAATAACTGGAACTTTTACTTCTGGATCGTTATGGAAATTGGCTGCAAATAGTTCCGCATTTTTGGCTTCATTGAGATAGTTAATTTCTTCAAAAAGCTTAGTCCCAAATTCATCTACAATCATAGTCAGATCGTGACCCAAGTTTAGGGGCAGCCAAGGTCCAAGCCAAACAGCACCCAAACGCATTAAATAGAGATCAAGATTGAGTGTAGGACGTAAATTAGGACGCTGTACCTTTACCGCTACCTCTTCTCCTGTATGCAATAAGGCTCGATAGACCTGACCTAAACTAGCTGCTGCTACTGGATGGGGTGAAATCTCTCTGTATGCCTCATCTATAGAACAACCTAGTTGAGTTTCGATTATGTTAAAAGCTATGTAGTTATCAAAAGGGGGTAGTTGATCCTGTAGCTTAATCAACTCATCTAAAAAGTCCCGCCTAATTAAATCGGGTCTGGTAGATAAAGCTTGTCCTACTTTAATGAAAGTGGGACCAAGTTTAGTGAGTATTTGACGTAACTCTTGAGGTCGTTTAGTTTGATTTAATTTTTTGTGGTTGGTCCACTCGTCCCATTGTAGACGGAGCAGAAAATTACCAAACAACCATACTAACTGAATAGTACGCCAAAGAACCAGCCAAGGTCTTTTACGATAGTATTTTGCGATCGCTTTTGCATCATAACCTGATGGCTCTTGTTCTCTTAAGTTTTGGTTTAAAATAACCATTGTCTCTGGGTTCACTAACCTAATTTACTACCCTCTTTTGATCAAGAAGATTTTTACTTGTTGTAATCTTAGTATATAAAAATACAGATTCCTTAACTCAATCTTATCTTGATCCTGGGAGTTTATACCTAAACTTCTGACAATCAACACTTTTTCTTCACAAAATTATGAAGCTAATGCTACATGGAGCATTTCTTCGGGGGTTAAGTGAGAATGAACAACTTTGCCATCTTTAAACCAGATAATGCGATCGCTCAATCGAGCTACTTCTGGCTCATGAGTTACCATTACCACCGTAATTCCACTAGTGTGTAACTCCCCAAAGATTTTCATCACATCTTGAGTAGTGCGAGAGTCTAAGGCACCTGTTGGTTCATCTGCCAGTAAAAGTAAGGGTTGATTGACGATAGCACGAGCGATCGCAACTCTTTGCTGTTGTCCCCCCGAAAGTTGATTGGGTTTATTGTAGATTCTGTTTTCTAGACCCACTCTTACTAAAGCTTCCCGCGCTCTTTCTCGTCTTTTATCAGAAGGAATACCCCCATAAACCATTGGTAGCATAACATTTTCTAAAGCAGTCATTTGGGGTAATAAGTGAAACTGCTGAAACACAAAACCAATCTGATGATTACGGATTATAGCTAGTTGTTCATCTTCTAAATCTGAAACATCCGCACTATCTAAGTAGTAATGCCCACTGGTAGGGCGATCCAAACAGCCGATAATGTTCATTATTGTGGATTTCCCTGAACCAGATGCTCCCATAATGGAGCAGTATTCCCCTTCTTCAATAGTTAGATTAACTTGATCTAAAGCATGAACAGTAGTATTGCCTTCCCCATAAATTTTTTCGATAGCTTCTAGATTAATTAAAGATTTTTTACAGGACCTTAGTTTCGTGGGGTGTGTCATATTTGCGATCATTGTCATTACCTACTATCTCTATTGTGGCAATTTCCTAGCAAAGATATCTACGATTAATGTCTCAAATATATGTCAGCGTCAAGTAAGTAGGTGTGCAAAATTAATTTGATAGTTGAGATAGGTATTAGGTATTAGGTGTTAGCCGTTAGGGAATAGGGAATATACAAATGATTCTGCTTAGGTACTTATGAAAAGTTTAGCTCCTTCCAACTTCAAAAATTACATCAGTAGTGAGCTGAAGTTCAGGAAAAACACGGAACTTTAAGAAGGGACTTTAAGCGATCGCTTTTAAAGAATTTTTCCACTTGATACTCCCCACTTAGTTAAAGACTAGCTCAATTACTGCCAATCCTCGCTTAAGGTGCGGTAATCCAATTTGGCTGTACCTGGGTGACAAAGAGCACAACTTTGGTGGGTGGTAGGCTTGGGTAGAGAGATTTGAGGATGGAGAGCTTTTAGATAGCGAGAATTGGTAATGTATTCGGGCGTTTTTTCTCCTTGTAAATAAGGACGAGAAGAAAATCTTAAATAATTCCAAATTAGTTGATTAGTTAAATTGTTAGTCTTAGGCAAAGATTCCCCATAGTGATTTCTCCGATTATTTAAGATATTCTGCCAACTATTGGTCGGAAGAACTTGGGGGGCAATGGGAATATGACAGCCTGAACAATCTTCTAGATACAATTGTTTACCTAGATTAAGATTTTCAGGATTAAATTGAGCAATAGTATAACCTAGTGCTGAAACAGATTTAGTGCCAATTACCCAACTCAATAATCCCATAAATATTACAGTTAGAATTCGGAACAATTTATTTTTGTACCACATTGTTATTTTTTTAATTGAAAATCTCGACGCGATGCGTTCTGGATTAGCTTCTACTTTAGTTTTCACAATAGCCCTATTTGTAATAATCGGTCTAAATGACAGTAAAAAAAATCCTTATCTAGTGCTTTGTCAAGGTTAATTTGAGGGATAACAGTCATTAAGCTTTCTCCCTTGTCTCCCCATCAATTTTAGTAACTATAATGCGTATTCTCTTTCTACATCCCAACTTTCCCGCTCAGTTTCGTCATTTAGCAAGTAAATTAGGAGAAGATCCGAAAAATACCGTGGTATTTGGTACTAATCGCAAAGAAGGACAAATTGCAGGAGTTACCAAAGTACTTTATGAAAAATCCCGCACTGCTAGAGTAGAAACCCATCACTATGTCAGACCTTTAGAAAACGCTGTGCTAGAAGGTCAAGCTGTGTATCGTTTAGCACAGCAACTCAAAGATAAAAACTTTGTCCCTGATGTAGTATATGGTCATTCTGGTTGGGGTCCTACCCTATTTGCTAAAGATATTTTTCCCAGAGCTAAATTATTGTGTTATTTCGAGTGGTTTTACAATGCTCATGGCTCAGATGCAGATTTCGATCCCGATGACCCGATTAATGCGGATGATGAAGCGAGAATTCGCATTAAAAATGCTCCTATCTTAATCGATTTATATAGTTGCGATCGCGGTCTTTCCCCGACCAATTGGC
>JASJDB010000024.1 GCA_030065315.1 Xenococcaceae cyanobacterium MO_167.B52 | reverse complement strand
AGAGTCAGAAGCCCTACAGATTGCTCAAGAACAAATCCAAATTTTAGAGTCACAACTAAAAGAAAAAGAAGAACAATTACAACAGCAAGAAGAACAACTAAAGCAATCAGAAAACTTCTCCTTCTTGTTGCTAACTCATCGCTTATTAGCCCCAGGCTTGCCACTGAACGGAACAGAAAATACGCCCGCGATGCGTGTCCTCGGTTCTCCTAAAACGTTGACTGAATTAGATTGCAATTACCGTGAACTGATTAAAAAAGAACATCCAGATGTATCTCTCTTTCCTCAAGATGTTGCCATTGAAAGGTTTGGCTATCTGCGATCGCTTTACCGAATAACTAGAGAAAATTGGGAGGTATTAAAACCCACAGCGGTGATTAGTAAGGAACAATTAGAAGTTAGAATGAATGCAACAATGCCTTTTGAGGTAGACAGTTTTTGGATAGGTTAAAAAATAATACTATAAACTAAAAATAAAAGAAAAATTTATTTAGTTGCTCAATCCTTTCTCAGTAATTTTTCTTAAAGCCACATAAAATTAATTTAAAATTAATCAATTGGGAACGTTTCTTTACCGAAAATTCACCCAAATTGATAACTAAGTAAATTAGATTAAGTTTAAATCGATTGACAATAAACTTTAATTAAATTTTAAATTTTAGATTATCATGGCTAATCCTGAGCAGCTTGAGAAATTAAAACAAGGAGTAACAATCTGGAATAAATGGAGAGAAGAGAACTCTAAGGTAAAAGTTAACCTAAGTGGAGCCAACCTGAGTTTTTCTAATCTCAGTGGAGCTAATCTTGTAGGAGTTAACTTCAGTCAAACTGATCTTAGTTTTGCTGACCTGAGTGAAGCGGATCTCAGCTTTTCTAATCTCAGTGGGGCTAATCTTGTAGGAGTCAACTTCAACGAAGTTCACCTGAGTAAAGCTAATTTAACAGCAGCTAATCTAACAGAAGCCAAACTGATCAAAGCTAACCTATTAGAAGCTAACCTCCAATCAGCCAATCTCCAATCAGCTCATCTTTGGGAAACTAGTCTCAATGGAGCTAACCTGAGTCAAGCTAATCTAACAGAAGCGAATCTCAGCTTTGAAGATCTTAGTCAAACTAACTTAACAGAAGCGAATCTCCATCATGCCCATCTAATTAAAACTAATCTACGACAAACGGATCTTAGAAGAGCCAATCTCACTGGAGCCAATCTCACTGAAGCCAATCTCACTGAAGCTAATCTCACCGAAGCCAATCTGAGGCAAGCTAATTTGGTCAAAACTAATCTCGAAAAAGCTAATCTTAAACTAGCTCAAGCTCTCAACACCAACTTTACTAACGCCAATGTGACTGGTGCTTGTATTGAAAACTGGAAAATAAATCCTGGAACCCAACTAGATCAAATAATTTGCCATTACATTTATTTAAGAAACGAAACCTTAAACCAGTCCTCTAATCCAGATCTGTTTGCCGAACGCCGCCCCTATGATCTTAACAGCAACTTTGCTCCAGGAGAATTTACTGAACTATTCCAAAAAACATTAGAAACAGTTGATTTAGTTTTCTTCAATGGGATCGATTGGAAAGCATTTATTGTGTCTTTAAAAAAACTACAACAGGAATATGGTCAAGAAAAGCTCAATCTTCAAGGAATTGAAAAAAAGTCAGGAGAGACTTTGATTGTTCATCTAGCAGTTACTCCAGATATTAATAAAGCAGAAATAGAGACTGCAACCAAACAGTTATATGAGACTGAACTGCGGGCATTTAACCTAGAAACTCAGTACCTTAGAGAGCTAAACAGCTCAGAATTTCCCGATGCTACTTCACAACAGCAAGATGTTTGTGATTCTCTTTTTTGGATTACATCTTTTTTAAAAGAGACAGTATGTGCTTAAATCAAGATAAATCCAGTATTTTTCAGGAATAGAATCAAACAATTAACCGTTGGCACCACCTCACAATGGCTTAACCTTCATCATGCCAGCGATATTTACCAAGACTGGCTCTGAGCCAACCCTGTTTGCCAGCCCCTTTACTTAAGCAGTTACTAAAAGCAGCATAAGCTTTTTTGTGGCTCTCTCCTTTGAGTCCTTCGGGATAATAGTATTTCAAAATATCTTTGGCACTGATTACTTTGGGATAATATTCCTGCAAACAGAAACCCACCGCATCAACAATACTTTCTCGTTGTATTAGCTTATCCGAATGTGGCATTCTCGAAGAATGGGTTTTAGTTGATTTTTGAGATTTTTGGGGATTTTTTTTGGCAGTTAAGTTCTGGGTTTTCTTAGCTTTAGGAGGATTCTTCTGATCTTGAGCCTTTTTCTGAGAGGAAGGTTGAGCAACGGATTGGTCAGCTTCTGTTGCCGATTTTTTCGGCTGATTCTTACTAGTTTTACTAGTTTTGTCTGCTTGTGAACCAGCCGTTGTAACTTCAGCGATATTTAGAGTAGCTGAAGCAGTTTCCCCTACTGTATCTGAAGCTTGATCTTTTAATGAGGTAATTTTTTCAGTGCCGTAGGTCTGTTTGCCATTGGTCTGATGAGTAATTTCTTGGCTAAGAGATTCCCTAGTTAAGGTAGGTAAGACGGCTTCGATACTTGCCAGTTGCTTCTCGACCACAGAAGCCTCATGAGAATGTTGTTCTAATAATTGTTGATGGTAATCAACACAAGAACGATGATAATCAGCCATCTGACGATAATAATCAACTAGTTGTTTTAAAGCCTCTTGAGACACAACTGGCATTGAGGGGGGTTGTGGTTGTAGAGGGTGAATAGTTTGATTGGTTGTAATTACCATGAATTTAGTTGCTTATTTTATTGAATTGAATAGAACCTGGTTCAAAGGAGATGAATTTTAAGTCAGTCTCAGGATTTTGAATCCTCTTCTGGAGGAGATTACTTAATATTTTATTAAATTATTTTTAAAGTAGCACTGACTACAGTTTTTAGGAGTTTGATTCTAAACAATTCGATTGCTTAAAGAGGGAAGGGAAAAAATTCAAAGGACAATCAATTGCCACTAATATATTTCAGAAAATGGCAGGAAAATGGTACTTAGTTTCTCATCATGGTAGTCCTATTATGGGTTAGTCAAACCAATTTCCTAACTTATTTTTAACTTAAAACATGGTAGATTCAGCTAAAGAATTAGTAGATTCAAACATTTAAAGATGGTACAAGTTGACCTAAAAGAAGCCAGCGGAAATTTACCACAATTGATTGCTCGTGCCGTATCAGGGGAAGATATTATTATTGTCCAAGGCTCCAAGCCTATTATCCGTTTAGTTCCAATTGGCGAAGTCGAACAACAAGTGTTAAGTGAAGCCGAAGAGACAGATAATACCTTAATGGAAGAGATGCTATCAGCTTTTGAAGAGGGATAAATTGCTGTCTTTAAAGTGCTTTGAGCTTATGAGTATTCTCTGCCAACAATCTACAAACTTCTTCATCAGTTGTGGGAGAAAAATCCTCATACCAAAGACTAATAGCTCTCAGAGGCTTGGGTGCAATCAGACAAACAACTTCATCCACTTCTTCTTGTAATTCCTCATAGACATCGGGAAATGCAATGGGAACTGCCACAACAATATGTTTGGGTTGCTGTTGTTTGACGATAGATATGGCAGCTTTCATACTCCAACCCGTAGCAATTCCATCATCCACTAAGATAATAGTGCGCTCGCTCAAATCAGGTAGAGGACGAGAACCACGATCAACTTTCTCCCGTCTTTCTAATTCCTGCCATTCTCTGACAATAATTTGTTTGAGTGTCTTTTCAGCAATTTTTAACTCCTCAACTAGATCTTGAGCCAGAAGCATAATTCCTCCTGTACCAATTGCACCTATAGCTATTTCTTTAGCTCCTGGTTCTCCTAATTTTCGTACAAGACAAATATCCAAGGGAGCATGAAGAACGGGGGCAACTTCATAAGCTACTGGTACGCCACCACGAGGTAAGCCTAAAACCAATACATCTGGTTTATTGGCATAATTAATTTTGAGTTTTTTTGCTAGTAATCGACCAGCTTGAGAGCGATCTCGAAAATATCGAATCATTTATTGCACTGTTTATTTAAGTTGTGAATGAATCTATCGAGAAAATCTTAACAGATAATTTTAGGTATTTTTGTCCAAAATTTTTCTTCAAAAGTTTAGAAAACAAGTAAATTTATGTATCTTTTATTTAAAATAAAAAGAGAAAATGTTAAATTAGTAATTAAGTAAATCTCTCAGTAACTCTAGCTTAACTGTTGTTCTCGAAGAGAAATATATGATTATTGAAGGAATAAAAATATTCTATTACTTGTATTTTTAATGACTTGAACCTAGGGTCGAACTCTAACTGAGAATAAAAATGTAACTACTAAACAGTCAAGCAAATTCCTACTTGGTTTTCTCAAAAATGCTAACTAATTCTGAGATGTATTCAAAAGTAAGTAAGTGATGAATTAGGCAGAGTAATCAAGAACCAAGTTTAATTATTGCTGCAATTAAATTAAGATGACAGAAATTTTAATTACCAAAATCAAAAAAAAAGAGAAGAAAAAATGAATGAAAAACAAAGAGATGGTCTAATTTTTTATTAAACAACTGATTGAATTATTTTGTGCATAGTAAGTGATTTATATTCAGATAAATCTAATATAAGAACTAAAAATAATCAAAAAATATCACAGTTCATAATCACAGTTCATATAATTTACTCTATATTATTTATCACACTAATCTAAGTTAATTCCCGATGTTTGAAATTACTCTATTAAACTTAGGGGAAATCTGGCAGTTCTCGTGGTTATTCCCCTTACTATTAAGTATATTCGGATTTTTTCTGAGTCTTTGGATTGTAATTCCCGCTCCCACTTTTTCCTTGCTTCCTCTAGGCGTAGGGTCATCAGAAATTAGTCCTTGGCTAATTGCCCTCAATGGAACTACATTATTGCTCATAATTATTATTCATAACTATTGGTTATTAACTCTGAGTTTAATGGCAAGTTTAGTAGGTTTAATTTTAAGTTTCCTACCAGTAAGTCAATTACCTCAAACCAATAACCAATTTGCTACTGAAATGAACAACAGTTTGGGAAGTGGTTATTTGCAAAGGATTCCTCCAGATTTACACTCTAAAATGCGTCCCCAACCATTTATTATCCCAGATGTTTTTCGGGGAATTAGTCACAGAGAAGTTCGCATCGAAAGAGGGATTACCTTTGCCAGTCCTGACCAAGTTTCTCTGAAACTCAATCTTTATCAACCTAAGAAGAAAGGAAAGTATCCAGGATTAATGATTCTCTATGGTGGAGCTTGGACAGCAGGAAGTCCCAATAGTTATGAAAAATTTAGTTGTTACATGGCAGGGCAAGGATACTCAGTCATAGCAATTGATTATCGTCATGCGCCCCAATATAAGTTCCCCGCACAGATCGAGGATGTAGAGGCAGCTTGGCAATACATTCAAGATCATGGAGATAAATGGGGCGTAGATCTCGAACGAATGGCAGTTATCGGTCGTTCCGCAGGTGGACATCTAGCAACTTTGGCTGCCTATAAGGATAATGGAATTCCTTTTCGAGCTGTGGTTAACTACTATGCTCCTACAGATCTGATTGCCGGATATTACGATCCACCTTTTCCTAATCCCATCCGTACCCATACCATCCTCCACAAGTTTTTAGGAGGCACACCAGAGGAATTGCCAGCACTTTATAAACAAGCTTCTCTTAATAGTTATATTAGACCAATCCTTCCACCTTCCTTACTCATTTATGGAAGTCGCGACCACATAGTAAAAGCCAAGTTTGGACGACAATTTTATAGTCAACTTCGAGAAGCGAGCAATCTTGCTGTTTGGCTAGAAATTCCTTGGGCAGAACACGCTTTTGATGCTATTTTTTCCGGGATTGGTAATCAGCTGGCTTTGTATTACACTGAACGTTTCATCGCTTCTATGCTTTATTCATAAGTAGTCATTGCACATCATTTTGCTCAAAAAGAGCCAGGTTATTATTTAACTCACCGTTCGCTTAAATCGAAGGAGTACAGTGGACAAAAAAGGTTAAAATCCTTATGTAGTCAACCGTTGGGCAATAAGGAGTCAATTAATTACGTCACAAATCCAGTCAGAACGAATATGACGATCTCCCTTTAATTATTTATTGGTTAAAACAAATGAAAGTTGATTTAATCATAGATAATCATCTAGCCTCCCCTCATGGCAATCGTCAAGGATTAAGTTATGGAGAACTAGCAGTATTATTACTGACCTATATCGTGAGTGAAGCCGACCATAGGATATGTTGCCTAGAAAAATGGGTAAGAGAGCATCAAAGAGCAAGCGAGGGAATAACTGGATGGGAAATTCGAGAAAAAGAAGCAACAGATGACCGTTGTGGCGATTTATTGCAAATACTTGGCCAAACAGAGACCCTCCCTCAGATGGAGAGATCATTATCTCAACATTTGGTCAAAGCCGATGAATTACCCACCAAACAAGCCAGAAGTGACACCACCAGTTTTTCGGTATATCATCAAATCTCAGAAGATGGTGAAGAAGAATCTCTGATTAAATTTGGGTATAGTAAAGATCAAAGACCTGATTTAAGACAATAGCGCCAAATGTTGGCAACGTTAGACTCATTAGGCATGCTGTTATTAGGAGCCACTTTAACGGGGAATGGAGGGGACTCCTCAGAATATCTCCCAACATGGAGAAAAATGACCGAAATTATCGGTCATAGAGAATTCCTCTATTTAGCAGATTCTAAAGCTTCAACTTGGGAGAATCGAGCTAAAATCCATGCAGAAGGGGGAATCTATTGTTTTCCCTTAGCAATGACTCAACCTCGTCCAAAATTGTTGGCTGATTGGGTGAAAAATCCCCCAACAGAAGTGGAAAAAATAGTCGAAAAAGAAGAGGAGGAATCAGCACCATTAGAAATCGGTAATGGTTTTGAAATCCCATTAGGAAACATTGGGGTTGAACCCGAAACCGAAAAAAAATCTCAATGGGATGAAAGATGGCTAGTTATCAAATCAAATGCCTTGGCATCTCGTCAAATTAAAGGTTTGATGTTTTTATTAACAATCGCACTGAGAGTTTTTACTTTAATGGAATTTGTGGTGCGCCGTCAATTACATCAATTTCAGTCTGGTTTAGCTGGACTCTATGAAGGAAATCCTAAACGTACCACTGAGCGTCCCACCGCCGAAAAGATGTTAAGAGTTTTTCGTAATATTACTTTGTATATATATCGAGATGACTCAATAGAAATTTCTGGACTTAATATCGTACAACAACAAATCTTAAGGTTAATGAATGTTCCAGAGTCTATTTACACTGCTCACTACTTTGCTTCTGGCTAAAACCGAGTGACTCTTTTCGCTCAACCCTTTACTTGACAATCCTTTTAACCTCTTTGAGCGACTCCCACTTGAAAAATTGAGCGAACGATGAGCATTAACTATGTCTTTCTCGATACTAAAGATATGAGAGGGTGTAGCGATCGCCAAAAACTACTTTACACGGCTTTGACTCGTGCTAAAACTCAAGTTTTAATTCCGAATTGAGACTTGATTTGCCATCATGGTTAGCACTACAAGTTAGGCACTACAAGAAAAATAGAAATTCGACAAAACTCCTAAAACGGGGAATATTGCCTGAAATACTTACTATCTGTTGGGTTGTATCATTGCTCGTGATACTTGCTCAAATTGTGTTAATTATCTAGTCTCATATTGAATTCTAGTTTAAACAAGTCTAAAAATCAGTCACAATCTAACTAGGAGTCAGATATAAATAAAAATATGGCAGATTCAGTTCGAGCTTCTCGACAGGGACTAGAAATTGTTGATCAAGCCAGATATCGTAAGGGGTGGAGAAAACAAGTAACGGTTCAATGGTGGGAAATTGCTCACACTTCTCAAGCCACCTTAAAACGATTTTGGCAAAGAAAACCAATCGAGCGACAGGCTTTTATCGCAATTTGTCGTGCCGTGGGAATAGACTGGGAGGAAGTTGTAGAATACAACAAAATTCAAGACCCTCAAAGCAGGAAAGCTACAAGAGTCCCCCATAACTCAAAATCAGAATTGTTGATTCCTGAATTGTATATTGAACGTCCTCCCTTAGAATCTTGCTGTTATGAAACTTTATTACAACCAGGTTCTTTGATCAGAATTAAAGCGCTTAGGCAAATGGGCAAAACGATGCTGCTAGATAGAGTTCTGGCTCAAGTAGCACAACTAGGTTATCGAATTGCTTTTTTGAGCTTTAAGCTGGCAGAACGAAACCATTTCACTGATTTGGATAAATTCTTGAGGTGGTTTTGTACTATGATTGCTCGGGAGTTACAAATACCTAGTCAATTAGATGATTACTGGGAAGAGGATATTGCTGGTAGCAAAGCTGATTGCACAACTTACTTTGAAGAGTATCTTTTACCAGCGACTAATAGTCCTCTGGTTATTGCCTTAGATGACTTAGATTTAATTTTTCCTTATGCTGAAATTTACGAAGATTTTTTTGCTTTACTGCGCTTTTGGCACGAAAGGGCAAAAAGTCGCCAATTATGGAAAAAACTCAAATTGGTGGTAGTATATTCTACCGAAGTCTATATACCTCTCAACATTAATCAATCTCCATTCAATGTTGGTGTCCCGATTGAGTTGTTAGAGTTTAACCAAGAGGAAGTACAAAAATTTGCCCAACTATATGAATTAGACTGGGATATGGCTCAGAGTAAGCAACTAATGGCAATGATTGGAGGACATCCTTATCTCTTAAAGTTGGCTTTGGCTTACCTAAAAAATCATCAGGAAGTAACTTTATCAGAGTTTTTGAGAGTAGCTCCTACCGAAGCTGGAATATACAGCGATCATCTTCGGCAACACTTGTTAGAATTACGAGAAGATCAAATATTAGCCTCAGCTTTTAAAAAAGTAGTCACTGTTACTGAGACTGTCCAAGTAGAACCATTACAGGCTTATAAGTTAGATAGGATGGGGCTAGTTCAACTATCAGACAATCAGGTAAAGCCTCGCTGTGAGTTATATAAAAAATACTTTAGTACTTATTTACAAGAAAGAGATTGATGAGTTTAATAGTTTGTCCTGTTGTGCTCAATCCCTTTCTGTGACTAGCATTTGAGATTGGGCTTGTATAATGTGCATACTCTAATTACCTGTCTTGTCTAGGAGTTCACTATTCTTTGAGGCATCTTTTTTGCCAATAAGCTTGGCCTTTTTTGAGGATAA
Source organism: Xenococcaceae cyanobacterium MO_167.B52 (assembly GCA_030065315.1). Taxonomy (GTDB): domain Bacteria; phylum Cyanobacteriota; class Cyanobacteriia; order Cyanobacteriales; family Xenococcaceae; genus JASJCP01. The sequence goes on along the minus strand of JASJDB010000024.1, from coordinate 12,913 downwards.
ATTTAAGACCTTCAAATACAGAAACTACACAGAAAATTTCTTCCACTATTGGATTAAGAGTAATTCCCAGAATTAAAAACAAGCTATAAGCTAACTCATCTCCAAACAGGAGGCATAAAACTACGGAATTACGAAGATTAACATGACATCTTTCTAGAAGCAAGAGAAGGGCAGCACACATAATTCATCAACCTCCTTGATCCGATATTTATTCTCTACATCTTTATGATCCTGTTTCTACATAACTTTGATAGCTCAGTAAGGCTCAATATTTAGCTCAAATATCTTTGTGTTCTGGGACACAAAAATGAGCCACAATCTCGTCCCTTGTCTGATAAAACAAAGATAGGGTCAGTTCAGAGAATTCAAAATCTGATTATCAGTTCAGGTAATTATTTGGAAGATAGCTGATGAGTAAACCTCTCAACTCTAGTTTTTCCTATCGCTATAGCGGTGGCAGTTTAAATGCTCTTGACCCTACATATGTCATACGCTCGGCAGATCGGGAGTTCTATGAGGCTTTGAAAGCTGGACAATTTTGCTATGTCCTCAACTCTCGGCAGATGGGAAAGTCTAGTTTGCGAGTTAGAACTATGTATCGCTTGCAACAGGAAGGAATTGCTTGTGCGGATCTCGATCTGACAGGGATTGTCAGTCAACAGACGACTCCAGAGCGTTGGTATTTAGATATCATCAAAGAGCTGGCCAGTTGTTTTCAACTCCAGTTTAATCGGCGTTTTTGGTGGCGTGAACAAAACGATCTAACTCCCGTGCATCGCTTCGAGGTGTTTATTGAAGAGATACTTTTGAAGCAGGTTAGTCAAAAAATGGTCATCTTGGTCGATGAAATTGATAGTATTCTGCGGTTAAATTTTTCGGTCGATAATTTTTTTGCTCTAATTCGAGCTTGTTACAACAAAAGAGCAGATAAACCAGCCTACAGACGACTTACTTGGGCATTATTAGGTGTGGCAACCCCATCAGACTTGATTCAAGACCCTCATGCTACCCCTTTCAATATTGGTCGGGCAATTGAATTGAAAGGGTTTCAACTGGAAGAAAGTCTTGTATTAGCGCAGGGATTAACTCATAAAGTTAGTAATCCTCAGATAGTGCTGCAAGAGATATTGTCTTGGACAGCAGGTCAGCCCTTTCTCACCCAAAAACTCTGTTGGTTAGTTGCTAATGCTGAAAGGTATATTGCTGCTAGGGAAGAAGCACGAAAGGTTAGAGAGATAGTAAATAAATACTTAATTGAAAATTGGCAATCTCAGGATGAACCCCCTCATTTGAAAACAATCTGCAATCGTCTCTTACATAATGCTGAACAAAGTCAACAATTACTTCTACTGTATGAGAAAATTTTGCGACGGGGCAAAATTACCATGAGAAACTTTCCTGAATATCACGAATTGCAGCTATCAGGTTTGGTAGTGCAACAACAGGGATATTTAAAAGTTTATAACCCGATCTACAAATCCGTATTCAATCACTATTGGGTCAAGACACAACTCAAGGCTTTGGCGACTTACTCTTCAGTAATTTCAACTTGGGTAGTGGTACTAGCTAGTGTAGGGGTAACTGTTCTGAGTCTAATTATGCGATCGCTGGGACTATTTCAACCTTGGGAGTTACCAGCATTTGATCACCTAATGAGACAGCTTCCCTCTGAAAATCTTGAGCAGCGTATTTTGATTGTGGGAGCAGATGAAACAGATATTAGCCATAGCAACTATGGTTATCCTTTACCTGATGCTGTCTTGGCTAAACTGCTAGATAAATTACTTCTATATCAACCCTCAGCTATCGGTTTGGATATTGTTCGGGATCGCCCCGTGCCAAAAACCGATTCTAGAGGACATCAGATGTTAGTTAATCATCTCAAGCAAAATCAGAAACTGATTACTGTTTGTGCCTTTAACGAAAATCCAGAATCAACTATTCCTCCTTCTCCTCATAGTCCAGAATCACAATTAGGGTTTGTCAATTTGTATGATGATCGCGAATGTCACGAACAAGATGACACGGTCCGTCGTTATCTCTTATCCCGTAGTCTCAATTCTGAGACAATGTCTTCTTCCTGTAGCACACCTTATTCTTTGGCTTTGCAACTCGCATATCATTACCTTAATAGCAAGGGAATTCCTGTGACAACTTTAGAAGATAACTGGCAGTTTGGCTCTATTGTGGCTAGACGTTTAGAGAAGTGCAGTGGCGGATATCAAAATATCGACGCTCGGGGGAACCAATTATTAATTAATTACCGCAGAACTTCTGAACCTCAAAAAATTGCTCGGCAAGTTACAGTAAGAGATATTCTCAATGATACCAATCGCTTTAATCCTGTTTGGGTGAAAGGTCGAGTAATTTTGATTGGCGTTACTGCTACAAGCGTTCCCGATTTTCATGATACTCCCTTTGGTGAAATACGAGGCTTGTACGTTCATGCTCATGTAGTCAGTCAGATTCTCAGTGCGGTTGAAGATAATCGACCTTTGTTATGGTGGTTGCCTTGGTGGGGAGATGCGCTCTGGATCTATTTTTGGTCATTGGCTGGTGGAATCATTGTTTGGCGTTTTAGATCACTACTAACCCAAAGTCTAACCCTTGGTCTATTTCTGATGATTCTCTACACTGGTTGTTGGTTTTTATTACTCAAAGGTGGTTGGCTTCCCCTTGTACCATCAGCCTTAGCTTTATTAGTTAGTGGAGGAATTTTAGTTACTTTCAAAATCTTTCAATCTCAAGACAATAATTAGGATTTGTTGAAAAAGTAATAAATGAAAATATATCATCTATCAATTCAAGTGATTGGCACAATTACCTTGACCATAGCAACTCTACTGAGTAATTCTGCTTCTTTAACAGGACAAACTAGCAGATATCTTCTATCGCAACTACCAAAACCACCTATTACTGGCACCCCTTCAGGAAAGTCTACCCCAGCTACAACCCGCCCTAGGATAACTTGTCAAGAGACAGATAAACCTTTGACTGCCTTATTTGCCAACAATGGTAGGGATTTTACTGTTTCTGAATATCCTAAGTTTTGGTTTTACATCCCCTATCCCTCTGAGGAAATAAGCTACATGGAGTTTTTACTCCTCAATGGCAACGAACGCGAGACTATCTATCATACAGCGGTCAAGCTCAAGGAACAGCGAGGATTGATTGAAATTGCCATTCCTGCCGAGCCACAGTATGCCCTTAAGGTCAATGAAAACTACCGTTGGCAGTTTAATCTTGATTGTCAACCAGATTCTAGTGCTGAACCCGATCTAGTTGTTAATGGTTGGGTAAAGCGGATCCCCTTGAATGCCCAACTGGCAAATCAGCTAGAGACAGTTAAACCTAAACAATATTCGATTTATCGCGCTCATTTTATTTGGTATGATGCGATCGCACTTTTAGCGGAACTTCATTTTACTGAGCCAGAAAATCAAGAGTGGCAAGAGGCTTGGGCTAATCTCTTACAATCTTTAGACTTGGAATGGGTTACTCCAGAACCATTGGCTGACTCAGAATTAGTCCCGCCAAAATCTTGAACTAATCAAAACCAATTCCCAACTAAAACATAGGAAGCCCAATAATAAGGAGCTTGATAGTTTGGTTCATTTAAGAGTGCTTGTTGAGCGCGATGGAGTGCTTGGGCTTTGGTTACTCCAGGTGTATTTAACTCATGATAAAACTGCTTCATCAATTTAACGGTAGATTCATCGCTCACCTGCCATAAGGTTGCCAAAGTACTGCGAGTTCCTGCTCTAATTGCTAATCCCGCTAATCCTAAAGTAGCTCGTTCATCACCTTCTGCTGTTTGACAGGCACTGAGAACCAATAATTCTAGAGGATTAGCTCTTTCTTGCTTGCTACGGCGCAGTAAATTATCTAAATCTCTAGCTTTAAACAGTTTTCCAGTGTCAGTAGCACCACCATAGACAAGAAGATAGGTTTCTTCGGGATCAGAACTAAAGTTACCGTGAGTTGCCAAATGAACTATGGAAAAATCTCCTGAGTCAAGATTCTGTTGTATGTTGGATTGGGTAAAGTTGGTATTGAGTAAGATTTCACTAGATATTTCCTGTTTAATTTGTTCTAGTTCTGGGATCACATTTAGGGAATTAAATCGATAATTGCCTACTTGTAGTTGTTGACTAATTCCTGCCCCTAATACTCGCAAACGTTCTGGCAAAGCTCGGAGATCGAACATTTGGACACTGGGAAGAAGAGCCAAAGCATAATTTTTCTCAATTAAATACTCGTTGTTTTTTGAGTCATAAAGAACTCCCATTGGAATATTGCGGAAGTAGCCATCTAAAACAAAGACTAAGGTTTTTAGTTGTTGATTGCTTTCTAGGTATGGCTCAAACGGCTCAATTAACCAACCATAAACTAGTTGAGATTTTTCGATAACTAAACCAGCATTGCTTCTTAAGATTGCCCTTCTTAATGCTCTCAAGGTATTTTCCACAGCAGTTTGTGCTATGGAATAGCTTTGATGTCTGAGAGGTTGTCCTGGTAACTTGAAGATTACTTCTAATCTATCTTTAAGAATGATGGGATAAATAAAAGCAGCTTGGGGATCTATCGTATCGAAAATACTTTGCTTTTCCAGCAGAGAACTTTGTTCAATCTCTTGTACCAGTGAGCTATTTGAAGAGAGATCGCAGCCTAAGAAATTTTCTACTTCTGCTAGTTGGAGAGAGTCAATATTCTCAATCGCCTGTGCCAAATTTTCTTGATTCGGTTCAGCATTTAACAGTAGATCGACTAATTCACGATAGACGACTGCCACATTATCTCGAAAGGAAAACTGAACATCTGAATTGATGGTGAGTAAGTCGCTGCGAACTGATTTGAGGCTGGCGACGGCTGCCATATATTCAGCGATCGCTTTTTCTCTATCTCCCTGTTGCTTGAATAAACGACCTAGCTGCCACTCCCAACGATAGCCAATTGCGGGGGCTTGAAGTTCTTGGGCAATCACGAAAGCTTGTTGGGTCATTTTTTGAGCTTTGTCCCACTGTTGATTGAGTTCATACAGCCGACCTAATTGACCTAGAGCGTAGGATTCTGAGGGGAGATCGGAGAGATTTCGAGCTTGTTGTACAGCAATAGTCAAAATAGACTCAATTTTAGAAAAATTAGGGATTATTTTCGCGGGATCAAAACTAAATTCTGGTTTTTGTTCCTGACTCCAGAGTTGGATGAGACTTTCCGCCAAATTAATTCGTGCCTCAATAGCGGTTCGACTAGGAGGTAAAATGGCGATCTCTTGTTCAATTGTGGGCAATAAGTCCAATGCCCGTGACCACTGTTCCATTTTGATCCAAAGACTTAGTAAATTCAGTTGAGCCTGGAGTCGTTCTGGAGAGGAAGTATTAGCTACTCTTTGATAAGAGGCGATCGCTTGCTGCGTATAGCTTTGGGCTGCTGCTTCCTTGCCTCTAGCGGTAGCGCGATTAGCTAAAGCTGTTTGGGTATTGCCCAACTCTAGCAGGGCTGAAGCTAGTTTACTAGTAGATAAACTTGTTTCTAAGATTTGTTCCGATGCTTCTAACTTACCAATTCGCCTCAGAGCCTGACCCAGATTTTGTAATGCGACTGCTTTAAGATTGGGGTCTGATTCTTGCTCCAGCATTCCTTGAACTCTTGCCAAGGTTTCTTCCGCTCTAAGACTCAAACCAAGGGACTGTAGAGCTTTAGCTTGATTAATCGAGCTTCCGATAACTCCTGTCTGATTGCCAGCTTGAGCATATTTAGCGGTTGCTTGCTGCCAACTTTCTAGAGCCTGGTTTAATTGTCCCCTTGACCATTCGAGGCTGCCTCGATTATTTAAAGCTTTAGCGATAATTTCTAAGTAAGTCGGGGAATCAGCTAAATTATCCAGATTTTTGAGCAATTTCAGACTCTGCATAATTGCAGTTTCTGCTTCTTGCCATCGACCTAAGTCCTGATAAGCTGAGGAGAGATTACTCCACACCAGTGCCAAAGTCAGATTATCTTTCTCAGTAGCGAGGACAGAAGCTGACTGCTGCCAAACTTCTATGGCTGAAGCAAACTGCTGAGATTCGTAAAGTTCTATACCCTGTTTGAGTAATGAGTAGGCATTGAGGTTTTGAGTCAGGGCGGGAATACTAACTGTAGTTGTTAATCCCAACAGCCCGAGCAAGATAATTGTAAATATGCGCTGGTAAATTTTAAACAGAAGTCGGATTTGCTCCCCATAGTCTAATTGTTTCTTGTGTATCATCTGTCTAACCTTGAGACTATGCTGACTTCACTTATTATTTAATAATTAATCAAACCTACCTACTTAGGTCAGTAACAATAATTAGCATCCTGGGGCAGCTTTTCAGACTATGGTGTTAGTAGAATCGCAAGATTAACAATTCGCCTCGATTTTAGTTCTATTTTTGAGGAATGTTGTGATGAAATCAAATACTTTTCTCGTCTTATCTTTAGCTTATTGTTTAGTTGGCATTTCACTTCAATCCCCTCCCACTTCAGCACAAATAACTCGTGATGGCACTACTTCTACAACAGTAAATGTTAATGGAAATAATTTTGAGATTAATAATGGCGATCACATTGGTGATAATCTATTTCATAGCTTCGAGCAATTTTCTGTCCCTACATTGGGTTCGGCAGTGTTTAATAATGCCAGTGATATTGCCAATATCTTCAGTCGGGTAACGGGTAATAACATTTCGTCTATCGATGGTTTAATTAGTGCCAACGGTACAGCTAATTTATTTCTCATCAATCCCAACGGAATAATCTTTGATGAAAATGCCAGTTTAAATCTGGGCGGTTCATTTTTTGCCAGCACCGCAGACAGTTTGTTATTTGAAGATAATATCGAATTTAGTGCGGTTAATCCCCAAGCACCACCATTATTAAAAGTTAATATGCCTATTGGCTTAAATTTGGGCAATAATCTAGGGGAAATAGTTAATCGCTCGTTTGTACAAAATAGCGCGGGTGATTTCGTTGGTTTAGAAGTTGCACCAGGGAAAAATCTTACTTTAGTTGGGGGTAATATTAACTTTGAAGCAGGAGAAGCAACAGCAAGAGGTGGGAACATTGAATTAGGTGGTTTATCCGCAGCAGGAATAGTTGGTATTAATGATGATGGTAGTTTGAATTTTCCTGAAGATGTAGCTAGAGCCGATATAACCTTGAGTAATGCTGCGGATGTAGATGTTAGGGGTACAGGTGGGGGAAGTATCACCATTAACGCTCGCAATCTCAATCTTGAAGCAGGAGACTTTGGAGGAAGTTTTATAAATGCAGGAATTACGGCGGATTCAACTTCTTCCGAAGCTCAAGCAGGAGATATTAGGATTAATGCTACTGACAATGTAACTGTTGATGATAGTCTCATTATCAATCAAGTCGATTCATTAGCAGTGGGTGATGCAGGAGATGTGACCATTGATACTGGTTCTCTATCTCTCACTAATGGGGGAATAGTTTATGCTAGTACATTAGGTCAAGGGGATGCGGGTTTGGTGGAGATTACTGCTACTGACAGCATTACCATTGATGGTGAGAATTCAAATGGCATTCCTAGTCTTGTTGCCAGTCAGGTTATTACAGGAGCAATGGGAGATGTGGAAGGTGTCATTATTAAAACTGATTCTTTGTCTCTGACTAATGGGGGACTAGTTTCTGCTAGTATAGGAGGTCAAGGGGATGCGGGTTTGGTGGAGATTACCGCTACTGACAGCATTACCATTGATGGTGAAAGTTCAAATAGTTTGCCTAGTGCTGTTGCCAGTCAGTTTCTAGGAGTAGAGGGAGATGTGGGAGGTGTGACCATTAATACTGGTTCTTTGACTCTAACTAATGGGGGAATAGTTTCTGCTAGTACCTTTGGTCAAGGAAATGCGGGATCGGTGGAGATTACTGCTACTGACATCATTCTGATTGATGGTGAAAGGTCAGATGGCTTTGCTAGTGGTGTTAACAGTCAGGTAAATCCAGGAGCAGAGGGGGATGCGGGGGGTGTCGCTATTACTACTGGTTCTCTGTCTCTGACTAATGGGGGAAGAGTTTCAGCTAGTAGCTTTGGTCAAGGAAATTCGGGGTCGGTGGAGATTACCGCTACTGACAGCATTACCATTGATGGTGAGCGATCTGGTGGCTTTGTTAGTGGGGCTTTCAGTCAGGTAAATTTAGGAGCAGAGGGAGATGCAGGAGGTGTAACCATTAATACTGGTTCTCTGTCTCTGACTAATGGGGGACAAGTTTCTGCTGATACTTTTGATGAAGGAAATGCCGGTTCGGTGGAGATTACCGCTACTGACAGCATTACCATTGATGGTGAGAATTCAAATGGCTTTGCTAGTGGTGTTAGCAGTGGGGTTGATTTAGGAGCAGAGGGAGATGCAGGAGGTGTAACCATCAATACTGGTTTTTTGACTCTAACTAATGGGGGAAGAGTTACTGCCAGTACCTTTGGTCAAGGGAATGCAGGTTCGGTGAAGATTACCGCTACTGATACGATCTCTGTTGATGGTGCAAAATCAAATGGCATTCCTAGTGGTGTTTTTAGTCAAATTGGTTTAAATGTAGAGGGAGATGCGGGAAGTGTGATTATTAATACTGGTTCTTTGTCTCTAACTAATGGGGGAAGAGTTGGTGCTAGTACATTTGGTCAAGCCAATGCGGGGTCGGTGGAGATTACCGCTACTGATACCATCCTGATTGATGGTGCAAAATCAAATGGCATTTCTAGTGGTGTTTTTAGTACTGTTCAGCCAGAAGCAGTAAGAAATGCAGAGGGCATCACCATTAATACTGGTTCTTTGGCTCTGACTAATGGGGGAAGAGTTTCCGCTAGTACCTTTGGTCAAGGAAATGCCGGGGATGTAACCGTTAATGCTAGAGAATCAATCATCATCAGTGGTGCAACGGATTTTTTTCGGAGTGGAATATCTGCTGACGCACTTGTCAGTAACGGCAATGGAGGTGATGTTAATGTTTTTACCAATCAACTGACAATTGATAATGGTGGAACTATTGAAGCGGGAAATTTTGATAGTTTGGGGGTTTTTGAGCCAGGTACTGGAAAACCAGGAAACATTAATATACAAGCTAATTCTCTTAATATGAGTAATCAAGCTAGCATTGAAGCTGCTACTCAATCTGAAATTGGCGAAGGCGCAAATATTAACCTCACTATTGCTGAAGATATCATCTTAAGAAATAACAGCTTGGTGTCGGCTCGTGCTTTACAAAATGCTGATGGTGGTAACGTGATCATTAATGCATCGAATGGTTTCATCATTGCCTTTCCCAATCAAAATAACGATATTATTGCCAACGCCCAACAAGGAAATGGAGGCAGAATTAACATTTCTACTCAGGCAATTTTTGGACTGGAAGAAAGACGTTCCACACCACCCAATCAAACCAATGATATTGACGCTAGTTCTGAGTTTGGCTTACAAGGAGAGATCACTATCAACACCCCAGAAGCTGATCCCACAAAAGGCTTAATCGAACTACCTGAATCTGTTGGTGATGCTTCAGACCAAATTTCTCAAAATCCTTGCGAACGGGGAATAGATAGCAAATTTATCAACACTGGACGAGGCGGTTTACCACCAAGCCCTACCGAAACTCTGAGCAGTCGTGAAGTGTGGAAGGACGTACAATTGCCAACTCAATTAATTAAAAACTCAGCTAATACAGTCAAGCAATCAAATACTAATCCTGAAAGAATTGTCGAAGCAACTAGCTGGATTATCAATGAAGAGGGGATTGTGGAACTCGTAGCTGAAGAATCTTCTGATACTCGTCCGAGGAGTTGTCGTTGAGGAGTAGTAGGTGAATCAATCTTCATCATCAGTACAATTAACCCTCTTTTGTCATTTTGAGGTCTAATTTCTCTTCTGTCAGAGTGAGTCAAAACCTTGATTTTTCCTTGGCTGAAATGACGTAAATTCGTTAAATTTTCCTAGAATGACAGAAGAGAGTGATCCCTCTTTTATGACTTTGGGGTTTAAGCTTAATTTTTCGTAGGCTGAAACTACGCAAATACGTCAAAAATCCCTATAGTGACAAAAGAGGGCTGATATGCAGCGTTGATTGATGAGCAAAAACAATTAACGAAGGCGGAAGTTTTGATTTTTACCATTGTGGCACTCCCAAAGCTGCACTTTAGCACCATTAAATTTAGCTTACCAGGTAAGAAAAGTTTATTAAATTCTGAGCTTGATACTGACTTAATTGTTATGGAGTCAGGTCAAGTCCAATTGAAAGACCTAAAAACCATCAGAAAAGATTTTATAGCGGAAAACAAAAAGAGCATACCTTGAAAACACAGTTAATTATCGAGCAAAAAACCTTAAAGATAATCAGCTTAAAGCACGGAAAAGGTAAAACTCATGATTTTAGACTATTTAAAAACAGTGGAATTAAATTTAGAGAATTACTTATATGTAGAGAGACGTTTCATGCTTCCCGTACACGGAGTGCGTCGAAGACTAGGGTACGAAGTAACCTCTCTCTACAGTTGAAAAATTTTTTAAGAGATAGTGAAACAAAAACTGAACTAAAAACTGAGCCACTCTGAGCCACCAATTCCAAATGGAAAAAGGATTATAGAGATATAGAAATAAGGAAAAAATTGCTTTCAACGCAACTTTTACTTGGTGAAAGTATAGTCCTCGATTCTACCAAGACAAAATAATTAAATTCAGACGCAATTTAGAGGGGCAAGAAAATGTTTGGCAATTCAACAGCAACAAAAACAACATCATCAACTGGAGTTAATAACATTGATGCTTTACTTGACGGAACTCAATGGCAATCAAATACAGTGACTTTTAGTTTTACTAACAGCTTTGCCAATGATTATGAGTCAGGTTATCCCAACTCTTATATTCATTCGGGCAGTTTTGAAAGTCTCAACGGAACTCAAAGAGCGGTTGCACACTCGTGGTTCAATATGTACGAAGATGTATCTAATCTAAACATGGTAGAACTAACAGGTGTTAATGACCGAAATGCCACAATCAGAATGGCTGAATCAGACCATCCTAATACAGGATATGCCTATTATCCTGGAGGACATGTCGCCAATGGTGATATCTGGTTTAACAGAACTGAAGTCCTAGACGACCCTCAAACACCTGCAAACGAGTATCAGCCAACCTACAATAACCCCGTTATAGGAAACTATGAGTATCATGCTTTCGGTCATGAAATTGGTCATGCTTTGGGCTTAAAACATGGACATGAAACTGGTGGAGTCTCTAATGTCTCTATGGATGCAAACCGTGATTCTATGGAGTTTTCCATTATGACCTATAGAGAGCATATTGGAGATACAGACCCTGGTTATGAAAATGAACCTTGGGGATTTGCCCAGTCGCTTATGATCTACGACATAGCAGCAATTCAGCAAATGTATGGTGCTAACTTTAATACCAACTCTGGTAACACTACCTACGATTTCTCTACTACTACTGGGGAAATGTTTGTAAATGGTGTAGGACAAGGAACTCCTGGTGGTAATCGTATCTTCCGCACTATCTGGGATGGTAATGGCATAGATACTTATAACTTTTCCAACTACTCTACTAATCTAGAAATTGATCTTACACCAGGGAGTTGGAGTAATCTTGATGCTAACGGTAATTTCCAAAGAGCTTATCTTGGTGATGGTAATTATGCTCGTGCTCACGTCTTTAACGCTCTACAATATAATGGTGATTCGCGATCACTAATCGAAAATGCGATTGGTGGTTCTGGTAATGACACGATTATGGGAAATGACGCTAATAACATCCTAAATGGTGGTGAAGGGGATGATAATATCATCGGTGGAAGTGGTAGGGACACCCTGTTTGGAGATAATGGTAATGACCGACTCGATGGTGGTTTTGACCAAGCAGATGGTCTATTGGGCGAAGACTATCTTCATGGTGGTCAGGGCAATGATACATTATTTGGTAATTACGGTAATGATACTCTCATTGGAGGTGTAGGTAATGACACCATTTATGGTAATGGTCATAATGATCGGCTTGATGGTGAAAGTGGTGATGATTATCTTTATGGTAGTGTCGGCAGTGATCACCTCATAGGAGGATGGGGTCATGATTCGCTCTATGGTGGAACTGGTAATGACTCTCTCTATGGTGGAGGACACAATGATTACCACGATGGTGGTGACGGCAATGATCTTATTGCTGGTTGGAATGGCAACGATACCCTCATTGGTGGCAATGGTAATGATTCTCTCTATGGCGACGGTGATCATGACATTCTTAATGGTGGTGATGGCTACGATACTCTCATCGGTGGTAATGGTAACGACGAATTGATTGGAGGTGTAAAAGATGACCTATTAGTTGGTGGTTCGGGAGATGATCTTTTAATAGGCTCGAATCCTAATATGTGGAATTCTGGTGCTAGTGAATTTGACAATTTGATTGGTGATGCAGGAGCAGATATTTTTGTCTTGGGTGATTCCCACGAAGCTTACTATCTAGGTCTTGCTAGTGCTGAAATTCTCGATTTTAACTCGAACGAAGGGGATAAAATCAGAGTTTATGGCAGTGCTAGTAACTATTCTCTCTCTTATACACAAATGGGAGATGATGTAAATCCTACTCCTTTAGACACTGCTATAAGTTACCAAGGTGATGTCATTGGTGTTGTGCATAACACTACTAATGTATTTATGTCGCGAGACTTCATTTTTGTCTGAGTTTAGCTAAGTTTTGTAATAAACTTCGATGACTTTTTTGTCGAGTAGTTACTAATTGGAGGATATTTAAGATGGGTGTGGCTCTTTTGAAGTAATGAAGTCAAATGGCTAACAATCTTTTAGGGTCCTGAAACTTGTTGACATGATTGCGCTGGAACTCCTGAATCTTGTGGAACTGCCAATATTCAT
>JASJDB010000023.1 GCA_030065315.1 Xenococcaceae cyanobacterium MO_167.B52 | reverse complement strand
CCCTTTACTATCTATTTCTGTAATTAATCCTTCTGCTGCTATTGCATTTTGCTCTACAGGATAATATTGATTTAGAGGTTTATTCTTGCTTTGAATCTGGGGCTTCTGATTGTTGTCGCTAATCACAGCAACATTAGCTAAAGTTTTTTGCCAAACAGCCTGAACTTTACTTGCAGGGGTAACCTGCCACAGATGCTGAGTTAGGGCGTAAGTAAATAAGCCAGCACTAAAATGATGCCATTTTCCTTCTAAAGCTGGTTGTCCTGCGCCAGCAGCACTAAGAATTATCCCAGGAACATTATTGGATTTCACTCCTTGGTTTTTCAACCTCATTTGGATCAGATCTCTAAAAGCAGTTTCTTCTGGGCTAGTACGTTCCGCAACATCATTATAAGAACGAATCCGAAAATTTCCTTGAAAATTCTGGGGGGTTTTTTTAAAGGCTGTATCTAATATAGTCGTTACTTTTTCGGTTTTAAGCGATCGCAATAAGTCAAAGAGAGTATCTTTGAGTAAATCATTAGCAGCAGGATTACCTTTAGTGGAAATTAAACCATCTGCGGGTAATAAACTTTCCATTAGTCGCTCCTCACCAGTCTCGGTAGAGTCGAGATTTTTGGGCAACATTTTGACCCGACCACCATAACCACTAAAGTGAAAAACTACTATATCATCAGGTTGAGCTTGTTCTGTAAGATGTTCCAAGAAAGCAGTCTCAATATTTTCTCTAGTAGCTTGGTGATCGGTCAGAGTAAGTATATCTTGGGGTAAAAATCCAAATCGATGAATTAATAATTCTTTTTGTAGCTCTACATCAGTTACACAGCCATTTAATTCTTTATTATTCGTATATTGGTTAATTCCAATTAATAAAGCCAGCTTACGATTTTTGGTTTCTGCCAAAGCTTGACCGTAAGCTTGTAGCCAAGGAGCAAACCTATCATTGCTGGTCAATAAAGAGATTCCCGTTTCTGATACTCCTAGAGAGAATAGAGCTAGTCCAGCCCGTTGCAAAAAAGTTCGGCGATCAAGTCCCATATCTGCTATTAGCTTTTAGATATCAGCTATCAGATTATCAGGAATAGCTGTTAGTTGGCTGTTAAAAGTAAAAAAGATTACTACTCTCATGTTTACCACCTACCAAAAGATGGTGATTTTAGTCGCTTATATTAAACGCCAGGGATTTGCGATCGCAAATCCCCTTAATTCTAAAATAGATAATCAAAGCAATACTTTAAGCATTAATTTTCATTGCTCTAGCTAATTCTTCTGCTACTTTAGGACGAGAGAATTGTGGTGGTGGTAATTTACCTTCCCGTAGCATTCCCCTAACTTTAGTCCCAGACAAGTGAATTCGCTCCTCTTTTGTCGCAGGGCTGGTTTTAGAAGTAGCCATTTGTTCAGTGCGGGTACAATAAAAGGCGTGTTCAAATTTCAGGGGAGTAATACCCAACTCTCCAGGTTTAAACTCATCAAAAATATGCTGGGCATCATAGGTACCATAGTAGTCACCCACACCAGCATGATCACGACCAACAATAAAGTGAGTACAACCATAGTTTTTACGAATTAAAGCATGAAAAATAGCTTCACGAGGTCCCGCATAGCGCATGGCTGAAGGATTAATTGCTAAGATAACTCGATCTTGAGGAAAATAATTTTCCATCATAATTTCATAGCAACGCATTCTGACATCCGCAGGAATATCATCGCTCTTGGTTGCACCAACTAGAGGATGTAAGAACAAACCATCAACAATCTCTAAAGCACATTTAATGATATATTCATGGGCGCGGTGGATAGGATTACGGGTTTGGAAACCAACAACAGTATGCCAACCCTTTTCACGGAACATAGCTCTAGAAGCAGCAGGATCGATCTGATAGGAAGGGAAAAGAGGATGATCTGCCCTTTCCAATAACCAAATAGGTCCAGCTAAGTTAACATTTCCTTGTTCATAAATAACTTTAACCCCTGGATGCTTATCTTCGTCGGTACGATAAACTTTTACTGCTTCATGGGTTTTATCATAAGTGTATTTTTGAGTTAGCTCCAGTACCCCAACAAAATTACCATCGGGGTCATCAAGACGAATTAAAGAACCTTCCTTCAGAGGTGCAGCTACTTCTTCACTAACCGAAAGAGTAACAGGAACAGACCAAGGATTGCCATCAGCCATCCGCATATCGTCAACTACACCCTTGTAGTCTTGTTCCTCCATAAAACCCTTGATGGGGCTGAAGCCACCAATCGCAATCATGACTAAGTCAGAAGTAGCTCTTTTATCTAATTGAACTTTTGGTAAGAAATCAGCTTTTGATAAAAATTCAGCTTTTTGTTCTGCTGTAACAATGCGATTGATTAATGTCCCACCATGAGGGGCAATCGTTTCAGTAATTACACTCATATCTGTTTATTTATATGTGGCACGTCTGCGATCAACAATCTTAACAAACTATTTAGATGATTGATGCCTGATCTATGCTTTGAGTTGAAAGCAAACTTTCTTTGGCTCTCACTAAGCAATAGCTGTTAATTTATGTTAAGTAAACCATATTTTTGTGCCAATGCTACGTAAATCTTATCTAAATCTTGTCTTAACCTTTTGTTTATCTATAATACTTCTGAGTAATTTTGCAATTCCTGCTTGGGCGATGGGTGGAGAACAACCACCTTTAAATGAACCAGCACCAGAATTTACCCTTCCTACTAATACGGGAGATGGGGAAATATCTCTCAATGACTATCAAGGTAAGTGGATAGTTTTGTATTTTTATCCCCAAGATTTTACTCCTGGTTGCACTATCGAAGCTCGTCGCTTTCAACAAGACTTACCCGAATACATCGCTAGAAATACCCAAATCTTAGGAGTCAGCGTGGATGATGTAGATTCTCACCGAGAGTTTTGTGACTCAGAAGGCTTAAAGTTTCCTCTATTAGCAGATACAGATGGGAGTGTTAGTAAAGCCTATGGTTCTTGGTTGGGTTTTGGTTCTTTAAGACATACCTACCTAATCGATCCTGATGGTATTTTACGAAAAACTTTCTTAGGAGTTAATCCTAATCGCCATAGCCAAGAAGTATTAGCTAGTTTAGATGAACTACAGTAATTAGGTTAGGTAATATTGGGTGACGATAGAGCAATGAACGATGAACCATGAACGATGAACCATTAATATGCGAAGCGGTTATCCGAAGGTGTATCCTTTAGGAATCCTTTAGGACAATTACTAATCAATTTATCTAACAAAATGGACAGGGTTTCGATATTGCCCATTTACCTTAACCCGAAAATCAAGATGAGCTCCTGTTGACCAGCCAGAACTACCAACTTGAGCAATTTCTTGATTTTTCCAGACTTTCATGCCTTTTTTTACAGTGATGGATTGGTGAAGCAAATGACCATAAAGTGCAGTTACCCCATCACCATGATCGATTTCTACCCAATTACCAAACTGATTACCACACCAACGACTCCGAAAATCTCTACAACCAGAAATCACTTTTGTGACAATACCATCATTTGCTGCTACTACAGGAGAACCCAAAGGGGCGCCATAATCAATACCATGATGAAATTGATATTCTCCGCTATAGGGTCTTCGACGCCAACCGTAAGGACTTGCTACCCTTTTGGTATCAGGTGCAGGATGGGCAAAATTTGACTTGGTTGAAGAAGAATTATTTTCTTGAAGAGAAGAAGTTAATAAACTACTACGAGAAAATTTAGGAAAATTGGGGTTTTTTGCTGCTACTTTTTCAGATGGTTCTAACTTGTGATCAATGTTCAGAGCATCTTGAAAGTGGGGTCTTGAAAGAGGCTTACAAGCTCTTGAACTAAATTCAAGAGTCAGCCCCTTGGCTTTCCCGGATAAACAACTTTCCCAAGAAGGCTCCGTCGTTTTATATCCGAAGGTGTTATCCGAAGGTATATCCTTCAGGGTTAGGAGTCCTTTAGTACTGCGGAGTAATCTCTGATTGGAAGGACGAGGAACTTGGTCATCATTAGATTCTAGAAGTAATGTTGTGCTGGGAAAACTCACTTCCAGTAATTCTCCATTCTGTTGTGATGGAAAGGAAAATAACTCAGGATTTGCCATCGATTTCATACTGCCAACTTTTCGATCTACTAAATCCCACTCTGGAATTAGTAAATTGGTCATTTGGTTGAACATATCAGGCTGAATCCCTATCTTGCCCTTGGCATCTAGAATTAGTTTAGGCTGCTGACAAGCTTCGGATACTTTTATTTTAGGATCAACTTTAGTACAGACAAAATTGCCACTTGATAAAACTGGATTGACGTTGAAGGAAGAAAACCAAGAAGTAGCAATTGCCATGTTGGAGAGTAAAGGAGTAGCTCCTACAATTACTGAACCTAAAAAAAAATGTCTCACTATTGATGATCCTAAGTATTTTCCTGTAGATTGCGAGAATCTTAGACAAGCAATCAGTATATTTGCATAATTTGGGTTTTTATGAAACCCCATTAAGTTTTAACAAAAATTAATTTTTTGTCATATATGCATTATATTCTCAAAATATTGTTTGTAATGCAAGGATATAATCACGGGATCGATTCTTTAAAAAAATACAAAAGATGAATCGTAAAATTGCTATGTACCACAAATTACCTAAGTTCCATCCTCTAGCCCCACAACTAGTTTTGATTATTTTCAGCTTCCTTCTAGCCACTTTTATTCCCAGTTGTGGTACTCAAGCCATCAATAATTATCAAGCCACAGCAGAAACGATCCTAACTTGGCAAGCTAATTATACCAATGACCCTATAGAGGATAAGAGAGGACGTATTGAAGAATTTGCTTCAGTTGCTCTGATTAACCGTAATGGAGAAAAACCAGAAGGTGGAGTTTATCAAGATGATAAGGGTTTATGGTGGGCAAAAATTCCTCCCAAGCCGACTTTAGACCAAATTGAAGAACGACAAAAAAGAAATTATGAACAACCAAGCAAGCCAGAATTATTAAGACAGGTCAAATACTATATTACCTATCAAAAAAACGGTCAGACCATTACTTTACCTACCAACTATAGTGTATATCGTCAAGTAGTAAAAGCTTATCCTCAAAAGATTCCTTTACGCCTGACTATGGGAATTAATAATAGCTCTGTACAAAAGGCTGAACCAATAGGTCAATAATTAGAGATAAGGGAGATTGAGGAGATAAGGGAGACAGGGAGACAGGGAGACAAGGAGACAAGGAAGACAAAGAACCAAATAACCACTAACCACTAACCACTAACCATCAACAATTAAAAAATTTGAGGTTAGAATGGCGTAGTCTTCATAGAAACTATATAAACTCTTATGAAAGCTTCTTTAGTAAGTTTAATCGCTCTACTTACAACAACGGCTATATCTCTACCTACTCAAGCCGAAAATTTAAGTCACATAAATCAACTTTTAAACACAAGAAACTGTAATAATTGCGATCTTATTAGTGCAGGCTTGATTCATGCTAATTTAGCAGGAGCGCAATTGAGGGGGGCGAATTTAATTAACGCTAATTTGAGCCAGGCTAATTTAACTGGTGCAGATTTAAGTGGGGCAAATCTTGCTGGTGCATCCTTATATGGCGCAAACCTGACTGGCGCAAACCTGACTGGCGCAAACCTGACTGGGGTAGATCTGAGAAATGCTTATCTGACTAATACTCGGTTAGAAGGAGTGGATCTTAACACGGCTTATCTTGATGGAGTCAAAGGCATTGCTCCAGAAGTAGCAACTCCTGAACAATTCCACCGTTGGGCTGTGAGGGAAGCAGATCGAGGTAATTATACTGGAGCGATCGCTCATTACCATAGAGCGATCGCAATTGAAAGGGAATTTGCCCCAGCCTATCTGGGATTGGGAGTTGTATATTATCAGACAGATCATCAGGAAAAGGCAAAAACTAATGTGGAAATTGCTGCTAATTTATTTACAAAACAAGAAAATGAATTAGGCAAGGCAACATCAGAAGAATTTTTACAGGCTATGGAGTTAAGGAGTCAAATGGAAGCAGATATGGAGAAGAGAAAAAGGGGTGCTGGTAATTTTGGTAGGTTTCTTGGTGGCATAGGCTCTCTCTTGCTACAACTCATGCTGTAGCTACTGATTTTGGGTTTCTAGAATCTGGTTAAACCAGGCACAAAAGCGATCGCCCAAACTAGTCAAAGAATATTCTGTTTCTGCTTGCTGACGACAATCTTGGCGGTTAATTAAATCGATTTGATTAATTGCTGTTACTAGCCCTTCAATGCTGTCTGGTTCAACGAGAAAACCTGTAACACCATCTTTAACAATTTCTTTGGGACCACCACGAGCATAAGAAATTACGGGAACACCACAAGCCAAAGCTTCGATAGCCACATTGCCGAAAGCTTCAATCCAGCGAGGAGTCATTAATAAAGCACGACATTTGCCTAATTCTTGTTGCAAATCCTGAGTTGCCAGAAAACCTTTATATTCGATAGGAGCGTCAGGAAAGTCCTGTTGAATTTGTTGCCAATAATCTGGGTCTTGTATCTTACCATAGATTTTCAAGGGAGTCCCAGTCAGATTAACTGCTGCTACCGCATCTTCTAAAGCTTTCTCTGGTGCAATACGTCCTAACCAAGCCAAGGATTTTTCTGGGTGGGGAGAAAATTGATAGAGGGATAAATCAATGGCACTGCTAAGAATTTGACAGCTATCAGCAAAAGGAAAAGTATCTGCTTGAGATTTAGTATAAACCCCAATATTCTGCGGATAATCTCTTGCTATCTGGCTCATGATTTCATCTAATGCCACACTCATCGAACCCATGCTGATAAAATGGGCGATTGGACAATCAAAGAAAGGAGTCAGATAAAACGGCAGCCAGTCAAAAGCAAAATTAACGATCAAATCGTATTTATGCTGCACTTGACGGCAATAATCCAACATATTACCCAATACGGAATTGGAAGATAAGCAAATAGGAATATCTCTTCCTTGAGTTTGTACAGCAATTTGTAAATTTCCTGGGATTCCCGTAACAGGAATATCCTGTAAAACGGAGCCAACGGGTGCAACAACTTCTATGATGTATCCCCGCTTTTGCAATTCTTGGGCAAGGTTTTGAATGGTTAATTCTACACCCCCACCTTGTCCCGTACCTAATGCACCAACAGGAGTGGAAATGAATAAAAGTTTGAGCATAATTATAGACTTGAGCGGAAAAGGGACAAGGGGGACAAGGGAGATGGGGAAGACAAGGGGGACAGGGAGATAGGGGAGACAAGGGGGACAAGGAAGAGTGTTCTATTAGCAATCAACAATGAACAATGAACAATCAACCATATCCAAAGGTGTATCCTTTAGGACTAACCATTAACCACTAACTATTAACTAATTAGATATATCCTGATTATTATTTTCAGTGACTTTGTGATTTGAATTTTGCCAAAACGGTACTGTAGGCATTTGATTTAGTTGTTTTAATGCCCAGGTAGCAGTTTTTTGAACTTCCTCATCTGAGTCTTCTGCTACTGAGGATAAACGTTTTGTGACTTGGTTCATTAGTTCGTAAACTCTGGCTAAATCTCGAATCGCGTTTTGTTTAACCCGAGGATTATCATCGTCAAGGGAAAACATTAGTGCCTTGTTCATCGGTTTTAGAGTACGACTGGTAATCTGAGTCATAGCTTCTAAAATCAAACCTCTTTCTTGAGAGTCAACTTTAACCATTAATTCTACTAAGGGTTGCATTGCTCTCGAATCACCTCGTTGAGCAAGTTCCCAAACGGTTTTTTGCCTACTTTTGCGATCGCTTTTAGCTAAATCATTAATTAATTCAGGAACAATATCTAGTTTAGGAAGATTGGTATCCTCTAAAACAATCTGTGAATTTTGACTTTCTACGGTTTTTTGTAGAGAATTTGTGGTTGGTTCTGATTGTGGTTCAGAAGGAGGCGCGACTAAGGTTTCTTCTTCTTCCACATCAACTTCTGATTCTTTTTGTGCTTTCTGGTCATTAGTTTTAGAATCATCAGCAATCGAAGAGTTAATCGGATTTGTGGGCTCGTTTTCTTTAATTACTGGTTCTAAATCAAGGTTTTGACTCTTCTGGAAGAGATAAAATAATACTATTCCCGAGACTCCTATGGTACCCAAGATTCCAATCACAAGCCATAACAAGCCAGAATCATCATCTTCCTTCTGATCATTCTGTTGAACTTTTTCTGGTTCTTGAGCATTTACTGCATTTACTGCTAAATAATTAGAAACATTGGCAATTGCTTTTTGAGCATAAAAAGAATTAGGCTTAATTTCTAAGGCTTTTTTAAAGTGCTCTAAAGCTAGTTGGTAATCTTTACTTATATCAGCTTTGTAACCAGCTTGCATATATCGATCAAAAGCATGAGTCGTAATATTGTTGATTGCTTTATTTGCCCAAGAATCATTGGGACGCAAAATCAGAGCCTGACGAAAATAAGTTAGTGCAGTGTTGTAGTCTCGTTTTTTATCTGCTGCATAACCAGCTTTCATTAGAGCATCATAGCCTAACTTGAGTGTTTCCATAGTATCCAGTGCCTGAATACTACTGTCCTCAGTGATAAAAGGTTCTCTGGTTTTAGGAACGGCTGGGGTTTGTGCTGCTACAGAAACATTGAAACCACAACAGGTTATTCCTAAAGCCAGTAGAAAATATAAACGTCGCTGAATCATGGAGTGGGAAAATAGCATTGTTGAGGAATGGAATAGGGCTTATTATAAGTAAGCAGCATCAACAAGTTTAACTATAGAGCTAAAGTGTTTAAATACTAGCATCTGTCAGAGAATTATTCTGTTAATTAGACTTAGGTATTATTTATCTTACTTTTATGAAATTAGGAAGACACTGTAACAAAAGTGTATTCTATGTTGTATGAAAACTTTTATTAATCCTGTTTTACAGCATTGTTTCTTTAACGGCTGGATAATTATTGTAATTGCGATCGCATTACTAATTGCTACCCCAATTATATTTATTTTTAGCAGTATATTTACGGATGCTGGAGAAATTTGGCAACATTTGTTAGATACTGTACTAATTGATTACATTACTAATTCTTTCTGGCTCATGATAGGAGTGGGTATAGGAGTTTTAGTTCTTGGAGTTGGTACGGCTTGGCTGGTTACAATGTGTAGTTTCCTCGGTAGTAGCTGGCTGGAATGGTTATTACTATTACCTTTAGCTGCACCAGCTTACTTATTAGCTTATGCTTATACCAATTTACTAGACTATTTTGGTCCAGTACAAACTGGATTACGCAATATTTTCGGCTGGACTAGTTTGGAGCAGTACTGGTTTCCCAATATTCGGTCTTTGTGGGGTGCCGTAGTAATGCTAATTTTGGTGCTGTATCCCTATGTTTATTTGTTGGCGCGGGTGGCTTTTTTAGAACAGTCAGTATGTACTCTAGAAGCTAGTCGTTCCCTGGGTTGCAATCCTTGGCGAGGTTTTTTCACTATTGCTTTACCTTTGGCTAGACCATCTATTATCGCTGGTTTGGCTCTAGCATTAATGGAAACCCTCAATGATTTTGGCACAGTAGAATATTTCGGGGTAACAACTTTCACTACTGGGATCTACCGTACTTGGTTGGGCATGGGAGAAAGAGCAGCAGCAGCTCAGTTAGCTGCTTTTTTGATGTTATTTATTCTGGCTTTGATTGTTTTAGAAAGATTATCTCGTCAGCAAGCAAAATATTATCAAATGTCTGCTTCGGGACAACGAATACCTAAATATGAATTAGGGTTAGGCAGGGGAATATTAGCTGTTATAGCTTGTTTGTTTCCTGTAATGCTCGGTTTTATAATTCCTGCGGGTTATCTATTACAGATGATTTTAAATAATCTCGATGCTACCTTAGATGATGATTTTTGGGAATTGGCACAGCATAGTTTTATTTTAGCTACAATCACTGCTGCGATCGCAGTAATTATCGCTTTAATTTTGGCATATGGACAAAGACTCCAATCTAACTGGCTAATGCGTGTATCTGTAAGAATTGCTGCTATGGGTTATGCCATTCCAGGTTCAGTAATTGCGGTGGGAATCTTAATTCCTTTGGGCAATTTTGATAACACTATAGATAGTTGGATGAAAGCAAATTTTGGACAATCTACGGGTTTATTACTTTCAGGAACCATATTCAGTTTGATTTTTGCCTATCTTGTAAGATTTTTAGCTGTTGCTTTTAGTTCCACCGAATCTAGTCTTAATAAAATTACTCCCAGTCTCGACGATGCTTCCCGTAGTCTGGGTTATACTGCCACTCCTACTTTGGTAAAAATCCATGCCCCTTTAATGGCTGGAGGTCTATTAACTTCTGCTATGTTAGTTTTCGTGGATGTAATGAAGGAATTACCTGCAACTTTAGTAATTCGTCCTTTTAATTTTGATACTCTAGCTATCCGAGTCTATCAATATGCTTCTGATGAAAGACTAATTGAAGCTTCTGCTCCAGCTTTGGCAATAGTTATAGTAGGAATTATTCCTGTGATTTTACTGACTTGGGGTATTACTCAGTCTAGGCAAATAAGTTGACACTCCCGCCGACGGAGTCGGGGGATTCTTGATTCATCCCAAGATAGCTAGATCGGTCAAAGACTGACCCCCGCTAGAGCTTGATCCACAAGCAAACACGGTCTGCCCGACCGCTTTGATGTTTAAAGCTGCGTTTTGATCTCTCAGGTTACGAGAATTACAGCTAGGACAAGTCCACTCTCTAACTTCAAGAGGTAACTTATCTAAAATATGACCGCAGGGATGACAACGTTTTGACGATGGAAACCATCGATCAATTGCACCAATTTTACGGTCATGCCATTGAGCTTTATATTCTATTTGGCGCAAAAACTCGCCCCAACCACAATCTGCTATGGCTTTCGCTAATTGATGATTAGCCATCATGTTTTTTACCGCCAGAGTTTCAGTATAGATAGCTTGGCTTTCACTAACTAATTTTGTACTCAACTTGTGTAAAAAATCTTTTCGGCAATCAGCTATCTTAGCGTGAAGCTTGGCTACTTTTAACCTTGCCTTATATCTATTATTTGACCCTTTCTCTTTCTTGGCTAATCTGCGTTGTAGTGTTTTTAATCTAGTTTGGTATTTTTGATAGTGTTTGGGGTTTCCTGAAGCAAACCCATTACTAGTCACAACTACATCTTTGATACCAAGGTCAATTCCAATTTCATTACTACTAGGACTCCATTGTTCTAGTTCTTCTTCAACTCAGAATGATACAAAATACCTATTACTTGGGTCTTTAGAAATAGTTACGCTCTTGGGTTCACCTGTAAAATATCGACTCCATTTAATCTTCAAAGGTTGAGACATTTTAGCTAAGGTTAGCTTTCCATCAACCCATTTAAAAGCATTAGGTGCATAGTGAGCAGACTGGCGATTACTCTTTTTCTTGAACTTAGGATACTTAGTTTTACCTTTGAAAAAGTTTTGAAAAGCGGTGTTTAAATGTCTCAATCCTTGCTGTAGTGGTACAGATGAGACAGCTTTTAACCAAGCTTTTTCAGGGTTTTTCTTTAATTTGGTTAAAGCATTAGAAGTATCCGTATAGCTCAAAGATACATTATCTTGGTAGTAACTATTAGTTCTAAGTGCCAATGCCCAGTTGTACACAAATCTAGTACAGCCAAACGTCTGCGCTAACTCTAATCGTTGTGCAGAGGTAGGGTAAAATCTGTACTTAAATCCGCGAAGTTGTTTCATGACTAGATTTTACCATGCACGAGTTATTTTTGTAAAGCGTTTAACTCTGACCAACAAGTCGATTGGATATGCTTTCTGACCGAAAGCATCCCTCGACTTCAAAATTCATCCCATCAGTAAAACTGAGGGTCTTCTTTTGGCGGAATGATAAAAAAGGAAGCTTCTCAAATAATCACAATCAGAAGCTTCCTTAAAACTTTTCAAACTTATTTGGAGTATAACATTCATGACTAATGGGAATAGTAATAGCGATCGCTTAGATAGAATTGAAGCCATAATAGAATCCAACTCTCGTGCAATTCAAGTGATGATGGAGCAGCAAGTCACAGATCGTCTTAAACATGAAGAAGCAATGGCGCAAATGCGAGACATTATGACAAGAGTAGTAGATACTCAAAGTGGTTTGACTAGAATTTTGATTAATCATGATGAAGATCGTCCAACCATTCTTAGAAGATTGATGGCAATAGAAAACAAAGTTGACCGACTTTTAGAAAAAGAACAGGAATAACTAGCTTACATTCTTGACTAAATAATTAAAGAATCAAGTGAATACCGAAGGTCATATCCGAAGGTGTTATCCGAAGGTGTCCTAAAGGGTATATCCGCAGGTGTATCGTTTAGGGTCTTTTAGGACTCGGAACTCACGTTGTTTAAAACTAAAACGGTATCGCAAGATATTTTTGTACTAATATATACGATAATCAAAAAATAGGGGAGAAATATAATCAATTACACATTTGCAATGCTTAATATTATTGTTAAATCAGTAATTTTATTAACCAAGAAGATTTATGAAACGAAGATGGTTTATTGTCTCTTTAGCCATTAGCATGGTGATCAAGCTAAGAAGTTCATCACCACTTCATGCAGCAGAATTAGCTAAAATTCAGCAACGAGGTTATCTGATTGTTGCTGTTAAAGACAATTTACGTCCTTTAGGCTATAGAGATAGCCAAGGAAATTTAATTGGTTTAGAAATCGATCTAGCTCGCCAGTTAGCCAAGGAATTATTAGGAGATGCTGATGCGATTGTCTTCAAGCCAGTCAGCAATAAGGAGAGACTTAGAGTAATTTTAGATCATCAAGCAGATATTGCGATCGCAAAAATTACTAATACTGTTCCTCGAAGACGCATTGTTAACTTTAGCCCCCACTACTATCTAGATGGCACAGGAGTTATTACCAAAAACCAGAATATTAAATCAGTTCAAGACTTAGCAACCGCTAAAATTGCCGTGTTATACGATTCTGCTACAATTCCTATAATACGCGATCGCCTACCCCAAGCTCAACTCATAGGAGTAAAATCTTATCAAGAAGCATTACAAGTTCTAGAAACAGAAGCAGCAGCAGCTTTTACAGGAGATATTACCACTCTTACAGGATGGATCGAAGAATACCCAGCTTATCAATTGCTCCCAGAAAGACTTTCAGGACAACCCCTTTGTATTGTAATGCCCAAAGGATTGCAATATGAAGAATTACGAAGCAAAGTATATCAAACCCTACTCAGTTGGCGAAAATCGGGTTGGTTGGACGAAAGAATTAAACAGTACAACTTGCCTTAGGGCTTAGGAGATAATCTAAAATCAAACCATAACAATACAGTCTAAAATCAAACTTTTCTCAAACAAAATGAACGAACAACTACCCGTAATCTACATATCTGCTTTATTAATTATTTTAATTTTTGCTGCCATTTTTATCTTGCGAGAAGTCATCAAAACTCGTCGTTCTGAAAATGTTTTTTCCAAGCTACAAAAAAAACTAAAAAATGAAAAAGGTACATCTAAAGAGTACTATGAATTAGCCAGTCTCTATCTAGATAAGAAGCTTTTTGTCCAGTCTATCAGTCTTTTTCAAAAAGCTCTCAAAGCAGACAAAAATGTTGAACCAGAAAATAAAGCTTTAATTTATAATGCTATGGGTTATGCTTATTTTGCTCAAGAACAATATGATATTGCGATTCGTCAATACAAAGAAGCCTTAAAACTCTATCCTGAATATGTCATTGCTTTAAACAATTTGGGCAACGTCTATGAGAAAAAACAGATGATTCCCCAAGCTGTAGAATGTTATGAATCAGCACTAGAATACGAGCCTAATAATAAAGTTTCTAAGCGTCGTGTTGAATCTCTCAAGAAACGTTTAGTTACATTTTGAACGGAATGTCAGCACGCATTCCTCCTCCTCGGCTTTGTCAGGTGGAGGTTAGTGCGCAAGCGTGTAGTTAGTTAACTATCGTCCCCCTGGTTTTCAACAGCGTGATTGGATATGCTCTCTGACCCTTCGGGTCGTGCGCGTTCCCTTGCGCCCGCAGGTGGCGCGGGGTCGCACGACCGAGAGCATCCCTCACGCTCAATGTATTGCTTAAGTACGGTCAAGGGCGCACCACGGCCGTCACAAGCTGCCGAGGAGACCTCGGCAGACGCGACCTCACCAGCAGAAGTATAACCAAACCCTCGCTTCCAAAACACAGGCTTCCAGTAATCGGGCTTAAGTTGTGTAGCAAATTCTTTTCTAATTTCACGGCTAGTAATGGTTTTAAGAATATTAGCTAGCTTGGAAAGAGATATCTTAGGAGCAATATCAACAAGTAGATGAATATGATCTTTGGTTCCTAAGTCAGCTTGGCACTGCAATAATTCACAATCTTGAGTTTGGCAGAGTTTTGTAATCAACTGACAAAGGCGATTTTCAATCTTGTCAGTAATGACGGGATGACGATATTTAGTTACAAACACTATATGAACAAGATTAAAACCAAAGCTGTGAACATGAGCTTTGAACTTGGTCATAACTTTTAAACACTATGGTATAATTACCTCCTGGTAAAACAGAACATCCGCACTGACAAATGGCTTCTTATCGTGAGTCCTTTCCAAAAAGAGTTACTGGAAAAAACTGTTTGTGAGTTTAGATGTTTAGTTCGTTGTTTAGTGGGAGTTATCTATACTCATTGGTCTAGTATTGGGGCATTAGATTCCCAGGCTCGAATTCCTGCCGTGGAAAAGCTTATTCATACTACCGCTAAAAATCCTCATCCCAAATATCAATACTTTAATTCTCGTTTTTATAAATTCCCTAGTTATTATCGTCGTGGTGCAATCCAATTTGCTCTGGGTCAAGTATCTAGTTTTGTGACCAGATATCGGGAATGGCAATCAGGAATTAGAAGTCACCAAAAAGCATTGCCACCAAGACTAAATGCAGATTGTGGGGCTTATCCTCCATTGTATAAAGGTCAATGTATTAAGTTTTCTGAAGACTTAAATAGTGCAGAAATTAAGGTATTTACAGGATCTGACTGGGAATGGATTACCGTTGGATTAACAGGACATCGGCAAAGGCATCTCAACCCGATCAATCAAAGAAAATCACCGTATCTAATAGTCAGCGACCAAAAATGTCACTTATCAGTACCCTTTAAAATCAAACTTCCTAAACTTAAAGATACCGAATCAGTATTGTCTGTAGATTTAGGAATTAATACCACCGCTACAGTTTCAGTAGTTAACTTTGACGGCACTGTAAGCTATCGTGAATTTATTCACCCTGGCAGAGACATAGACCGTCGAGATAAAAGGCTCAAGCGTATTAGCAGCAAAGCTAGAAGAACAGGAAAATTATATAAGGGTTTTTGTCGTGGTTTGTATCGTAAAGCCAACAATATTAATCGAGAAATGGGACAAAAAGTTTCCTCTCGTTTAATTAAAGTAGCTCGACAGTACGGAGTAAAATATATCGTATTCGAGCATCTTAAAGGCTGGCGACCCAGAAGGGGTAAAAAACGCTCCACTCTTAAGCAACGCTTTCATAATTGGCTGCATCGTCGCATTGCTAATTTAACCGAGATGAAGTGGACAGAGTTAGGAGGACAAGTAGTTTACGTTAATCCTCGCGGTACTTCTAGTTATGCCTATGATGGCAGTGGCAAACTGAAACGAAATAAAGACAATTACGAACTAGCCGTGTTTGCTAATGGAAAGCAATATAATTGCGACCTTTCCGCTAGTTATAACATTGGTGCAAGATTTATCTATAAACTGATGAGCAGAAATGGCTCACAGGACAAACATGGTAAAAATGAGGCGCTGTCTCCTGGGGTTTCCCCAGGAGTTTATACGCGCCGTTCCTGCTTGTCACCCAGAAGTCGGGTAACGCTCTCGATGTTATGGTCACAACCCATAACTATTGTAGAGCAGGATACTACCACCTCGCGCTAGCAAGTGGTAGAGGCTTCATAATTAAGCCCGTTCTTCATAATATTGGGTAATAATGCACAAAATAGACTAGAAAAAACTTAAAATTCACAAAAAGTTATATACTATCTAGTAACAAACAATTTTGCACTATGCCCAAGCCTACCCAAGCCCATTTAGACCGCGTTATCAAAAATAATCAACCAACAGCAGTTAAACAAAAAACCCTGAGTCAGATGCAATACTACATGGGTGCTAAACTGCTTGAAGTTGGCATCGATCCCCAGTCAGTAACCTATCGTTGGTCAGTAAAAAAACAAAAAGATCAACAAGTGTGCATTCTCAGTGCTTTCTGGGGAGAATCCCGAGAAAAATTACTTTCTGGGAAAGAGCCTCTTACGGGTGTTGATTTAATTGACTGTGCTAGGGGTAACGCTTCTGCTGGAATTGTCAAAGCAGCTAAGTTATGTGGTTATGGGAGAAATATTGAATCTTTTCAGTCTGCATTAAAGCAGACCATATCGGAAATGGGTCTACCCCTTGATTCTTTTTCCAACTTGTTAAATAAAGCCTAGCCTTAAATTCCCAAACAAATTCCCAAACCTTTAGCAGTTTTAACTAAAGTACCCCTAGGATCCACAGCACGATAATTTTTAATAGCTTCAGCTATGGGTACAGCTTTAACAGAGCGTTCTTGCCATGTAAGCATATAGTCATATTTTTCATTGGCAATTAACTCTACTGCTGCTACCCCAAAAGCTGAGGCTAATATGCGGTCTAGAGGGGAAGAAATACCACCTCTTTGAGTATGTCCTAATACTGTTACTCTGGTTTCTGCTCCACTCATAGCAGTAATCTTTTCCGAGAGATATTGACCAATTCCCCCCAAACGACAGTCGGCAAAATGTCCTTGCTCTACCACATTGCCTGACTCAGTACATACAGCTTCTGAAACTACAGCAATAGAGTAATCCTGTCCCATAGCTTGCCTTTTTTTGATGTGTTGACAAACGGTTTCTAGTTTATAGGGAATTTCAGGAATTAGGATAATATCTGCTCCTCCCGCAATTCCAGCATTTAAGGCAATATGTCCTGCATCTCTTCCCATTACTTCTACAATCATCACTCTACTGTGACTAGCAGCCGTAAAATGGAGTCGATCAATGGCTTCTGTGGCAATATTAACTGCGGTATCGAAACCGATAGAGCGTTCTGTAATACCTACATCATTATCAATAGTTTTAGGAATTCCGACTAGATTGATTCCTCCTTGTTGGGCAAGTTTTCGTAAAATAGCAAGACTTCCATCCCCTCCAATGCCAATTAAAGCATCCAAGCCCAGTTTATTATAACCTTCGATAATCTCTTCCGAGCGATCGCATAATGAGCCATCTGCCATAGGAAAAGCAAAAGGATCTCCTTTATTAGTAGTTCCCAGAAATGTTCCACCAATAGTAAGCAAGGGGTCAACCTTCGCAACATCTAACTTAATAGCTTGGGGTGGACGACTCATTAAACCATGGGTTGCTTTAGAAATTCCCCATACTTCCCAATCATAAATATTGATAGCACAACGAGTAACAGCACGGATCACTGCATTTAAACCTGCACAGTCACCGCCACTAGTGAGAATGCCAATTTTTTTTCTCTCTATCATGAATGTAGTTGTAATATTTCCCAACCTTATTGTTGGGGAAATTGGTCACAATATATTTAGAGTTAAACAATTCTCTATATTTTTACAAGTTATTGAAACAAAGGTAATTTAGCAATTTAACAGTTATGTTTTGCTGCTTGCTTGAATTTCCGCGATGATTTTTTTTAAACCCTGAATAAAAATCTGAAAGCTTTGAGACGTATTACTATCTGGATTGAGATATTGAGAAATGGCTCTACTACCACTTATTGGTTGATAATTTGATGCGATTTGGATTAATTCTTGTTTAGCAGCCCCAATATTATCGAGATTTCGATATTTTGCTTTATTCTGTAATTTAACTAATTTTCCCGATCTTATTTCCAAGGCTTTTTCCACAGCAGCCAAATCGCCTAAATACCATGATTCCATTTCATGACAGGGAATTCTAATTAATGTATCAGGTCTATTTCCTTGTTGACATAACTTAAATAATTTCTGTTTAACCTTGAAACAATCACCGCTATCTTTATCTCGAAGAATAATAAATTTCGTTTGTTTGGGAAATGTTCTTAATTTTATAGGAATCGATCTTTCTAAATCCTGTTTCCCCTCATGAGGAATACATTTATAAATAGTATTATTAGGAACTATTTTAGATAATAGTATTTCTAGCATTTCTTTCATAGACTGTTCTTCTAGAAGTAGAACAATATTATATGAATAACTCATCATATATCTATACTGTCTTGCTCGTTCTCCTTGCCTGCTGGTAAAAGATATATAGTTCTATTGAAGATAATTGGTATAACTACTAAGAACTAATAACAATTAACAAATGGCATTACCCAGAATTAAAGTTGCTAAAGATAAAGCAGATTTAGTGCAAAAATTGTTAGATACAAAAGGCACAACAGGCAATTTCCAAACTTATGCGGATATTGTGATTTTTGCAGCTTGTTTTGGCATTAAACATCAAAAAAAAGTCCCTCTCAAAGCTATATCCCAAAGCGAACCAGCACCCATTAGTTTAGAAGTGTTTATTTCTCGTGGTTATGATTGGGTAATTAAGTTAATAGCTTTCAGTGATACTCAAGATATTAATATTCTCTCAGCCTATGATAGTCAGACAGAAGTAGCAAGAATTAAAATCTTGGAAGAATATGCCAATGGAGGCTTAGAACAACTTAGAGAAGAATTACGAGGAGCAATAGACTATACAGAGAGATTGTTATTAATCCTTAATAGTGAAAGATTTGCAGAGGATAAAACAGATGAAGAATTCGATCTAAGTCGATTTTTATAGACAAGGTACCTCTTAATCAAATTAGGAGTTACGCAGTGAAAGGATAGATTGAGTTTTGAGGGAACAGGTAACGGGGAACAGGTAACAGTACCTCACCAGAACGAGAACTGCTATAAATTTAAGAACTAATATTAATTTCAGTATTGGTAACTGATTCTAATATCTTATCTTCGATTTGATAAATGCTAGACATAATACTATTTTGATGATTATCTAGTAACGAAAATTTAACTTGTTCTAAATAATCAGATAAAGCTTGTCGAAGTATGGGTTTTTCAACGTTAACTGTATGATGATGCTCCCAAATATCCCAAGCCATAATACCAACAGCAGCAATAGGATCGATTAATTGTACTCCCAATTTTCCAGCAACCAATGTACCAGTTTTAGCTGCCATTTTTGCTCCTGTTTTACTAGCCAACCCAATTACTAATTTACTACTAAGCTTGCCAATAGTAGGTAACATAGCTTTAGCTAATATAAAACCTGTAGTACCAACTAATATCTTGCTTTGGAGTTTAGCAGTTGGATTACCTTCTATACCAAATGCAGTAATAGCAATATCATTAATATAACGCTCCCAATCTCCTCTAGGAATTTGATAACTAGCTTGAACTTCTCCTAAATTTTTAACAAGCTCCTCCGCATATAAATTAATCGTATTTCTAGCAATTCTTTCTAATTCTAATTGAGCTATTTGTGGTCTAAGAACTCTAATTGCAAACTCTCTTTGAAAATCTTGAGTTAACTTTTCTGCAATAGCTTGTTTTCCTGTAGGTTTACTTGTGTTTGTCCAATGTAAAATAGATGAGGATAAGCCAGTCCAGACAACATTTAATTCTCTTCCTTTTTGATTGAAATAATCAAAATACCAAGGTATGAAACTATTATCTACACGATTCATTAATTGAGATAGCCATTGATCTAAATCTTTTGAGGCTTGTATTTCTGCTATTTGATGTGCTTCTTTGATTGATAATGTGATTACATTATCAATTTCATATTGTTTCCGTTCAATAAATACAGTTTGATCAGCCAAAATAGGATTGGAAGGTTGATTTTTTAATGAATTTTGACTAATAAAATTACCAATTAAAGGTAAAAATACCAATATTAAAATTATTATCCATAAGATCGGTGCAATATTTTTAATTACTTTAATCAACTTAGGGATAAGATAATTTGTAGGTGTACTTTTTGCTGTAGTTTCTACTGATTCTTGATTAATAACAATAGATTCTTGAGTATTAATTGAATTAAATTCGTTTTCTGATGTCATTATAAAGGGTTTAAACTTATGCTTTGCCCACCAAAGTAGAGATAAATGTACTCAAATTATAATCCTCGAATGTTTTCTTTTGAATGTATTTAAGATAATTTGGTTAAGAATCCCAAAAACTTCTTGCTGGTAGGAGTTAACAAAGTACGACGATAAGCATCCGCAGCTTTTTTAATTGCTTCTGCTTGAGTGGGATAAGGATGAATCACACTAGACATCTTACTTAGTCCTATTTTATGGACAATTGCTGTGGTGACTTCGCTAATCATTTCCCCTCCATGACGAGCCACAATAGTAGCTCCCAAAATTTCATCGGAGCCTTTCTTATGGAGGATTTTTAAAAAGCCTTCGGTTTCTGCTTCTGCCAGAGCGCGATCAACATCATCAAAGTCAATTTTGATAATATTACAATCAATACCTTTTGCCTGTGCTTCCTCTTCATACATTCCTACATGGGCAATTTCAGGGTCAGTATAAGTTACCCAAGGCATTACCAAATCACTCAGTTTATATTTCCCAAAGCCAAAGGGAGAAAATAGGGTATTTTTTAGGACAATTCTAGCTGCTGCATCTGCTGCATGGGTAAACTTCCAATTCATGCAGATATCTCCTGCTCCATAAATTTTGGGGTTGCTAGTTTGCAGGTTATCGTTAACAATTACCCCTTTTCTAGAATCGTATTCTACTCCTACTGCTTCTAAATTTAAGCTTTCTACATTGGGTTGTCTGCCAGCACCAGCTAATATTTCATCTATTACTATTGAGTCTCTACTACCATCACAACTAAAGTGAATAATTTTTCCTTCAGGAGTTTGTTCAACTCCTTTCATTTGACAGCCTAAAATTAAACGAATTCCATCTTTGATTAATGCCTGTTGTACTATTTCCGCTGCTTCTTTATCTTCTTTATTTAAAACATGATTGCCACGGTGAAACAGAGTTACTTGACTTCCCAAACGCTGAAAAGATTGAGCCAATTCACAGCCAATAGGACCACCACCAATAACTGCTAGTCTGGGAGGTATTTCTGTAAGAGAAAAAACTGTTTCATTAGTTAAATATCCCACTGCTTCCAAGCCCTCTATTTTAGGTTTGACGGCTCTTGCTCCTGTAGCAATTACGGCTTTTTTAAATTTTAAGGTTTGTCCTTCTACAGTTAAAGTATTGTTGCTAGTAAAACGCCCCTCGCCAAAGAATACATCTACTCCCACTCTTTTGGCACTAATCGCAGAATCTACAGGACTAATTTTAGTTCTAACTTGACGCATCCTTTCCATTACTTTGGAAAAATCGACAGCAATATCACCAGCAGCACTAACCCCCACAGCTTTAGCATCCCTAATATCTGCTACCGCTCGACCTGAGCGAATTAGGCATTTTGAAGGGACACAGCCTACATTAAGACAGTCTCCCCCCATGAGATGCTTTTCTACTAGGGCAACTTTTAATCCTAATCCTAATCCTCCTGCGCCTTTAGCGGTAACTAATCCTGCTGTTCCTGCACCAATTACGACTAAGTCATAGATATCTGCTGGTGTGGGATTTGCCCAGTCTGAAGGATGAACATTATCTAGTAATTCCTGATTGTACTCATCTAGAGGAAGAATGGTTGTAGCGTGATTTTGGATATTCATAATTTTTTGGTTGGTTAGTAGTTAGTAGTTGGTAGTTAGTGGTCATTG
>JASJDB010000022.1 GCA_030065315.1 Xenococcaceae cyanobacterium MO_167.B52 | reverse complement strand
AAGACCTCTGGAACAGGGGATAAAGCCTATCGCCAAACTGTAAGACGTAGTAATAGAGGACGCAAGAAATCTACTACTGCGCTGGTTTCTGGGTAGGAAGCCAGCAGCGTATTCGTAGAATCGCTGTCTGGTAGTTCACAACACTATTACTTCCTATTAGCAACTTTAGGGCGATCGGTTTTTGAGCCTTGTCTGTTGCGGTAAACTTGCCAGCTAGTGTAGCCCAAAAGCACAGTGGCTGCGATCGCATAACCCCAACCACTAGGGATATTAGAAAAACCCATGGCAATACTACCCACCCAAAGGGTTAAGGCGTATATAAATAGTACGGTTAAACGCTGAGAAATACCAGCTTCTAGTAACCAATGATGCAGATGACTCTTATCGGCGACAAAGGGAGATTTACCTTTACTAATGCGAGATAAAATCACAGCGGACATATCTAAAATTGGTACAGCAAGAATCACATAGGGCAGTAAGACCGCAGTTACCGCAGTAGTCTTTACCAAACCAATTATGCCCACCCCAGCTAGGGTAAAGCCCATAAAGTAGGCTCCTCCATCACCCATAAAGATTTGAGCAGGGTTAAAATTGTAGCGCAAAAATCCTAAAGCAGCCCCAGCCAAAGCAGCAGCAATCAGAGCAGCAGCAGGTTGATTCATAAACAAAGTTACAATTAACATCACCACTGCTGCAATACCAGCAACTCCTGCTGCTAAACCATCCACTCCATCAATCCAGTTAATGGCATTAGCCATTCCAACCAGCCATATAACGGTAATAGGAAGACTCAGCCAACTCAGATGAATCAAACCATCAAAAGGCATAGAAAGGAAATCAATTCTAACTCCTGTGAACCAGCAGCCAGAAGCAACTATTATCTGCATGAGCAGTCTTGACAAAGGAGTAAGACTTAAAAGATCATCCGCAAAACCGATACAGAAAAATAAAATACTACCGCATAGCATACTACCCACTTCTAATTGCTTACTAGCAGGAATAGCACTAAATGCCCCTAAACGCCAAACAATCAACAGAGCAACAATAGTACCAGCAAAGATAGAAACCCCGCCGACGCGAACAACGGGGTTTTTGTGAATTTTCCTGGCATTGGGTCGATCTACTATACCGAATCTAAGACCGACAGTTTTGACATCGGGAATAGTCCATAAAACTACGGTTACTGAAATCAGAAAGGCAATTAGATGATAGAGTTCGACAGGCATTGCAGTATTAGGTTCTCGAACAAAAGTTTGACCTTAAATACCTGCGGTGACAGGAATTTGTAGATAAGGATATAAAGGAAAGCGATCGCATAATTGAGCTACACGTTGCAGACAATCTTTTTTGACCGCTTCATCTGTAGGATTTAGCAATCTTGCTGCAATAATGTTAGCAATCTCTTTAAATTCTGTCGTCCCCATTCCTCTAGTGGTCATCGCAGGAGAACCAAGACGTAAACCACTGGTGACAAAAGGAGACTGGGGATCGAAGGGAACAGTATTTTTATTGGCTGTAATATTGATTTCACTAACTAAGCTATCTGCTTCTTTCCCTGTCATCTCGATACAGCGCAAATCTACTAAAATCAGGTGATTATCTGTACCATCAGAAACTAGTTTAAATCCTTTCTCTTTAAAACCTTCTGCCATTGCTTGAGCGTTAGCAATAACTTGAGCAGAGTATTCTTTAAATTCAGGTTTGAGGGCTTCCCCAAAAGCAACTGCTTTAGCTGCAATTACGTGTTCTAAGGGTCCTCCTTGAGTACCAGGGAAAACAGCTTTGTTCAGTTTTTTACCTAATTCCCCATCCCTGGTTAAAATCAAACCACCTCTAGGTCCTCTGAGGGTTTTGTGAGTAGTAGTAGTTACCACATCACAGTAGGGAATGGGATTAGGGTGATGTCCTGTAGCAACTAGTCCAGCAATATGGGCAATATCCGCTAGTAAATATGCCCCTACTTCATCTGCGATCGCTCTAAATTTAGCAAAGTCAATAGTACGAGGATAAGCAGAGTAACCACAAATAATCAGTTTGGGTTTATTTTTTAGGGCAATATCGCGAATTTGGTCGAAATCTAATTGTTCAGTTTCTTTATTTACACCGTACTGAACTACATTAAACCATTTGCCAGAAACATTCACAGGAGAGCCGTGGGTTAGATGTCCTCCATGGGATAAATCCATACCCATAATGGTATCTCCTGGCTTAAGCAACGTCAGGAAGACAGCAAAATTAGCTTGCGCTCCTGAATGGGGTTGCACATTAGCCATTTCTGCACCGAACAGTTCTTTAGCTCGATCTATAGCTAATTGTTCAGCGCGATCAACAAATTCACAACCGCCATAGTAACGTTTTTTAGGTAAACCTTCCGCATATTTATTAGTTAGTACCGAACCTTGGGCTGCTAACACTGCTGGAGAGGTAAAGTTTTCACTAGCGATTAATTCTAGATGGGTTCTTTGGCGTTGTAGTTCTAGGTTAATAGCTTCTGCTATTTCTGGATCAGTTTGGGCGAGAAAATCAAGGTTAGTTTGAGTCACTGCTATTCACGGAAAAATAAATGGGCATTAACTATGCTACCGAATTGGATGAAGCTCTGCACCATCTTATAATTGGAAGTTAAAAATATTGCTCTTAAGTTGGTCGGTCAAATTGATTATAAAATAGTAATTCCTGACAAGTTAAGGGATTATGCTTTTTCGCAACCAGTTTGTTGCCAATTGCTCATAGCTGTTGAGGTATTTTGATTCACTCTAACTCGCTTCAGAGCAACAAAGTATCATACTTCATTTCGGTTTTATCTTTATTCACACTCACTTACCTATTTAAAGTAATCTATGAATGAAAAAAATAAGATTATAGGGGATAGTTTTGGTTAAATAACATCCTTTAGTTATTAGTTTTTATGTTCTAAACCAATTGCCTCCGAAATATGGGATAGCTTTTGAGATTCTAAACGCTGCAAGAGTCCTGATAACACTTCTTTTACCATCCAAGGACCTTGATAAATCCATCCTGTATAAACTTGTAATAGGGTGGCTCCTGCAATAATTTTGTCCCAAGCATCTTGGGGTGTAAAAATACCTCCTACACCAATAATAGGCAATTTACCTTGAGTTTCTCGATAAATAAACCGAATTACCTCTGTAGAACGTTTTTGTACTGGTAAACCACTAATTCCTCCCGCCTCCTTTTCAATAGAATTTCCCGTAGCTTTTAAGATTTTAGTTTTTAATCCATCACGACGAATAGTGGTATTAGTTGCGATCGCACCAGCCAAGTTGTATTCTGTAGCTAAATCCAAAATAGTCTTAATTTCTGAGAAGTCAAGATCGGGAGCGATTTTAATTAAAATGGGTCTTTGTCTAGTGTTAGCAGTTTTTAGAGCCGATAAGATGGGTTCTAACTGTTCTCCAGCTTGCAGAGATCTTAAACCTGGAGTATTAGGAGAACTCACATTAATTACAAAGTAATCTGCTACATCTTGTAAGAGTTCAAAACTTCCCACATAATCTGTGGCTGCTGCATCTAAATCGGCAATTTTAGATTTACAAAGATTAATCCCAATAGGAATATTACGGGCTTTACGTTTCCAAGTTGCTTCTAGAGTATCTTTCATCACTGCTGCACCCAAATTATTCGCACCCATACGATTTAAGGCTGCTTTATCTTCGGGAAGACGAAACATCCGAGGGAGGGGATTTCCTGGTTGAGAATAAAGGGTAACTGCCCCTAATTCCGCTAAACCAAAGCCAAAACTCGACCAGATACCTGCTGCTTTCCCATCTTTATCAAATCCTGCTGCCAGTCCCAAAGGATTAGGAAAATTCAAATCCCAAAGTTTTTGAGCTAAACGTTCATCTTGCAAGCAAAAAGACTGTTCTAATTGTTTAATACTAAAACTCCCCCAAGCATTATTACGAGATTGCTCTATATTAGCGAGGGTATTGAGCATCTGACGGTGAGCTTGTTCTGGATCCCCCTTAACCGCAGAAAGTACAAGAGGATAGAAAGGCTTGGTAAATTGAAACATGATTTAAGATTTAACATTGATCATTCAACATTTAACATTCTTTTATAGGAAATAAAGCTACTATTTATCCAGCTAGTGCAGGAGAATTGTTATTAATTGTGGGTTTTGCTCTTAAAGAATTCTGAAAGTAAGCAGGATAGACAAAAGCAAAATCTGTTGAACTGGGAATGATTGTGCCATCCATTTCTGTGACGATAACAGTTTCAAGTTCTTGATCCCAATAGGCTTTGACTTTACGACCATTAAATTCCACAATTTTTGCGCCAATTTTTTGCAATTCCTGATGATTGAATTGATAACTAGCACCAGAAAAACGATTCTTGGGTATTTTACTATCTGCTTCCCAGATATAACTAACAATTTCTTTGGGATGATATTGGAGAGAATCTTGATCTCAAACAGGGAAAATAATTTGTTTATCTGTATAGTAAGTTCCATAGGGATAGCGTTATCTTTCATCCCTAAAATTAGTCAGTGATTAAAAACATCTTAAAGTTAACTGAACAATTGCTCCAGACACATTAGATGACAACAATAAAAAAAAAGCAAAGGACCCGAAGTCCACGCCTGTCATAAGCATCCTGTATTGCTGCTACGGTTAAGTTCTGACAAGGTTTAGGCGTTACAACTGCATGGGTCCGAGTCCTTGACTATATTAACATACTTTAATAAGGATTTGATGCCATATATTCTGAGGCAATAATCATGGAGCCAATCCCTTCATCACTGAAGATTTCTAATAACAGAGCATGGGGAATTCTCCCATCTAAAATGTGTGCTGCTTTCACTCCTTGAGCCAGCGATCGCACACAACAATTTACTTTGGGAATCATTCCTCCAGAAACAATCCCCCGATCTATTAGTTCTCTAGCTTTTTGAATATCTAACTGAGTTAGTAATGTAGAAGGATTATGATAATCTTCCAAAATACCAGGAGTATCAGTAAGTAGGATGAGTTTTTCGGCTTGAAGTGCTGCCGCAATTTCTCCTGCTACCGTATCCGCATTAATATTATAGGCTTGTCCTGTTTCATCGGCAGCAACGCTGGATATTACAGGAACATAACCACTAGTCACTAAAGATTCAATAATTCTAGTATCTATATTGGTCACCTCTCCCACAAAACCAACTCCTTCCTTTCCTACTGGGCGAGCTTGAATCAGATTAGCATCTTTCCCGCAAAGACCCACCGCAGCAGAACCAGCTTGATTAATCAGAGAAACTAATTCTTTATTAACGCGACCAACTAGCACCATTTCCACTACATCCATCGTATCTGCATTGGTGACGCGCAACCCATCTTTGAACTGAGGCTCTATACCTAATTTATCCAGCCAAATGTTGATTTCTGGTCCCCCGCCGTGAACTACAACAGGACGCACTCCTACACAAGACAAGAAAACAATATCTCGAATTACTCCTGCTTTCAGTCTCCCGTCTTTCATTGCTGCACCGCCGTACTTAATTACAACAGTACGATTGGTGAACTTCTGGATGTAGGGGAGAGCTTCACTGAGAACACGAACCCTGGTTGCTTCTGCTTCTTTGATATATTCGCTTGCTTCTTGCATATATTTGGTGATTTGTGAGTAGATAAAGTCAAAAAGAAACTTTGATTAAGAAGTAGATTAAAGATTGATTTATCTTTAAGTCATAATCATAGAGGGAATTTTGTCCATAATCTTGTCAGCAATTTGTTCGGGTGTTTGTTCCCTTTGAACACTAATTTTTAAATCTGCTTGAGCATATAGAGAACGACGACTTTCCCATAATGATTCTAGTTTCTCAGCTAAAGGTCTAGTATCATCATCTACTAAACGTTCTTTTAATACTTCTAGCTCTACATCTAGCCAAACGATCAAACCTTGACGTAAATACCCCCAATTGACGGGTTTTTGGATAATTCCCCCCCCTGTTGCGATCGCACTTCTAGTATAGCCAGATAATTCTCCTAATACTTTAGTTTCCAAGTCACGGAAATAAGCTTCTCCTTCAGTGGCAAAAATTTCGGGAATCGGTTTTTGAGCCACATTTTCTAGCAAAACGTCAGTATCAAAAAAACGATAACTCAATTTCTGCGCTAACAATTGACCCACAGTGGTTTTACCCGATCCCATCATGCCGATGAGATAGACATTTACACCCCGTAATAAGTTATTCATCTAAAGTAAAATATGTTGAGACTTATTTAAAATCTGTATTCTACAGCAAATAACTATCTATAAGATGAGCAATCAAAATCCTTTACCTAATGCCAAATCAAGATTCTCTCCTGAAAAGTATGCCCGACTCAAAGCGGAAGCAAAAGCACCTTATAAGGGGTTGCGACAATTTTTCTATTTAGCTTTTGCTGCGTCTGGTTTTATTGGTGCCTTAAGTTTTGTAGCTCGTATTGCAGGAGGATCAGATATATCCAAAGATGTACCTAATTTGGCTCTACAATTGGGTTTAGTTGCAGGGATGATTGCTCTTTTTAATTGGGAAAATCGCGATCAAGCTAAATAGTTTTTTTAAACAGGCTGTAAACTATGGTGCTGAATCCCAGATTAGAAAATCATTTATAAGATTAGGGACAATTTCCCAATTGCCCCTAATCTTACTTACCTTTAAGTTTGCTATAGATGATTGACACGAAGACAAGGAAGATTAATACGCAGCATATTTAGAGTGATTTGATATAACTGAACTTCCTCAAGATTGATTTGAGTGATAAGTGTCATCAAATTTTTTTTTCTTTCCTTATCTGATCTCAACTTATCATCTCAAAACTGATAGATTAGTATTCTGAAAGTGATTAGTTCTTATCTAATCCATCTAGGATAAATTCAACGTCATTGATGTAAGCATCATCCTCTAGAGTACTCTCTGGTAATCTGCCTTTTGCGATCGCACTTTCTATTAAATCTTCTGCTGTAATTTTGTTAGCGCGAACCGAAGTTAAAAACAAACTACTACTGGGAATTCCTTGCTCTTTAAACAAGCCTTGATAACCACCACTCACGAGATTAAACGGACTAATTTTAACTATATTCCGAGTAGACCAAGAATTTACTCTGACTAGGTCATTACCTAATGCAGGGACGGCTAAAGTGAATAATGCTACAGCCGATAAAGCACCA
Source organism: Xenococcaceae cyanobacterium MO_167.B52 (assembly GCA_030065315.1). Taxonomy (GTDB): domain Bacteria; phylum Cyanobacteriota; class Cyanobacteriia; order Cyanobacteriales; family Xenococcaceae; genus JASJCP01. Next base: position 14,576 of record JASJDB010000022.1, on the reverse strand, counting down.
ATTAATAAGCGTTTCATTTATACCTCCTCTCAACGATTTGAGGTCATTGCTTTGTTCTTGATTTCTACCTATTATGATTACAACTTGATCTGAGGATTACCTAATGAATAAATGAAAGAATGCTAAGAATTTGATGAGAATAGCAATAATCAACTTATCCCCTCTTAAGATAAAAGAATCTCAAAAATTAATCAAGAATGATCAAGAGTCAATAATAGATTAATTGACCAAAAAATAAGGTCTCAAGCCTCCTCTTTTAAGAGGATAAAAAAGAAAATTCAGTATTTCAAGCCTGCTACTTAAGTAGGAGTTAATGATAACTGTTAACTGATAACTGTTAACTGAAATGACCTCGATAAATGAAAGCTTGATGAGGTTGGGAAATGAACAAATTTAAAAGATGTTTATTTTAGTTTTTGCCTAATATAATTAACCAATTGAGTAATTTGTTTTTTCATTTGCTCCATTTCTTGTTCCATTTTGACTACTTTAGTTTTAAGAGCCTGGATTTCTGTCTCCATAGCAGAGTTGTCTCCACCAACAGATACCGCCGACTTCCCATTATTGGGAACTTGGGGCTGTTTTTTGGACTTCATCATTGCTTCGCGAATTGCATCGACTAATTGCTCGCGATCAAAAGGCTTTTCCACAAAAGCAAAAAATTCAAAAGGTTCGTTAAGTTTATCAGTTACCTCTTCTTTCCTACCAGACATGAGTACTAGAGGAATTGATCTCAGCCTTTGTTGCTTCTGGATTTCTTGATACACTTCCCAACCACTCATTTTGGGGAGCAAGAAATCCAGCATAATGAGATTGGGATTCTCTTCTCTGATCAATCTGAATCCTTCTAAACCATCTTTGGCTTCAATGACTTCAAAGTTACCTTCTGGTAACATATCCTTGACTCTCATTCTGATGACTTTGCTGTCGTCGATCACCAAAATTTTATTATTGGGCACAATTAACTCCTTATCAATTAACTCCTTAGAAGAAAGATCAGACAGATTTATAGACTTTTGTTTATCTACTTAATTTATTTACATCTTCTAGAATTCCCTTAATCACTGTCAAAATAACAATATTGAGCAGCAAAATCTTCCTAATGATTTTTTGTCTCATTCTCCAATTTGATTTATCACTACTCCCAATGAATCCTACACAGTCTCAAGAATCTACACAAGCTCAATGGCGCAAGGAGATTCATTCTCTTCCACCGTGGCTAAAATCCTCTATTGGGAAAGCCAGTGAAATTTCTACAGTCCAAAAAATTATCAAGCAACGTAACATTCATACTATTTGTGAAGAAGGTAGATGTCCTAATCGGGGAGAGTGCTATGCCAATAAGACAGCAACTTTTTTGTTAATGGGTAAAATTTGTACTCGTGCTTGTGCATTTTGTCAAGTAGATAAGGGATATTCGCCTACTAGTCTAGACTTGCAAGAACCACAAAAAGTTGCAGAAGCAGTTAATTTACTTGGCTTAAACTATGTAGTTTTGACTTCTGTAGCTCGTGATGATCTAAACGATGGTGGGGCACGATGGTTCGTTAAAGTAATCGAAACTATTAGACAGAGCAATTCTAACATTCAAATTGAAGTACTAACTCCTGATTTTTGGAGTGGCAAGGAAGCAGCAAGAGCACAGAGAGCAAGAGTCGCTACTGTAGCAGCAACTAAACCAGCTTGCTATAATCACAACCTCGAAACAGTAAAGCGTCTACAAGCACCAGTAAGAAGGGGCGCAAAATATGATCGCTCTTTGAATGTGTTGCGATTGGTCAAAGAATATAACCCGACAATTCCTACTAAATCGGGCTTAATGTTGGGCTTAGGAGAAACAGAAGCAGAAATAATTGAAACTATGGCAGATTTACGAGGGATTAATTGTGATCGCATTACTATAGGTCAGTATATGCGTCCTTCTTTAGCTCATTTGCCAGTACAAAAATATTGGACACCAGAAGAATTTACTCGTATTGGTGAAATTGCCACTTCTTTAGGATTTTCTCATGTTCGTTCTGCGCCGTTGGTCAGAAGTTCTTATCATGCAGGAGAATAATTAAAGCGTAGAATTAGCTTAAACCTTTCTGAATTCTATACGCGCAGCGCGGGTGACTCAAGCACTGGAATCAAGTTCCAGTGTCGCGCCAATACTGTTCGGATAAGCCTAAAAACTTAATGAAATTAGGGAGTGTGGGGAGTGTGGGAGGTGTGGGAAGTATGGGAAGAAGTAGTAGTAATACTTATTAGAAATCAAGTAGAAAAAGGTGGGTTAATTCCCACCAATTATATTTAACTCAAGACTTCAATTAATTTTTGTTTTGCCGTATCTAAAGCTTCTCCCAATTTACTCCCATCTCTTCCACCAGCTTGAGCTAGATTTGGTCTTCCTCCTCCTCCTCCTCCGCAGATTTTAGCAATACCACCAATAAATTTACCTGCTTGTAATTTTTTCTCTTTAATTACTTTAGGACTAAAAGCAGCTACTAAACTTACTTTTCCCTCACTGGGTATAGAAGCAATTACTACTGCTGATTCTCCAAGTTTTTGTTGCAATCTTTCTGCTGCTGACTGTAAAGATTTAGCGTCCATTTCACCCATGTTTGCCACTAAGATTTTATATTCTCCCACTGTTTCAGCTTGGGACAATAAACTATCAGATTTAGCAAGAGCCAGTTCTTGTTTGACTGCTTCTAATTCTTTTTGAGTTGCTTTTAGTTCTGCTTGTAAATTATTAACTCTTTCGCTGACTTCTTCGGGTTTTACTTTAAACTTATCACTTAATTCTTTGACTACTTTATCCCGTACTGCCAAATAATCTAAAATAGCAGCACCAGCTACAGCTTCAATGCGTCTTACTCCCGAAGAAATACCAGTTTCAGAGATGATTTTAAACGCGCCAATTTCTGCGGTATTTTGCACGTGAGTACCTCCACAAAGTTCCATAGAAACCCCAGGAAAATCGATTACTCTTACTTCGTCTCCATATTTTTCTCCGAACATTGCAGTTGCACCTTTAGCTTTAGCGTCTGCTATGGGCATAATGTTTACATCCGCTTCATGAGCTTCAGATATCCAAGTATTAACTAACTCTTCTACTTGTTGAATATCTTCTTGTTTTAAAGCACGGGGAGAGTTAAAATCAAAACGTAAGCGATCGCATTCTACCAAAGAACCTGCTTGAGATACAGAATCATCCACGATCTTTTTCAAGGCAGCTTGTAATAAATGAGTTGCTGTATGATTAGCTTGTACCCGACGACGAGAAGCCCGATCTATAGTTGCATTAACTGTATCACCTACATTAACAGTACCCCGTTCCACTTTTCCGTAATGAACAAAGAAACCTGATTCTTTTTGTACGTCCTGGATACGAATCAATAAATTATCCCCAGATAGATAACCTTTATCCCCAATTTGTCCCCCAGATTCAGCATAAAACGGTGTATTATCGAGGATTAATTGTATTTCTGTTCCAGCTTCCGCATTTTCTACGGTTTTGCCCTCTACTAAAACAGCTTCTACTTTAGCTGTTCCTTGCAAATTAGTATAACCAGAAAATTCTGTGGGGTGGATATGTTCAGCGAGCTTGTCTATACTACCTTGAACTGTAAGATCGATAGTTTGATGGGCTTCCCTAGCTCTAATGCGCTGTTGTTCCATCTCAGCTTCAAAGCCTTCTACATCAACGTTTAAGCCTTGTTCTTCCGCAATTTCTTGAGTCAATTCCAAGGGGAAACCATAGGTATCATAGAGAGTAAAAGCATCTACACCTGATATCTGTTTAGGTTTCTTGTTCAAAATATCTGCAAGTAATTTTTCCCCTCTATCTAATGTCTTGAGGAATTGAGTTTCTTCTCTTTGTAATTCATTTTTGATCAACTCTTCCCTTTCTCTCACATTAGGATAAGCAGACTCAGAGAGAGCCATAGCTGTTTCAGCAACTTTGTTAATAAAATTACCCTCAATCCCAATTAGTCTTCCATGACGTACTACCCGACGAATCAGACGGCGCAATACATAACCTCTGTCAGTGTTAGAAGCAGTAATTCCATCAGCTATCATGTGAACTACGGAACGAACATGATCGCCAATTACTTTTAAAGAAGTTTTAGTGTTATCCTTGGCTTTGCTATAGTCTATGTTGGCAATTTCAGCAGCAGTTTTAATAAGAGGGAAGATTAAATCAGTTTCATAATTATTAGGTACTTGTTGGAGGATTTGCGCCATCCTTTCTAACCCTAAACCCGTATCGATGTTTTTATTTTGTAGCGGGGTACGGTTTCCTTCTGCATCCTGGTTGTATTGCATGAATACCAAGTTATAAAACTCGATAAATCTGCTATCGTCTTCTAAATCTATATTCTTGTCGCCCAATTCTGGGTGAAAATCATAATATAACTCGGAACAGGGACCACAAGGACCAGTAGCACCAGATTGCCAGAAGTTATCCTTTTCTCCCATGCGTTGAATACGATGTGGAGAAATTCCTATCTTGTCACGCCAGATAGCAAAAGCTTCATCATCATCTTGAAATACACTAACAATAATTCTATCTGCTGGTAATTTATAGACTTGGGTAGAAAGTTCCCACGCCCATTTTATAGCTTGTTCTTTAAAATAGTCCCCAAAGCTAAAGTTACCTAACATCTCAAAGAAGGTGTGATGTCTGGCAGTACGCCCTACATTCTCGATATCATTGGTACGGATACATTTTTGGGAAGTAGTAGCACGGGGTTGGGGTGCTTTTTTTTGTCCGAGGAAGATCGGTTTGAAGGGTAACATCCCTGCTATGGTTAAGAGTACTGTGGGGTCTTCTGGTACTAAAGACGCGCTGGGTAAGATTTTATGTTCTCTCTCTTCGTAGAATTTAAGGAATCTATCGCGAATATCGCTTCCGCTCAGATACTGGAGGGATTCAGCCATAGTAGTTTATGTAATGCAAGTTGTTGTATATTTTTATTTTTGCATTTTTAGTGCGATGTGGAGTTTCGCGCCAAGACGCAAAGAGGTCATACTAAATCTTGTTTAGATACAACACTTTAAATTTGTGGGAATTTAGAATGCAGAATTTAGCCCTAAAGGCACTAAAGTATTCCCTTCGGTCATTCCCTATCGGTCAATTTAGAAAGGTTTAAGTAGCTTGGAGGTTATACTAAATCCTGTTTAGATACAACAGTTTAAATGTGTGGGAATTTAGAATGCAGAATGCAGCCCTAAAGGCACTAAAGTATTCCCTTAGGTCATTCCCTATCGGTCAATTCAGAAAGGTTTTAGCTAATTCTATGCTTTAAACTAAAAGTATACTTTGGTAAGCGGATTTAGTATTATACTGTTTTTCTTTACTGTTGCTACGTAAGATTGACGGGGAGACTGGGAGATTTATTTGTAGTAAGAATTTTTGAAACTGGTGTTAAAACCTCTTGCTAAACAAACAAAGTCTGCCTTCGCAGACTTCAAAAATAAGGTGGATATGAGAATCGGATTTAGTATTACAAGGTGCTGAACTAAATTCAGCACACAGCTCCTCACGAGCTCGTCTTACGCTCCCTATTACGTTAAAACAACTTGGTTGTGATTATGGCAGAGGTGACTGGGTTGCACAACAACATATCGATCCAAAGCTAATTTTGTAGATTTGACACTGCCTCTAGCTTCGGAGCTACCTTACTACTCAAATGGATCAATTCTATCTTATAGCCATTGGGGTCTTCTACAAAAGCAATTACTGTTGTACCGTGCTTCATTGCTCCAGGTTCCCTAGTTACTTTTCCTCCCAAAGATCTGATTTTTTCGCAAGTAGCGTAAATATCATATACTCCCAGAGCAATATGTCCATAGCCATCACCTAAATTATATTGCTCTACGCCCCAGTTATAAGTTAGCTCAATAACAGTGTTGTCTTTTTCGTCTCCATATCCTACAAAAGCGAGGGTAAACTTACCACCTGGATAATCTTTTTGCCTAAGTAGCTTCATTCCCAGAACATCGCAATAGAATTTGATAGACTCCTCTAGGTTGCCGACTCGCAACATGGTGTGCAACATTCGCATAAATTAGCTACTCCTGATTTTTTAAGCACTTAAGGTAATATTTTCTCATTTAATTTTATAAAATGAAGCTAATCTCAGTGAATTATGTTGCATCTTGTTACAAGATGTTTCGCTGAGGGTCAATTATGACGCAAATTAGTGTTTGAACATCCTTTTTTATCAGGAGTTAATTTACCATGCCTATATCTGAGACTCAAATTTTTGTCGCTCTTATAATCGCTCTTTTTCCTGGCTTTTTGGCACTCCGCCTCTCCACCGAGCTTTATAAATAAAGCAATATCTTGGTAATTAATACCTAAATCTTTAGGTATATTGGTTTTAAGGTTGGCGATTCTACTAAAAAATTGCTAGTCTTAAAGCCCCAATAATTATTAGGGATAAGAGCAAAGTAATTCTAGTTGCTGGTTTTTGAGATAAATTATGAAGCTATCTGCTGGCAAAAATGATCGGGTTTTTGATCAACGAAAAATCTCTCGTTATAATCGGGACAGAAATCGAGCAATCATTACTGAAACAGTATTGAAACTGTTTTTCAGTCTGATGATTGGGATGAGTGGTATTATCTCTTTGCTCAAACTAGTGCCTCACCACAATACCCAACAAGGGAAATTGAAGGAGCTAAGAGCTCAAGTCAAAGAAACAGAAATTAGAGTTTCTAAATTACGAAAGCAACTCAATCGTAATTTCGATCCTCAGCAAACCCAGAGTTTAGTGGAAGAGTATAGCGCATTAATTACACCTGATCGTATTCACGTATTTGTGCAAGATATTAACAATATTTCAAACTCTGATTCTAAGATAGTGTCTAATCTCCCGAAAGATTAGTTAAGAAATACAGGCTCTAGTAATTCAGTGAGCCAACCTTGGACTTTTTGTTTGTAAGTGGCTGAATGGGGTTTATCAGCTGACAACTCTAAGGATTTTTGGTAGTCGGCTACAGCACAATTCCAATCTCCTCTGAGGTGATAAGCTCTGCCTCTTTCTCCATAAACTCTCTCTGCAAGATTGTGGGAAAGAACTAAACAAATATCAAAATTACTGATAGCTAAATCGTAACTTTCGAGATCACGGAAAGTAATACCTTGATTAATCCAAGCTCGAACATTTGCAGGATTGAGATCTAAAGCTTGATCATAGTCGGAGATTGCAGCTACCAGATCACCTTGAGCCACATAGCAGTTAGCACGATTGTTGTAGGCACTGTCTAGATTAGGATCGATTTCTAAAGCATGAGTTAAGTCCTCTAGAGCTTCTGTTAGCTGATTATTACGAAAATGTATTAGACCACGATTATTGTAATCTAAGGCATTATTAGGACGTAATGAAATTAACTCGTCAATCAAAGCGATCGCCACAGCATAATTTCCTGCTGCAACATTTTCAGCAATAGAAGAGCGTAATCTAGGCTCTAACTGTTCATAGGGTAAACAGACATGATCATCTGGAGATGATAGAGCGGTGCTTTCTTGGAGCCGTCTAGAGTTGGCATGGTCATAAAATTTAGTTCTCATGGGTTCTAATTCAACCTTTCCTAGAGCTACTTTATTATTTAGTTATGTTGGTTTTGTTGGTTTATGTATCAGCAATTAAACTGTCTCAAAGTTTGCCACCTATTTAGAAAAAGATTTAGTTAAGTTTGCCACCTTTTAGCTAAATTTTCGGTGAACTTAATAGTTTCATTTAGTAGAATGCCCCAAACGCAAAAAAAAGTAACATTTAGTAAAATAGTTGGATTTTGCGGGGCTTGATGTTGTTTTGTTAGTAATTTACCCACCCATAAGCCACGGGATAGTTGATTATTACTCCGTTTGTCACAATGATAATAGTTAAGATTAATATTATTCTCTGAAAAAATGCTTAGAATTGAATCCGCTATAAGTCGTAAATTGCCTGGCTTAAACCTATAGTGCTTTGAGGTTGGCATTGTTTTATGTGCTTTTATGACAATTCCAGAGAGAAGTGACTTGAAGAAAGATACTATTTAGTTAATATAGCTTCTTTGTAAATTATGGAGTTAAGACTTTAAATAATATGAACGCTACAAAAGTATTTACGGAAGAGAACAATGTTAAACAGCAAGATTACTGTGTTTTAGGTCTAGCAACTTGTTTTTTTCGGGAAGAAGGGGAAATTTACCAAATTAAAGTAGTTGAGCCGATCCCTTCCGCAGCTTTAGAAGCTATTGTACAGGGAATTCCTACTTCTTATGAGTTAGCTTGTGCGAAAACTTTAGGAGATGTTTTGACAGAGGACACCCCCACTATTCCTCCAGAATTTCCTGCTGAAGCTCAACTATGCGATAATTTTACCGAAAGAGCGATCGCTGCTACTCGGACTTATAAGACTCGCCCTGAAGCAATGGCTCATATTCCTGTCGGGGAAGTTAAGCAAGATTTAAACTATTCTCTGGCAAAAAAAAGAGTGTTAAACAATAGCAACGTCGTAAACACAGAAGATAATGTGAAGCAGCACGAATATACCCATAAAGTGCTTTAATCTCAAAAAGTTTTAATAGCGATCGCAATAATTGATATTATTTATATTTAAAGCGATCGCGTCAAGTAATTATTGAATCTTAATATAACTTTTATTAATCAAATTCAAGAAGCTCAAATGCCCTAGTTTTAATAGAATTTGGCTCGACTTTTTTCCCCAATTGAGTTGGGGTTAACTTCCCTTCAAAAGCTTCAAAAGCAGCTTCAGTCAGAGCATGATCATAAGCTTCATTAATTATTTCTTTTAAAGTTTGTTGATTAGCGTAATAACCACCAGCTTTCCGCCGTTTATTAGTTCGGTTAATGTATTTTATTGAATTAAAAATTGATCTATCCCATAAGCTAGTAGTTCTTGCCTCAGCTTCTTGTTTGATTAAATGAATTAAAAGAATAACCATATAGCTATAAATTTTATTTAGTTTATCTTCAACTGACATTTCTTCTAATTCGCTAACTATTGCCAATGCTCCTTGATAGTCTTTGGCTTCAATTTTTTCTCTCAATTCTTGAAGTTCGTTCATAGTTCTTTAAAGTAAGAGATGTTCAAAATAAAACTTTTATTAGTTTTTAGTTAAGTTATTTAATCTTCATATCTCATCAAGGTCTAAAAACTAGGATAATTATAAAAGCAAGCCTATCAGTTAACACATCATGGTAGTTCAGAGTGATCGCAATAGTACTTACGAAGAAAAAACCCAAGCCATTGCCAAAGAACTAATCCAAGCTACTAGAGAAAAAAGTAATATTTTTGCTCAGATGCGGGATCAGATGCGATGGGATGATAAGCTTCTAGACTGGGCAATGAGCAATCCTGGGTTACGAGTTCAGATGTTTCGCTTCATCGATACAATTCCAGCCTTGCAGAGTAAGGCTGAAGTTGCCCGCCATCTTCAACAGTATATGAGTGATGAAACGGTGGAGTTACCCTCTGCACTCAAAGGAATTCTAAACTTTACTGAGCCTAACTCCCTCCCAGCCCAAACCGCAGCAGCTACTATCACTAAGGCAGTGGAAACTCTGGCTTATAAATATATTTCAGGAGAAAGTATTGGCGAAGTTATAAAAGCCATTGAACGCATTCGTAAAGAAGGGATGGGATTTACCATCGATTTATTGGGAGAAGCGGTAATTACAGAAACAGAAGCCCAATCTTATTTAGGAAAGTATAGTGAATTAATCCAGCAGTTAACAGATAGGGCAAAAACCTGGCAGCGTCAAGAGGGTTTAGATTTAGTAGAAGGAGAAGAATTAGCCCAAGTGCAGGTATCGGTTAAGCTTACCGCTTTTTATTCCCAGTTTGACCCCCTTGATCCTGAAGGAAGTAAGGCTAGGGTTTGCGATCGCATTAGAGCATTATTAAAACGAGCTCAAGAATTAGGAGCGCAACTCCATTTTGATATGGAGCAGTATCACTATAAGGACTTGACTCTATCAATCCTCAAAGAGTTATTACTAGAGCCAGAATTTAAAGAACGTACCGATATAGGTGTTACCTTACAAGCCTACTTAAGAGATTCCTATCAGGACTTGCAAGATCTGATTACCTGGGCGAAACAACGGGGTAAACCTGTAACTTTACGTCTGGTTAAGGGAGCTTATTGGGATAGCGAAACGATCAAAGCTGAACAAAATCACTGGCAGCAACCCGTCTATAACAATAAAGCGGAAACTGACCTGAATTTTGAACGGATGACCCGTTTATTGCTAGAAAATCATCAATACTTATATGGTGCCATTGGTAGTCACAATGTACGTTCCCAAGCAGTTGCTTGTGCAGTAGCAGAAAGTTTAAATATCCCTTCCCGTAACTTCGAGATGCAGGTTTTATACGGGATGGGGGATAAACTAGCAAAAGCTTTAGTGAAAAGAGGACATCGAGTTAGGGTATATGCACCCTATGGTAAATTATTGCCAGGAATGGCTTATTTGATCCGTCGTCTACTCGAAAATACAGCTAATAGTTCTTTTTTACGGCAAAATTTAACTGATAAACCTATTGAAGAGTTAATTGCAGCTCCTGTTGTCGAAGATAAGAGAAGCAAGGAGACAGGAAAGACAGGTTTTAATAATGCTGCTGATACCGACTATGCAGATACAGAACTAAGGAATAAGGGCAAAGAAGCTTTAGCCAAAGTCAAAAATTTACTAGGTAAAACCTATTTACCCCTAATTGATGGAGAATATCGGGAAACAAGTATATATATCGAATCAGTTAACCCTTCAGATTCCTCTCAAATTGTGGGGAAAGTCGGTCAAATTGATTTAGAAACTGCCAAAATAGCAGTGGAGTCGGCAAAATCCGCTTTTAAACAGTGGAAAAATACTACAGCAACAGAAAGAGCCAATATAATCCGTAAAGCTGCGGATCTTATGGAAGAAAGGCGACACGAGTTAAATGCTTGGATTTGTCTAGAGGTCGGAAAAATTCTGCCTCAAGCAGATGGAGAAGTTTCTGAGGCGATTGATTTTTGTCGCTACTATGCTGATGAGATGGAAAGATTAGCAGCAGGTTATAACTATGATGTGGCAGGAGAAACAGATCGTTACTTTTATCAACCCAAAGGAATTGCTGTAGTTATTTCCCCTTGGAATTTTCCTTTTGCCATTGCCACAGGAATGACCGTTGCAGCCTTAGTTACAGGAAACTGTACCCTACTCAAGCCAGCAGCAACTTCTTCTATTGTGGCAGCTAAAATCACAGAAATTCTCGTCGCAGCAGGGATTCCCCCAGGAGTCTTACAATTTGTCCCAGGTAAAGGCTCTACCGTAGGAGAATATCTGGTAAAACATAAAGATACCCATGTCATTGCTTTTACAGGCTCACAAGAAGTAGGATGTCGCATCTACGCTGAAGCAGCGACTTTACAACCAGGACAAAAACACCTCAAAAAAGTTATTGCCGAAATGGGGGGGAAAAATGCCATTATCGTGGATGAAAGTGCGGATTTAGATCAAGCTGTAGTAGGAGTGGTTCAGTCAGCTTTTGGTTACACAGGACAAAAATGTTCTGCTTGTTCTAGGGTTGTTGTTTTAGAAACCATCTACGATACTTTTATTACTAGACTGGTAGACGCAACTAAATCTTTGAATGTAGGGAAAACAGATGAGCCTAGTACTCATGTGGGACCTGTAATAGATAGTACAGCACGCGATCGCATTTTAAAATATATTGCTCAGGGTAAAACAGAAAGTACTTTGGCTCTAGAGATGGATATTCCTGAAGGGGGGTATTTTGTGCCTCTTACCATCTTTAGTGAGGTTAAACCCGATAGCACCATAGCTCAAGAAGAAATTTTTGGACCCGTTTTAGCTGTAATTAAAGCCAGTAATTTCGATGAAGCTTTAGCCATTGCTAACAGCACTAACTACGCTCTCACTGGGGGTTTATATTCCCGTACACCTTCTCATATCGAAAAAGCTGCCCAGGAATTTGAAGTAGGCAACCTCTATATTAACCGTACCACTACAGGGGCGATTGTAGCTCGTCAACCTTTCGGCGGTTTTAAACTTTCTGGAGTCGGCTCAAAGGCTGGAGGGCCAGATTATTTACTACAATTTCTAGAACCCCGTGTAGTAACAGAGAATATTCAACGGCAAGGTTTTGCACCTATTGAAGGTGCGGAGTAATGTGAATCTCAATTATTCCAAAAATGGCTGGCTGAATTTAAAATGTTGATAAGTAGTTTGGGATATTTTTTGAATTAAGGGTTTAGCTTGAGGATGGTTTTTGGGACGTTTGACAAAAACCGCAGCTACATAACGGGTACCATTGGGCATATCAATAATGCCCACATCTCCTAAAACTGAACCAATATCCCCTGTTTTGTGAGCAATAGTCGCATCTTTTTCTAAGCCTTTAGGAAGGAGAGTATTAGTGCGGACATTGCTCATAATTCTTAATATGCGATCACGTGAAGCTAAAGAAACTAGTTCTCCCCGTTCAAGTTTGATTAGCAACTTACCCAAATCTTCTGGACTGGTGGTATTTGTTCCTTCTAGATCTGGTAAAGGATTCCGAATTGCTGTGGTATTTAATCCCCAATCAGCAAAACGTTGATTGAGCTTTTCTTGTCCCCCCAAACGCTGGATAATCATATTGGTTGCACTATTATCGCTTGTCACCATCATTTGAGTAGCAGTGTATAAGGCACTATATCTAGTTCCTGTTTTTTGGTACTGCATTCCTCCAGACCCGCCAGCTTTCAGCTTTTCTGTCATAGTTAACTTTTCTTGCAGATGAATTTTTCCTGCATCAACATCTTGAAAAAAAGCAATTAGGACTGGTAACTTAATGGTACTAGCAGCAGCAATAGACTCCCCGCCTTGGAGAGTCACATAGTTTTTTTGGGTTAGATCTACAATAAACAATTCTGCTTGTAGTTTGGGATATTGAGCAGTCACCTGTTGTAATTTAGTTTTAAGATTGTCTATCTCTTTACCCAAAGTCACAACAGAAAACATTTTTTCCAGTTCCTCCTGATTTTGGACTGTATTTTCAGGAATAACAGGTACTTGACTATTGATTTCAGTTCTCACAGAATTGGCAATAGAAATTGTTGACCCCAAGATCGTACTTAGCCCAACCATAATCACCACAAGACTTAGGGCAATTTTTAAAGGAAGGGGGAGATTTAAAACAGATTTTTTCCTGCGTCTTTTCCGTCTTCTGTGGAGAATAAGTTTTTGATTCTCAGATTTTGAGGAAGAATTGAGACTAGTAGTCTCTTGATGGTTAGATTTTCTACTACTAGAGCGTTTTTGGCGAACTTTTTTACTAGATGAGGACTTTTCTGAAGCAAATAAGGCAAGAAAAAATTTTCTAAATGCAGAAGTTCTCTTTTTGCGCTTGGATTTTCGGTGTTTTGATCTCGATTGGGAGGAAGAATGGCTAGATTTAGTGTTTTGATTCACACTCTGACTCCTTTGCTTAGGTAATAAGAATTATTGAACTTTCTTGATCGCCCATCTAATTTGGCGAAGTATGCCTCTTAACATAAATACTTCTTCTTGGGTTAAATTGGCTTTATTGTACAAACGACGAAACTTCTCCATACGAGCTTTCGCTGTGTGAGGATAAAGATAACCAATATCTAACAATACAGTTCTCAAGTCTTGATAATAACCTTCCAATACTTCGATTGGAGCATTAATTATGGGCTCTGATTTATGCTCTGGTAAGCTATCAATATCTTCAGAAACAATCAGCTGTTTCAAATCAGGGTTTGCTGTAGATTCTTCAGCCTCTTGGGATAGTTCCGCTTGATAGATTTCGTAGGCACATACCGCAACAGCTTGAGCCAAATTCAGAGAGGGATAAATAGGGGAAGAGGGAATAGTGACAAATCGTTGCCCATAGTTTAACTCCTCATTACTCAATCCTCTTTCTTCAGAACCAAAGATTAAAGCCGAATTTAGGTTTTGCCCTAATAACCAAGGAAGAGCAGTGCGGGGTGATTCCAATTTTGTGGGAATTCCCCGAGTTCTAGCAGTTGTTGCGATCGCTCTTGTGCAGCCTTCTAGAGCAGCAGGAAGACTTTCTACTACCAGAGACTCCTCTAACACATCTTTGGCGTGTACCGCCATCCTCAGAGCTTCTTCACTCATGCGATCGCATTTAGGATTAACTAATACCAACTCTGTCAATCCCATATTCTTCATTACTCTCGCGATCGATCCTACATTTAAAGCCCCTGCTGGCTCTACTAATACAATCCTGACTCCCATATTTTCAACTGTTAATCAGCCTTCTGATCTTTCCTACAGTATAAATGCTCATAAATTTAACGGACTTGGTCACTCGCCGACTCAGTCCGTTAAACTTCCCCTTCGTTCATTGGATTTGGCAAGTTTCCCTGCTTGAGTTAAAAATCTTGGTAATTGAATCAATTAAACTCCTAGCTCATAGCTGCATCAGAGCGATCATAGAGAATATTGAAATTGTTGAGAGTTTTACCTTGAATATGGCTATGGTATTGAGGGTCAATATCAACACCAATTTCTTGAGCAGCACGAGCCAACATAGATTTTT
>JASJDB010000021.1 GCA_030065315.1 Xenococcaceae cyanobacterium MO_167.B52 | reverse complement strand
AATGAATTTTAACTAGCTAGGTATTCACGAATGATTACTTTTTGTTTACGTAGTCTGGTAAGAGCTTCCCTTTCAATTTGTCGCACTCTTTCTCTACTGATACTTAGACAATCACCAATTTTCGCCAAAGTCAAGGGTTTGCCATTACCCAACCCAAATCTGAGAGATATTACTTCTCGCTGTTGGGGGGTTAAATGGGACATCAATTTTTCTAAATCTCTTTTTAGTGAGGAATAGACAGCGTAGTCTTCAGGAGACTGACCCAAGTCCTCTAGCATATCGCCTAATTCTGTATCATTGTTGTCACCAACCCTTACATCTAAAGATATGGGCTGACGAGATTTTTCTAGATAATCCCTAACTTGTTTGGGAGTTAAGTCTAGTTCAGCTGCTAATTCTGCAATAGTGGCAGTTCTACCCTTTTGTTGAGCCAGATTTCTTTGGGCTTTCTTGATTTTATTGAGTTTTTCTGTGATGTGAATTGGTAGGCGAATGGTTCTGCCTTTTTCAGCAATCGCTCTTGTGATTGCCTGACGAATCCACCAGTAAGCATAGGTAGAAAAACGATATCCTTTTGTCGGATCAAATTTCTCCACTCCCCTTTGCATCCCAATAGTGCCTTCCTGAATCAAGTCTAGTAAATCAAGATTGCGTTTGAGATATTTTTTGGCGACGGATACCACTAGGCGGAGATTTGCCTCAATCATCTTACGTTTAGCTGCCTCTCCTGCTTCTATCAGGGTTTCTAACTCTTGTACTGATAAGTTTGCAGCTTTCGCCCACTCTTCCTGGGTGGGTTCTACTCCCAATTCTTCGGTTAGAGATTCACGAATTTTGGTTAAAGCGATTTCTTTTTGCACTCTTTTGGCATAGAGTATTTCTTCTTCGTGGGTGAGAAGGGGAACTCGACCAATTTCTTTGAGATAACTTCTTACTAAATCGTTAGATTTTTGGGCTGATTTCATGGTTTGTTATAAGCTAGTGGTAGGTTTATTATCTATGTTGTCTAGGAAAATTTTGGGTTACGTCAGTGGTTTCATCAAGAGGACAGAAAAGTGACTTCTGAGAATTTTTTTGTTGACTTATTCAGGGGCGAGCTTAGGTTAGCATTGGTTTAGTGGAATATAAATTCTGGACTCGCCCTTGGTTAAGACTGCTTGCTTTTTACTGCCTTTTTGGTTGTTACATTATGAATCGAGTGAACACTTTTAGTAACTACTATTTATTTCCTTACATTTATAACAATACACTATCATATTAACTTTTGTAAACTTTATGAGATTTTTCTCAGAATTATTCTCATAAATTAGTTGTTGAGCTTTGTAATATATTTGTTTTATTTTAGTTGATGATCATAGAGATTGGGGTTTTTACACAACGTAAGTTCGATGAGTACGAAATTAGCTAGTTGTGATAGAGGGAATAGGGAACAGCTTGTTGCTTCGTTCTTATTAATCAAGAATTTAACTCAGAATACAATCAATCTGTCGAACTCACGTTTACATAAGTCAAACAAAAGTAAAGAGCACTCCTCTAACCTGAAAGGTATCATACTTAGAATAGCTTAGAGAAAAAGCATCGTAAGCAACAGAACTAGAAATTATAAATTAATTAAACTGTCTTAATTACAGGAAGATGACAGATAGGCACGGTAAAAGTTACGGTTGAGCCTAAGCCTTCTCCCATACTGTAAAACGACATTGTCCCGTTCATCGCTTCTACTAACTTCTCAGAAATTGCTAAACCTAAACCAGTTCCACCATAGGATTTAGTACGAGAGCCATCCACTTGAAAGAAATTTTCAAATAATTTGTCCTGTTTTTCAAGAGATACTCCAATTCCTGTATCAGCTACACTAATTTTTACCATGCCAGGAAACTGTTGTGATTTGCCCAGGGATTTTTTAGGGATTACTTCCGCACTGATTACGATGCCTCCTTCATGGGTAAATTTAACCGCATTACCCACAAGATTGAGCATAATTTGTAATAATCTTTGATAGTTCCCATAAATACTTAGAGGAGTGAGAGTCTCAGGATATTTAATCTGAAAACTAAGGTGTTTGTGTTCGGCTTGAGTGCGAATTAAATTATCTACATCCTGAAACAGATCCTGTAATTCAACTTCTGTCAACTCTAACTCCATTTTGCCTGCTTCAATTTTGGCAATATCCAGAATATCGTTGATCAGATTTAATAGATGTATGGAGGATTTATAAGCTTCTTGGATAAATTCTCGCTGTTCTTCGGGATTATCTGCCATTCCTTCTAGTAACAGTTTGAGAAATCCAATAATGCCATTAAGAGGAGTACGTAGCTCATGGGAGGTGTTAGCTAAAAAGTCACTCTTGAGGCGATTTGCTTCCTCTGCTTGGATGCTAGCTAGTTCTAGTTCCTGATAAAGTTTGGCATGAGCGATCGCTGTTCCTACGTGTTCGGCTAATTCTCTAATTAACTCAATTTCTGCCGTTGTCCAATTACGATAGCGATCGCACTGCTGAAGACAAACGATCGCGTTACTTTCGTTATTATAACAAGTTGATGCGACCAAAATAGACTTAGAATCGGAGGAATCTGAAACCAGGCGATCAACAGCAATAGGGTGATTACAACTGAGAGCTTGTTCAAAATAAGGCTCTCTTTGCCAGTCAAAGGTAGAACCCAAAATTGAAGACAATTCTGGTTGATGATATTCTGCTTGTACCTTGAGTTTGTGAGGGGTCAGATCATGGGACAAAATTAAACACCGACTTACGGAAAACACTTCACCCAGACTATCAACAGTTTGTTGCCAAATTGTTTCTAAATTAAGACTGCGTCTGATTTTGCGAGCTATCTGAGTCAGAACTTTTTGATAGCTATAGATCGGAATAGGAGAATTAGCCTTACTCAAGGGAAACATCTGAGTTTCTTCTAGTAGATGTCCCATAACCATAACGGTCGTTGCTTGTCCTGTAGCGGGTAAAATGGGACTAATAACTAGTTCTAAGGGTAAGGATTGTTCTTGATATTGGAACAGACAATAACATTGCTCGGGAATTCTGCGTTTTAAGACTCTTCTGATCTTAGTAATGTAACCTTCTTGATCTAAAGGGGTAAAAGTATCTTTGTAGAAAGAGCCAACTATTTCTTGAGCATTCAAGCCATATTCCTCAGCCTTTTCCCACCAAAAAGAAAGATACTGACCAGAATGCTTTTGAGTAAAAACTAATTCCGCTCCTAGGTTATGCAAACTGAGAGATTTGCTTTCCGTGGGAGCGGTTTGATTATTACTAAGCTCTGAATTCAGTCCAATAGACATGGGTTAGGTTAATTAGGTTTTCGTTAAAGGTAAATTAACACCGCGATCACATAACTCTCTAACCGAGAGCGTCTCTTCTGTGAAGCGGTTATACCTCAAGGGGACAATGTCCGAAGGTGTCCTGAAGGATACCGCTTCGTCCTAGAGGATCCCTAAAGGGTACACCTGTGGATAACACCTTCGGATAAGACTGAAAGGAATCCTTTAGGGCATATACCCTTTAGGGTTAGAGAGCCTTTGGGACGGGGTCAAAAGTTTAACCTCTTCCCTGAAACTATAACCTATCAATATTGCATCTAGGTATATTTAAACACTCTCCATAGATATTGATCATAAAAGAGTGCTTTGAATCTAGAGGATGTTTAAAAAATACTGATTTGCTCTAAATTTAAATATTTAATCGTTCCATTCTCCTCTGGGGGGGAGGGGTGGGTTACGACTAAAAGTCCTAGTTAAGTCACTACTAGCTTCTCTTTCCCCTTTGAGCCATTGTTTGATGGCAACCTCAATGGTTTTGCTAGGATTATTGGTCAAATGCTGCAACTGTTCTAGAACTTCTGAGTCTAGATGAATCGAGACCTCTACTTTTTTTGTAGAATTCTCTTGTTCAGTAGCGTTATCTTTCATAGGCTTGAGATATTACTTTGTTATCTAACATTGTAACTGTTTAGCCTACTTCTCTTATATTTACTTCACGATCAATAAAATAGTCTTATGGCAAAACCCGTAGTTTTAGATGTTCGTAACCTACAAGTAAAATTTAGCACTGATGAAAACCCCATAGTAGCAGTAGATAATCTGAGCTTAGAACTTAAACAAGGGGAAAAACTGGGAATTGTGGGGGAATCTGGCTCAGGGAAATCCGTTACATCTCTTGGGATTATTGGTTTAATTTCTACTCCAGGAAAAATTACCCAAGGAGAAATTTGGTTTCAACCCCAGGATGAACCTGCAATTAATTTAGTAAATTTGAGTGAGGAAAACCGTCGAAAGTATCGTGGAGGAGAAATTGCCATGATCTTTCAAGAGCCAATGAGTGCCTTAAACCCAGTTTATAATATTGGGTTTCAGCTTACTGAAGCAATTTTGTTACATCAGAATGTCTCGAAAATAGAGGCGGAAAGAAAAGCGATCGCATTGTTACAAGAAGTTAAGTTACTGGCGAGCGATCAGGAGTTGCGAGAGAAGTATATCTCAGACACGAAAGAAACTAGCGATAAAGTTATTACCCGCCAGATCAATCAGCAAAAACGAGCCATGCTGAAACGCTATCCCCATGAACTTTCTGGGGGACAGTTACAGAGAGTAACTATTGCTATGGCTATTTCTTGTAATCCCAGGGTATTAATTGCGGATGAGCCTACTACAGCGTTAGATGTTACGGTACAAGCTACCATTTTGGACTTGTTGCGGGAGTTATGTAGTAAGCGAGGAATGTCCCTCATTTTTATTACCCATGATCTGGGAGTGATTGCCGAGTTAGTAGATCGAGTGGTGGTGATGTATCGGGGAAAAGTTGTGGAAGCAGGAAACATTGAAACTATCTTTAATAGTCCGAACCATCCCTACACTAAGGGATTATTGGCTTGTCGTCCTAGTTTGGATCGGAAGTTGCAAATTTTGCCTACAGTAGCAGATTTTATGGAAGTAGGCACAGATGAATCAGGAACACTAGTTATTACCGAAAAAAAAGCTGATTTTGAGAGTATAAACGCTGCAATCGTTACCGAAGCAGAGCAAGAAACTAGATTAGCTAATTTACTGAATAAGTCCCCTTTAGTTGCGGTTCAAAATCTGGAAGTAGGATTCCCCCAAAAAGGGATGTTTGGCAATACTCAAAAGTATTTTATGGCGGTGCGGGATGTTTCTTTTGAAGTTTATCCTGGGGAAACTTTGGGTTTAGTAGGAGAGTCTGGATGTGGCAAATCTACCCTAGCAAGAACTATATTAGGTCTGATTCCTGCTCTGGGGGGCAAAATTTTGTTTCGCGGTGAAAATATTGCCAATCTTCTTCCAGGAGATCGCAAATTACGCTCTCTGAAACGAGAAATGCAAATTATTTTTCAAAATCCTTATAACTCCCTAAACCCCAGAATGACTGTCGGAAAAGCGATCGCAGAACCAATGGTAGTTCACAAGGTAGGAGGAAACAGACGTAAGCGCAGGGAAAGGGTAGCTTACTTACTCGAAAGGGTGGGTTTAAGTCCCGATGTCTGCGATCGCTATCCCCATGAATTTTCGGGGGGACAAAGACAAAGGATATGTATTGCGCGGGCTTTAGCTTTACAGCCCCAATTTATCATCTGTGATGAATCCGTTTCTGCTTTGGATGTTTCTGTACAAGCACAAGTATTAAATTTACTTAAAGAATTACAAGAGGAGTTTGGCTTAACCTATATCTTTATTTCCCATGACTTAAGTGTGGTTAAATTCATGAGCGATCGCATTGTGGTCATGAATCAAGGCAAAATTGAGGAAATAGATACAGCAGAATCAATCTATCAAAATCCCCAAACCGAATACACCCGTCAGTTAATTGCTTCCATTCCCACTGGTGGCTATTGATAATTGACGATTGATAATGGTATTTTATTCAGGTAAAGATAAGTAACAAAAATTAAAATAGTTTTTTTCCAACTCTCATACTCAAAGAATATATACTGTGACATCTTCATCCTCTAACTGTTCCCCTCAATCTCCAGATACGGTTCTCAATCTACCCCTAATACCTAATCAAGAAGGAAAAGCTTGGTGGGTTTTTGGTGCAGCTTCCTTTCTGGTTTCTGTCCCCGTATTCTTTCAAGCACCTATTGTTAGGCTATTTCCCTGGATAAGTTTATTTTTAACTCTATTTTGGATTGTACTGGGTTGGTGGTTATATAAACGTCCTCAAACTCGCTGGTGGGGAGATATTATTCTAGGTTTTAGTTGGAGTTGGTTAGCTGGTTCAATTTACTGGGGTTGGCTGCGTTGGGAACCTTTGATTCATATTCCTGTAGAGTCAATTGGTGTACCTTTTGCTTTGTGGTGTCTCTGGCGCGGTTGGGGTAAGATAGGTAACTATTTTTATTTGGGTTCTCTATTAGGTACAGCAGTTACGGATTTATACTTTTATCTGACTAGCTTAATCCCTTACTGGCGGAAATTGATGGAAGTAGATCCTGCTTTGGCTTCTCCCATTTTTAAGTCCGCTTTGGCACAGATGCAAACCCCTTGGGGCATTAGCTGGGCGATTGTACTGGTAAACTTACTATTAGGCATCAGTTTATATTCTCTACAAAAAGAACATTTATATTGGTGGGCTTTCGGTGGTGCTGTTCTCAGTACTTTAGTAGTAGATAGCCTGTTTTGGATTGCAGCTTTCTTTGCTTAATGAGAGGGGAAGAAACGCCCATCTTTAGAGAAAAAGGTTATAAGCATTTAGATAATAGTGGTTCTGCACCAAATCGGACTGGATCGGTGCAGGGAAGTCCTGTAATAGCTGACACTTCAGCGATCGCTTTTTGGGCTAATTCCCCATCCAGATGAAAAGTATTCAGGGATATGCCCTGGACTTTAACTTCCCCAAACGTCCCCCCTGCGCTGGCTACTGTTTCATATAATTGCACTACTTCAGGTAAGGGAGGAATTAGGACAGAGGGCAAATCTTTAATATGCTTTTGCCCAGCTCGATGCACCAAAATTAAACTTGTGGGTTGACTACCACGAATCAGAGGCAGGATAGCAGTAGAGCCAGGATGTAATAAAGAGCCTTGTCCTTCTACAATTAACAGCTCGCAGTTTTGCCCTAACTCTAAAGCGATTTTTTCCACAGCACCAGCAGCAAAATCAACCTTGATCGCATCTAAAGGTATTCCTTTCCCAGATATAGCGATTCCTCCCTGTCCAGTAGCTAAAAATTGGCTATTTATACCTCTTTTTAACGCTAGGCGGTGCAGTTCAAGACTGGTAGACATTTTGCCCACTGCCATATCTGTCCCTACAGTTAAGACTCTTTTACAAGCCAGAAATCGGGCTTTACCTTCTCCAATACCTAAGCCTTCAGGCTGTTGGCGAATATCCCAAATCCATTGTTTTGGCTGTAGTTCAGGGAATTTAGGAGCAATGGGAGTATGTAAGCCATTAACCAAAGATAACCCAGATGCGATCGCATCTTCAATATCTTGCCACCATTCCGTAGGTAATGCACCCCCTGAAGGAGCAATACCAATTAACAAAACTTCAGGTTTATAGGACAGAGCTTCTGCTACATTACCAACTATGGGTATAGGATGGGGGATTTTAGTGACTTCTACTAAAGATTGTCCTTTTGCTTGATAATCAATGACTGCCACTATAGAAGTGTCACTGTAGCGTAAAAACGCTAATCCTGTTTTACCATGAACACCATGAATCCCTTCATGCAGCAGGATCGCAACACGGGTTTTAGGAGTTAGAAATACCATAAAAATTAAGGATAATATCGTATTTTAAATTGTAAGACTAAAGATATTAAACAGATATTAATAGAAGTGACTATCGAAATTAATCATATTAAAGAACTTTCTGTTAGGGAATTGAAACCATTAGTTCAAGACAGTCAAAAGGGCGGTTTTTCTTTTGTCCAACTGCTTGTTGATGAATGGATGGCAAAGATTAATTGTTTTAATAAATCAGGTGAGATTCTTCTTTTAGCAAAAGATAATCATCAACCTGTTGGTATATGTGGTTTAAATATCGATCCTTATTATCGTGTTTCAGGACTAAGTAGAGTGCGTCATCTTTATGTCTTATCATCAAAAAGAAGGCAAGGAGTTGGTAGTAAGTTAATTAAGGAAATTATACAAATAGCCAAACAAAACTTTGATTGGTTGAATTTAAGAACAAATAACACCGAAGCAAATCTATTTTATTTAGCACAAGGCTTTCAAAGAAGTTATGAACGACCATAATGTACTCCTATTCTCAAGCTAAAGTAATTTAGACTGGTAAATTGGCGATCTCAACACATATAAAAATAAAGTCTATTTTTTAAGATGATTTAAATTAGAATTTCTATTGCCTTTGTCCATCTCCTTATTGGGAAACACCCAAACCAGGTTTATTATTAGGTAATAGTCTGCCATCTTCAATTATTGCACCGCTAAAAGGATCATCTAGCAAATTGAGATGACTGTCTAAATCTAAATAATCAGCCAAGGGAGAAAGATGTGCCATTGCAGTATTGGCTAAACTACTATCAGAATAGCAACCAAACATTACTTTTAAATTACAAGCTTTAGCAACATTAATTGCTTTAATTGCTTCAGTTAAACCACCAGTTTTCATAATTTTTAAATTAACCCCTGCTACAGAATCAGCTAACTGGGGAATATCTTTACTGGTAAAACAACTTTCATCCACAAAAATTGGTAATGGAGAATTATTAGATAAAGTTTTAAGCTGATGTTCTTCTCCCACAGCTAAAGGTTGTTCGATATATTCTACTCCTAGATTACTTAACCATTCTGACATCGCGATCGCATCTTGTAAACTCCATCCTCCATTAGCATCTACTGTCAATTTGACCTCTGGAGCCATAGATTTTACAGCTTCTACCATAGCTTTATCTGCTGCAATCCCTAAAGGATTTCCTAATTTTAGCTTTAATATTTTGACAGTAATTGTATCTTGCCAAGCTTGTACTCTTTCAATTGCAGCTTCAGGAGTATTAATTCCCACAGTTACAGATATAGGTTGAATTTTGTTGATATCTAAACCCCATAATTGCCATAAAGATAAGCCAGCTTTTTTTCCTAACCAATCATGCAATGCTATATTAATAGCAGCTTTAGCACCAGATGATAAGGATAATTGCTCTAATTTTAAATTAATTTCTTGTCTTTGTAGAGGATGGAAACTTTCTAAGTGAGGAATAGCTGATACGATTTCTTGCACTAGTTGTTCGGTGCTAACTTTTCGATTTTGCCCTATAGAAAAAGGTGTCGCTTCTCCCCATCCTTCTACGCCGTCAGATGCAATTTTTAACCAAATATTAGTAGTTTGACTAGTTGTACCACGACTAATTTGTAAAGCAAATTTTTTATGGATCGTAAAAGTTGTAACTGTTATCTTCATAAGATTTGATCTAAGCTCTTCAAGGAATTAATCCTGTACAAGAACAAGCAAAGGTGAGAAACCCTAAACAAGTACTGCTGATCAAAATTAATATCAATATTTCACTGTTGTTCATCTCTGTTCTATATTTTGATTCGATAAAGTTGTTCATATAATATGGCACTCAAATCATATCGATTTAAGTGCCATTAATTAATAGGTTTTATACATCAGTCTTTTTATAGTGGACGACTGACAGCTTTTATACAATTATGAGTGATCATATACTTTTGTGTAGTAATGTAACAAGTAATTGGTGGCATCTTAAGGTTTTCTTTAGATTTGAGTTTTTGTTGAATTCAAACTGATAAACAACCTCAAAAATGCGATCGCCCTGAAAATTTGTGGCTGGCAATTAATATTTAACAATCAACGATGAATCAAATCATCGTCTTAACATTTCCTTTTGTAACAGTACTTTAGAGTAAAGTTGTTCTAAAAGGGTAATATTTTGACTTAGAGTATAACGTTCTAAAACTCTTTGTCTGGCTTTTTGACCTAATAAACTCGCTATTTCTGGTTGATCTCGAAATAATGGTAATAGGGTTTTGAGTTGAGTAGTTACACCTTGAGTATCTAAAACAATCCCAGCACCACGATCCAAAACTTCCCCATCTGCCCCAGCATCAGTAGCGATACAAGCTACCCTACAAGCCATTGCTTCTAGTAGAGAAATGGATAAACCTTCTACTAAAGAAGGGAGAATAAACACATCTGCTGCTCTGAGGATATCAATACGTCGTGCTTCTTCGGCGACAAACCCAAACCAAATAATATTATGTTCCTTGCCATAATAAGGCTGTAGGGATGCTCTTAAATGCCCATCTCCCACAATTAGTAATTTACTATCATCTCCCATTGCTGAATATTTCCAGGCTTTGAGGAGAGCTTCGACGTTTTTTTCTGTAGCAATACGCCCTTGATAGACAAAGAGTTTTTTGGTTTGTAGCTGATATTTAAGATTGGAATAGCCTGGAGAATACTTTTCTGTATCAACTCCGTTGGGAATAATAGCGATTTTTTCCTGGGTTACTCCCAGTTTTACCAGCAAATCCCGTTGTATTTCACTAAAAACGATAGTAGAGTCGTAATGGGACAGAAAAGGGGCGTAGAGTTGATAAGTTAAGTATTGGGTACTAGATTTGAGATTGCGGATCTTGCTGTCAAAGGGAGGATGAAAAGTAGCAACTAGGGGAATGTTGAGTTCTTGACAAATTTCTGGCAAAAGAAAATCTAAGGGTGATAGAGTTAGGGACGCATGAACTAAATCTGGATTTAATTTTTGTAGCGATCCCATTAAAACCTTACTCGCCTTGAGAGTTGGAATAGTATAAACTTGGGACTTGTAAATAAAAGGCAGAGTTATTTCTGAACCATTATTTCCATTCTGGTGCCCAGTTTCCCCTTGTGCAAAATGAAGAAAACTAACTCGATGTTGTCTCTCTAATAAAGCATTCGTAATTTCTCGACCATAAGTAACGTTTCCGCAAAAGGGTGATTTTTTTCCCAACCAAGCAATGTGCATCCAGATTAATCAATGACAACTAAATATATTTTTTTGTCACGACTCGTGCATTCCCAAGGGGCTGTCGCCGTCCTAAAAGATACCCCTTCGTCCTAAAGGATCAACCTGTGGATAAGACCCTAGGGAATCCTTTAGCAAATAACGCGGGTTCACTCGCCAACTTTAGTTAATTTACCAGATGTTTCGTCGATTTCTAAAATATTAATAACACTCTAGGGAATGCCCACCCTAACAAACACATCAACTAAAAAGAATAGTTGACGCTAAAATTTAGCCCATCATCTTGAACATTATTCCCGCGATCTCTTAAGTCGATCAATGGAGGTGCATAGTCAACCCTTAAGTTTAATCCTTCTACTGGTTGCCATAATAAACCTAACCCTAAAGCAGCAATGAAGTTTTGATCTGGCACTTGATTAGGGTTATTTGCTACGTTCCATACCGCTCCAAGGTTAAAGAATGGTGCAACAACAAAGACTGAATCTTCTGCATCATTTCTAGCTAGGGTAATTCGATCTTCAATTAGAAAACGAATGCCATTATCCCCAGAACGAACATTTTGTCTATAACCTCTAACTGATTGACCACCACCAATGGAAAATTGTTCTGAAGCGAGTAAACTATGAGGTGTTAACTGTATATCTGCTTGAATAATTAAAAAGTTATTCTGATTAAGAACTTGCACCCTTTGGGTCTGAGCCAACCAACTAAAAAATTGACCATCAGGAGGGTAGTCCCCATTTTCATCAGGAACCTCATTGTCTGTAGCATCAAATATATCTAGCCCCACCCGAAATAGGGAGCGAAAACCCCAGGCACCAGCGCTGTCTCTAAGGGTGTAGTCTTGTCCAAAGTTCAAGACGCTGGTGCGACTAACACCGTCTTCATCAGGACCCACACCAAAGGGAAAACCATCTTGGAGGAGAAAAGTCTGACCATCTCTGTAAGTAAAGCCAACGGATAAAGCCAATTCTTGACGAGGATTCAAAATCACAGGTTGACGATAATTGAGACTGTACCTCTCCGATTGTCCAGTAATATCGAAAGCATCTCCAATCTGGTTGATAATTTTATTACGATCAATGGCAGCTCTTAAATTTAGGGTACCATTCTTACTGTTTAATGGTGCTTGATAATTAAAGTCTAGGTTATAGGTACCATTAAAAGCCTCAATTCTCGGTTTATATGCGATCGCAAATGTATCGCCAATTCCTGTTAAGTTACGAAACCCTAAATCAAAATTAAGTTTTTCAGGACCCACACTGGGAGGGGAAAAATTGTCAACCCCCACATTACCAAATAAAAGTTTAGCTGCTGTAACATTAACAATCAATTCTGACGTGTTAGTTTCTTCATTGGGTCTAAGAGTTGCTTCGATATTGTCAATTAAAGGATCGTTTTGTAACAACCGTAAACGATCTTCAATATCTTTAGTATTGAAAGGATTAGCAGCAGGAGTAATGCGGTTTCTGACGTATTTTTTGATTCGGTTTGACCCCTCCACAATTACATCTACTTTTCCTTCGTCTATGAGAATATCTTGGTCGCCGTAGGGAATAGCGCGAGAGTTGATATATCCTTCTTGAATATAAAATTTAGTTATAGTTTCAATAATTTGGTTTCTATCAACAATAAAACCATCTTCATCACTAGCTTTAACAATAAATACTTTCTTGGCATCAGGACAAGTTGTAGCAATTGCTTCACTACCTTCTAAGTCTAAATCAGCTAATAATTCTGTTTCAATTGTTAACTGAGGGAAAGATTGTTTAATATCTTCAGCTTCAACAACAGTACTACAGAAAATTTTAATTTCTGTCGAATTAATATTCCCATTGCTCTGGGCTAAATTTAGGTAACTCTTAGCATCAACGCGATCAATCATGATTCCATATATACTAATCGCACACAATATAAATCCAGCCGATTTACCAAGTCTGAAACCAATATTACTGTTAAGCATTAAAATTACCCAATGATTAATTACTTTCGCAGCCGATAACTTGATCCAATAAGAATTTTGTCTCAAGGCTAATCATAACTGAAACGTAAACAACCCACTAAAGATAACTCATCAAAAGAAACTTTTTATTACAGTTGTCCAGTAGGGTAGCAGTTGATGGAATTTATCACATTCTCCATAAGACGAACAACGAAACCAATAGTTATATGTTCTACCTCCACCCCACTACAGACTATAAGTTGAATTGTAATTGTTCTATATTATTAATTTAATCGCTATCAAATTTAGACTTAAGTATAATCATCTCAAAAAGAAGGACACAATTTGTAATTAGCGATTAATAAAGACTGTAACTTAATTAAAACAACAACCCCTACGGCTTGATTTTTAATGATTAGAAGCGATTTTTTTGTTTAATATCTTTAATAATTCTAATTGGCACAGCCCAGCTCAATTGATTAAAGTCTTCCCATTTCCTATCAGGGATAGTTGAACCATCTTCAAAAGTATAGGGATTCCCAAACAAGGGATATTGCCCCATACCATTAATTCCGATTAATTCCTGATTGTAATTTAAGACTGGTCCTCCGCTCATTCCCTTCACCACAGAGTTCGTATAGCCAATTTGATAGCCACCGATGAAAGGACGCTCTAAGACTTCAGTGATTTTACCTTTTGTAACCTGAAAAGTTTGAGACTGTTTGAGATCATTACCAAAGGGAAACCCTCCTGCGATTACTGCTGTTTCCTTTGCAATAGCAAGATCTGATTTCAAAGTTGCTACAGGATAAATGCGATCGCTAGTAGTGAAGCTTAAAAAAGCTATATCATTATCTTGATCAGACTTAGGAATATAGATAATCTTAGCAGTATGAATCTTACGATCAAAAGTCTGAATCTGATAAGCATTATTATTAGTTAATTCGTCTTTTTGGAGATTGCTTTGGGCAATTACATGATAATTAGTGACTATAGTATATTGATCGTCGGTTCGATACACTAAAACCCCAGAACCACCAATATCATTATTGCTATTTTCAGGAAATACTCGCACCGTAATTGATTCAGCATATTCTTCAACTTGATCTTGAGCAAAATATTGCTGTGAAGAATAATGAATTTGATTTATCTTAGTCCAAGAAGGTAGGAAAAATAGAGGTGAAACAAGAAGAAACAGATAACAAGCTTTCTGCACAGCACTAACAATTATTTAACGACAATTAAAAAGATCACCATCTTTACATTCAATAACTTTTTTAGGTTGTGTATTTATGTTGGGCTGTCGGTTATTGGCTGGACTTGAAGTAGGATGAGTTGTGGTTTTTGGTACTGTTCTTACTGGTGGTTTGTAAGTTTTAATTCCCTGATTTGCTCGATCTAAAATTGGTTGGGCTTTATTCTGCCAAAATTCAAAATCAGATGGTATTTTTTCTACTTCTTGTTTGGCAACATACCAGGCTTTTTCAGTCAGTAATTGTTCTCCAAATTGAATAATACCTTGATATTCTTGGTCTGTTTGTTGCCATTTCAAGATTAAGTACTTAACTTTAGGCTTTACACTACTATTTTCAGGAATATTATTAGTTATTTCAATTGCTTTTTCAATACCTTGTTTTTTATAAACTGTATTAGCATAGTCCAAAATTTTTCCTGACCAAATATCAATATTTGCTTGTATTTCTTGATAATTAGGCACGGTATTAGGTATTTTTTGTGCAATTGCGATCGCGCCGATGTAACTATTAGCTTGAGCCTTAATTTTTGCTACTTCTAAACCACATTTACCCAACAATTCCCGAACTTTAATATTGTCTTGATTGGGATTGCTTAAAGCTGATTGATAACATTCTTCGTAGTTTCCTTGATTATATTGAGATTTCAATTTATCTAGGAGTAGAACCAGATTATTTTTAGCTTTATCATCTACATTTACTGTAGTTGGTTGAGAATTATTACTAGCAGTTTTTTGGTTAGGAACCAGAAAATATATTCCTGTCCCTACTAAGCCAGTTAAAATAACAGCTATACCAGCTAAATTACGGATAGAAAATGTACTTTTATTATTTTTTAACTCAGAACTATGAAGATTATTGGTAACATTTTTTTTCGATTCTTGTTTTGAGTCTGGTTCAACTAAAGTTTCTTTAGGTCGATCACTACTTGAATTTGATACAACCTCTAGAATTTTTGTTGACTCACTAGGTTTTTCTTCGATTGTCTTAGATGGGATTGCTTGAATCACTTTTTCGGGTTCTGAAGAACTAATTTTTTCATCTAGGTTATAACTATTATCTAGATCGAGAGCATTATTTTGTCCTGCTTTCAGAGTCAAACTATTAGCCAAAGCATCTTGTAATTCTCCCATATCCAAGAATCGCTCTTGAGGAGACTTTGCCAAACACTTCATAACCAGATTTTCTAATTCATTTGGTATATTTGCACAACCTGTCTGTTGCTTTAATGGTTTAGGAGGAACTTTAATATGACAGGCAATCCAATCTGCTTGAGAAGTACTAAATTTTTCATCTAAATTATAAGGATTTTTTCCAGAAATAGCTTCATATAAAATCACTCCCAAACTATAAATATCAGTTCTCTGATCTATATTTGGTAATCCCCGACATTGTTCAGGAGAAGCATAACGATATGTACCAATAAAAGCTCCATCTTGAGTTAATTTAGTCTGATCTTCCTGATCAGAACCAATATTTTTTGCAATTCCAAAATCGATGATTTTGACAATTTTACCCAAAACGCCACCAGCAACTAAAAAGATATTTTGAGGCTTCAAATCTCGATGGACAATTCCTTTTTGATGAGCTTCTTTTAGTCCTGCACAAACTTGAGAAATAATATTGATAATAGAATCTGAAGTTAGGTTCTTTTGTTCGATTAATAAACTCTCTAAAGTCTGA
The DNA here is from genome assembly GCA_030065315.1 of Xenococcaceae cyanobacterium MO_167.B52. Lineage (GTDB taxonomy): Bacteria > Cyanobacteriota > Cyanobacteriia > Cyanobacteriales > Xenococcaceae > JASJCP01. The sequence continues at coordinate 5,906 of JASJDB010000021.1, read as the reverse complement.
CCTGCAAAATACTCCATTACATAAAATGGTGAACCATCAAAAGGAGCTTCATTAGGAGTAACACCATAATCTAAAATTTGAATAATATTAGGATGTTTCAGCTTGGAAATAGCCTTTACTTCTCCCATAAATCTTTTAATTAGATGTTGATTATTGGCAGCAGCATAATTGGTCATTAATTTAACTGCTACGATACGGTCTTCAAATTTAGTATCTAAAGCTCGATAAACTTTACTCATTCCTCCTTTGCCTAGTAAAGTTTGTAAAAGATAGCGGTTATTATCTCCAATAGTTTTTCCCTCTAAGGGGTCTTGTCTAGCAAAAGGAGTTCGAGAAGGTTTAATCTCATTAGATTTAGATTCAACTACCGTCTTTTTGAATCGAGAAGTATTTAAACTCTGCTCATCCTCCATTTCTTTTGGTTGGGGATTAGACAATTTAGGTTCAACTAGTGTCTCTTTAGGTTTGAGATTAGATGAATCTGAAGAATTATCATAACTATTAGACATTTTTTTAGTAAGTATTTAGACGGAATTAATGACACATTTAGTTTTCTCTGTTGCCCGTTCACTATTCCCTATTACTTACCTTGACTAAGAAAATATTTTGTCCAAATGCTTAGTTTAATTAGGGTTTATGAACAGGTATTTTTAATGAGTTCTCCAAACAATAAAATATTCTGGTATATAACCTAATATTAAGTATTGTACTTCTGAATCTATCTTCTTCTCAATAAGCCCAACTGAATCCATCTATCAAGAGTTATGATTTTTATTGAAAAAATCAGCCTATCCTTATATATTAAGGATAGTGATAGACAGTCCAATGCAAAGTGTCAAAGATACAATTTTGTAGCAAAAATTATCACAATCCTCCTGGGAAACAAGCTTAAACAATAGCTAGGGTAAATATTTAAGCCTGAATCATGGAAGTGATTATTTTGAAAGTTAAATTATTTTATTTTTGATTAAGATTTGCGATCGCTACAAATTCCCAATCCCAGTCAGATAAATTACAAATACGCATCAACTCTAATCAGAAAACGTATATATACTGAGCAAATATGAAGGAAATATTTGATGAAAAGTTTTTTATTTACCAAGCTATTTTTGGGTTCAACAGCTCTCCTAAGCTGGTTATTCTGTAGTCCTACTACTGTAGCTAATTCATTACAAACAACTAATAAACAATTAAGTAAACCATCAGTAGAATATCGCTGTACAGAGCGTAATGGTCATCCAGCAACTTTAGCCTATACTAGTCGAGGAGTTATTGAGTTAATTGTCTGGAAAGAAAAGTATTTTTCTGGTAGTGGTTATACCCCACAGCGTCGCTGTCAGGAAGTAAGTAGAAGATTTCAGCAGCATTCTGATCGAAAAAATCTCCGCTACATATCTACTGGTATTATGAACAGATACAAAATTATTTGTGTTTCGGACAAATCTGGTAATTGTAAATCTAATGGTTTGTTGATTACCTTAAAACCTAATGACAATCCTCAAAAAGTATTACGAGATTTATTTAATTTAGCTGCTAGACAAAGTGGTGGGGGAATCAATTTATCGGGCAGGGGAATAGAGCGTGCAATCACCAGAGTTAGAGATCAACAAAACTCTTTCAAAGAAATGATTGATATCGATAAGTATTTAGCAGCAAGTCCTGTTATTGCCAATCAAGCCGATGATTCCAATGATAGCTTTCCTATAAACGAAAGAGTTTCTCCCAATCCCCCTGTTACTCCAGAAAATGATAATTCATCCGATAGCAACAAACCAGTAATTAAAAATCCTTGGGAAAATTGGTGATTTTGCGACCAAGGAGAGCTTGCTTTCGCAGACCGCTAAACTATAAAAAGAAATACTATAGCAATCGGAAATCCTATGCAACAATTTAAGAGTGAATATATTTTATTGATGGTTGATATTTGTCCTAAAGTATAGCCCTTTGCATAATGGTTAATCGTTTCCTGATTTCAACAACAATAATGGTTATGACAACAGTCGTCATGGTACCTCAAATAGCCATTTGTCTGTCTCCTGTGGAAATCAACCGCAAGGCAAAGGAAATTGCAGTGCGGATTAAAGGAAATGCTAATGGTTCAGGAGTAATTATTGCTCGTCAGAACAATAGCTATATGGTTGTGACTAACTGGCACGTAGTCGAGCAACCAGGAAACTATACAATTCAAACTTTCGATGGTCAATCCCATTCCGTAATTAAAAAGCAACAACTTATAGGAGCCGATTTAGCAGTTCTCTATTTCAGTAGTAGTAAGCGTTATGATGTTGCTCAACGGGGTAATTCTCAATATTTAACAGAAGGACAAAGCGTTTATTTTGCTGGTTATCCTGCCTTAGTAGGAAGTCCGACTTATCGTTTTTATACGGGTAATCTGATTGGTTTTCTTGCCCCTCCAAATCAAGACGGCTACGAACTAATATATAGTGGAGAAGCTATTTCAGGCATGAGTGGTAGTCCTGTTTTTGATAACAATGGTGTTTTAATTGGTATTTATGGGCAAACAGAATTAGAACCCCGTACTGGTTCACCTTCTTTATACGGTATCCCTATTAATACAGTAGAGAAATTATCTCGCAGAATGGGAATTGATTTAACAGGATCTGTGGCTGTTTCTCTTCCATCCACTCCCTCACCTGAGACCGAATCTAATTCTTCCCCGACTCTTCCTTTATCTTCTTCCCCGTCTTCAAAACTAGTTGCTTTTGTTGGGGTGCCTCGCTTAATTGATTCTACTACCACTCAAAAATATGCTCGTATTCCAAGTACTTATTATTTCACGATCAATGTTCCTGAAAATGCAGGAAGACCCCTCAAACAGATTCAGTTGACTCAAACTAGCGGTAGTGACTTTTTAGGCAAAGATATTCATAAAACTAGTGGCTTTGAAGGAACAAGAAAAAATCGAGGCTCAGAATTGTCCCTCTCTTTACTCGAAAATAATCGGGATACCCGCACCATCGTAGTAAGCTTAGACCAACCAATTTCCCCAGGTAAAACTATTACTATTGGTCTTCGTACTCGCCGAAATCCTATTGATGGTATATATCAATTAAGAGTTACAGGTTTTCCTGATGGAGAAAATGTTCGTGAAGCATCTTTAGGAGTTGCCCGGTTTCAGATTTATGCTCCTCGTTAATGGGTTTATGGCGGTTCTAATAAGTAGTCGTGCAACACGGCGAGCCTTACGGCAGTCGCTTGCGCGTGTAGAGAGGCTCCCTAGCTGGGAGCCTCTCTTATGCGAATCCTTTAGGGCATCGGAACAGGCAATCAGGAATTATCAATGTGTAAATAATTATGCCTAAATACTTAATTTTCAGGTTTTATTAATCTAATTCTTAAAAATATTTAAACTTTCAGCAATCCCACAGCCTAATAATTATCTACTAATGATATGTACTCAAGCAATAATTAATTTATGCAGTCAAATCAGGCTCGGCAGCAAAATAATCATAGATTAAAACCGCAAACTGCTATTTTCTTTCTATTATTAGCATCTTTCTTCACAGCTTTTTTAGTGACATTGTGGGCAATAAATACTGGGGATATTGAAGGAGTTTTAGCTTACTTCAATCTGCTTCAAGAACATCCCCCCATGTGGATTGAAGCTCCTATGGGTATGAGTAGATTTATTTTATTTCCTACAATTCTATTATTTATTCTTAGTACAATTATTACTAAACTATATCCTCAGCCTCTAGGTTGGGCAAGAATAGCAGTTATCGTAATTTTATTAGGTTTAACTCTTCGTTATTTACTTTGGCGATCGCTGTCAACTTTAAATTTTAATGATCGAACTAATAGTATTTTTAGTCTAGTATTATTTGTCCTAGAATTATTCACTTTATTTAGCAGTAGTTTGCAACTATTTTTAATGCTAAAAGTTAAAAATCGACAGCGAGAAGCAGATAGAGCTTCAATAGCAGTAGCCAATGGTAATTTTAACCCCACCGTAGCAATTTTAATTCCCAGTTATGATGAGCCAGAATTTATTTTAAGACGCACAGTTATTGGATGCCAAGCCATAGAATATGAACCTAAAACTATTTATTTATTAGATGATACTAGAAGAGCTAATATTAAACAATTAGCAGTAGAATTGGGTTGTAAATATTTAACTCGTCCTAATAATAACCATGCTAAAGCTGGAAATTTGAATCATGCTATCCCTAAAACTGAAGGAGAATTTATAGTAGTTTTTGATGCTGATTTTGTTCCTACTACTAATTTTTTACTCCGAACTTTAGGTTTTTTTCAAGATAAAAATGTAGCTTTAGTACAAACTCCTCAAAGTTTTTATAACACCGATCCTATCGCCAGAAACTTGGGTTTGGAAGATATTTTAACTCCCGAAGAAGAAGTATTTTATCGTCAAATTCAACCGATTAAAGATGGTGCAGGGAGTGTAGTTTGTTCGGGAACTTCTTTTATTGTCAGACGAACAGCTTTAGCGGCTATTGGCGGTTTTGTAACTGATTCATTGAGCGAAGATTATTTTACAGGAATTCGTTTGTCAGCTAAAGGTTATCGTTTATTATATTTAGATGAAAAACTTAGTGCAGGACTCGCAGCCGAAAATATTTCCGCTCATGCTACCCAAAGATTAAGATGGGCAAGGGGAACTTTACAAGCTTTTTTTATTAACTCTAATCCTTTAACTATTCCTGGGTTAAATCCCCTACAAAGATTAGCCCATCTAGAAGGGTTATTACATTGGTTTACTAGTATTCCCAATCTCATCTTTTTCTTAATGCCGTTGGCTTATGCTTTTTTTGGAGTAATTCCCATTCGAGCTACTCCTGAAGAAATAGTTTATTTCTTTTTACCCTACTATTTAACTCAACTAACAGTTTTCTCTTGGCTAAATTATCGTTCTCGTTCTGCAATATTGTCGGGACTTTACGGTTTGGTTTTAGCTTTTCCCCTGGCAATAACTGTAATTCAGGTAATGCTTAATCCCTTTTCCACAGGATTTAAAGTAACACCCAAAGGGACAAAAAGCAACGGCTTTAATTTTAACTGGAAATTAGCTCTCCCTCTAATTATTTTATTTATCCTCACTGGACTGAGTTTATGGACAAATATTTGTACTTGTATCCTGACAGAAATCAATCAATCTCCTGAATTAGCAGCACAATATAAAGGCATAAATTTAAGTTGGATTTGGAGTATTTATAATCTATTCAGTATTGGTGCAGCAATTTTAATCTTATTAGATGTACCCAAACCCGATTTACACGAATGGTTTAACCTAAAAAGGGTGGTAAAAATTAAATTTTTAAATAATGAGCAAATTTACTGGGGGACGACTAATTGTATTTCTGAAGTTGGAACTTATATATCTTTAACTCAACCTCTGGTTACTAAACCGTTTAGAGGTGAAACGATACCTGTAGAATTATCTGTTATGGAAGAAAATATCAACGTATTAGGTACGATAACTGATACGAATATAAAATGGGAATTTCCCATAATTAGAATAGATTTTGATTCCCTTAATCTTCTCGAACGTAGAAAACTAATAAAGTTACTATTTTGTCGTCCTGGACAATGGAAAATTCGTCAAACTCCAGGAGAAATACAATCTCTATGGCTGCTAATTAGAATTCTACTTAAGCCTAAAATTTTATTTGAACGTGAAGCCAAAATAAATGCTATCAAAGTAAGTTAATTTCAAACTAATATCATTTCCCCTTTTAGTTTGCTACAGATGATTGACGCGGAGACATTGTGACACCGAGATTAATGTATAGCGTATCTAGAGTGATTTGATATAATCTTTCTGAATTGACCGATAGGGAATGACCGAAGGGAATACTTTAGTGCCTTTAGGGCTAAATTCTGCATTCTAAATTCCCACAAATTTAAAGTGTTGTATCTAAACAGGA
>JASJDB010000020.1 GCA_030065315.1 Xenococcaceae cyanobacterium MO_167.B52 | reverse complement strand
AAGTGATAAATTCCCCGAAAAACCATTTCTACAGAAATAGAATCAAATGGTAAGGTTAACTCGTCGGCAACTTCATCGGCTAAATCAATCAAAACCACATAAAAAAGCCACATTGGTGACAAGTTAAGCTCGAAAGCCAGTTGTCAAGAGGGACTCGGAGAAAAGTCCATAGGGGGTTTAACCCTTTTGGGGCGAGGGGATTTGACTATCCCCAAGTCTTGATTTTCAGGTGCAGTTAAATAAGCAATTAGACTGCTAGCATTTCCTTGATTTAATGCTTGAGTAAAGTGATAAATTCCCCGAAAAACCATTTCTACAGAAATAGAATCAAATGGTAAGGTTAACTCGTCGGCAACTTCATCGGCTAAATCAATCAAAACCACATAAAAAAGCCATGTAGCCCAAAGTTGAAGCTTGATACCATTAATCGAGCCAGTCCAAAGATAACTAAGACCCAGTAAACGCTTGAGTAAAAGAAAGCTCTCTTCAATACACCAACGACGACAGTAAAGATCGCTAACAACGTATGGAGGAAGAAGATTAGGGTTGAGTACCGAAGTTAGATAACGATACCAACTATTACCATGACGAATTTCAATCAACCGCAAATTGAGAATTGGATTGCCCTGATAACCAGTACCCAGACGAATTAAAGCGTCTTTGTGAGTCGAAGATTGACTAAGGATTGAAAGAGATTGATATTTAGCGTTGGATTTAAGTCGAGTAATAAAATCTGATTGAGCTAAGATTAGTTGCTCGAACAAGACATAATTCCAAAATCCTCGGTCTAGCAGCAGCAGTGTTTTAGGCGTAACTAGTCGGAGTAAGTCTGGCACAAAGTTACTCTCGTGAGCGTAAGGTTTTTCGTCAAACCAAGTCTGAATTGGATAACGAGTCTTAAGGTCTACCACTGCACATATTCGTCCTCCGAGTTTGCCTAAAGTTGAACTTTCTAAGCTTTTTAACTTCCGAAACAGTGCCTCTAAAGTCGAAGCATCCACGATCCACAGTCGCTCGAAATGTCGGTTGGCATAAGCTACACTTAAAGGAAGAGATCGCTTTTTCCTTTGATGCCATCGCTGATTAAGAGTAACTAACAATTCGTTAAGAACTTGCTCGAACAGTTCGGCAGGAAAAGTTAGAAGTCTTTGAGATAAAGCTTGTTGCGATACCGAAACTGCTTTTGCCCAAAGTAAATTTTCTCTTGCCAGCATTCGGTTTAATTCTCTTGCCGAGGGTACTTGTCGCCATACCAGCGTCAGGACGGCTGCGAGCATTAGAGGGAGACCTAAAATTCTCTCTCTCATTTCTAATGAGCGATAATAAGCTAATTGATTGTAGATACAAGGTTTGACTAAATCCTCTAGCTGCTGCGAAATCATTTTATTGTCTAAATTCGGATGAGTTCTATTTCGAGCATGATCTCTAATACTTTTTTGTGAATGTGCCATTGAATTGCTCCCGATCGCCGTTGACTGTGAAGCTGTTTTTCATTGCCTATTCTAAAACTCTCACAACCCCCGCTTTGACTACACTTGACAACTCGTACTTTTTCTTAACTTGTCACCAATGCCTAATACCTAATACCCATTGGTGACAAGTTAAGCAAAAGTCGAACTAGTCAACTACTACATATAGTGTATTAATTAAGCAGAAACACTAAATATGGATTAGAGTCCAATAGAGACTGCGATCGCTCTATTGATAATTTTGCCAATGGCAAATGCCTTAAAAGCTTAGAGCTTAAAGACCAGAGCCTAGAGTTTAAAAGCAATTGACAAATAGCACATTACCTTAACTTGTCACCAATGGGGAAGAGGATATAGAGGAACACGAAACCTTCTCGATGCTTCTGGTTCCGCTGTCCGTAATATAAAAAGCGAGAGAGTGGTTAATAATAAAAAGAACCAAAACACTGGGGCTGTATATTCTACCATCGTGGCAAAACCGCTACGGGTCAGAGTACCGAATAGAATCAAAACTAAAGAAATAACTCCTTGTAGCAGTAGAGAATTAATAGGAGTCTGAGTTTCATGATCCCAGCGTCCCAACCAACTAAATAATTTCCAGTCTTGTCCCAAGGCATAATTAGTACGCGCACCAGTTAAAATTGTCCCCTGCATCGCCCCTAATGCTGATACAGCAATGAGTAAACTAATAAATTTGGCTCCAGTTGCACCGAGAACTTGACCCATCAAATCTGCTGCTACTACTTCCGAATGAGCCAGAGTGCTTAAGCCCAAGCCCTTAAGATAAGCGAAATTTACCAGTAAGAAGACCAAGGAAATTACGCTAATACTGCCAACTAATAATCTCACCATATTTCGTTCCACATCTTGAATTTCTCCTGCCAGATAAGCAGCTTCACTCCAGCCCCCATAGGTGAGCAGTACAAAAATCATTGCTAAACCATAAGAACCTTCAGGGTTAGAGTTAGAAGCTATCCTAGGAATAGCAGATGAGGTCATAGTCAATCCAGCCAGGAAAACGAATAATAAACCTAGTAGTTTAGCTGCTGTTAACCAATTCTGAAGCCATTTACTAGGCTGTATTCCCATAGTATTAATGGCAGTTAAGATAATAACTGCCAAAGCTGCATAAATCCCTGAACCATGCTCAGGGAGTGGAACTAACTGGGACAAATAATCCCCAAAGACAAAAGCTAATAGGGAGATCGAGCCTGTTTGCATCACGCTCAAACGCCCCCAGGCAAAGAGTAAAGCGATCTCTTTGCCAAAAGACCGTATTAGGTAATAGTATTCACCACCTGGGTGGGGATAAGCAGTTGCTAGTTCGGCATAGCATAAAGCACCCAGGACAGAAATTAAGCCCCCCCAGAACCAAATTAAGAGAAAATTGACCTCGCTATCAATATTGGCAGCAACTAGAGCTGGAGTTTTAAATATCCCTACTCCAATTACAATGCCAACAACTATAGCACCTGCTTCTACTACATTAAAGTTAGGGTTTGGTTTTAGACCTGAATTATCTTTCATAACTTAACTTACGCCTTACCTTGCACCCATTGGAGAAGCAACCCCTAACAGCGACCAGGTGACCCATTTTCCTTGGGCGAAGTTTCAGAAAAAGTTTTGCTCCCTAACTCGATTCAAACAGCAATATCTGTCGGTTAATCTCACCTGATTTTTTAAATCTGTTCTGAAGTATCAGGTGAAAAATCTCTTCCTCGCTCAATTTTTGGGGTCTCTAACATCAAATCTTGTAAACTGCTAATTTGAATACCAATCTCACTACCAGCCTTTTGCAACTCTTTTTGAAAAGCTAAGATATTATTTCCATAGCCACATTGCTGTACGGTAGTCAATAAGCCCAATTTAGCATTGGCTTGAGCGCAGTCAAGTAACTCAATGCCGTGTAGTTTTATAGTTGATTTCATCGTCTATTCTGAGGTGTAATAACATTAATTGAAGCAAGGTAATAAAACATATTACCTAATTACCTTTCTAAGAGAGCTTGGTCAATTAACTAACAGCAGCAATAGTAGTAGGCAAAGGAGGTTTGAGGTTTTCTCCGAAATGAGACTTATACAATTGTGCTAATTTTTGCTCGTCAAGTATCTTCACTTTAGCTCCTGCTTTTTGAAGTGCTTGATAGGGAATTTGAAACAAATAATCTTCAAACTGATTTTCCATCAGAATCCCAACTTGCTTGGAACTTGCTTGATTTGTTGATGCCATCTTCTCTACCTCCTGAAATCTACTAAAAATTTTGAGGGACACAAAACAAATTCAAGGTAATTATCTGACTCTCTTGACCTGAATTACAGTTGAGTCACTCTCCTGTCTGGTGATCTTAATTACAATAAAAAACTTTCAGTCACAATAGTTTCTTTGTAACTTGATTAGACCAGTCCATGTCTAGCTTAGGCAACAACCTTGAGAAACTTGTGAAGAGAGCAGAAAGTACAATAGTCTCCTAGAACACCGATTCAGTAATCGAAACCCAGAACTGGTTTACTGTTTGGTATCATCAAAGTCTTAAGCCTTGATCGAGATATCAGTAGCAGTTAAGTTAAAGATACTGCTAAGATTAGCAATTTTTACAGCAGCAGTATTGCCAGTACCGTCAACATCAAAGAATAAATCACCTGTTGTATTATTGTAGATTATGCGATCGCTATTATCTAAAGCTGTTGCACCAACTACAAACTGCTCCTCCCTTATGGTTTGTCCTTCAGCTAATCCGCCACCGAAGCCAAGAGCAGACAATACTAACTTGTCATCACCATTGCCAAAGTCAATGATTTGATCTCCTACTTCACTGAGGTTGTTAAAAGTAAAGCTGTCATCACCATTGCCACCCATAACAGTATCTATTCCTACCCCTCCAACTAAAACCTCACTATCATTTCCGCCAACAATGATGTCATTACCCTCATTACCTTCGAGAGTGTTATTGCCATCATTCCCTTGTAGAATATTATCATCAGCTCCCCCAACTAAGTAGTCTGCTTGAGAACCTCCAATTATGGTGTCGTTACCCATTCCTCCTTCTAAAGTAACTTTAATGGCACTTGTAGCAAAAGCATTAAGTAAATTATTCCCTGCTCCACCAATAATTTGAGCCTCTTGAATTCTAAATAGTCGATCTGTTCCCAAAGAAATAGAAATGAGTTGCTTATTGGTCAGAATAAAGTTAGAGTCGGCAGTTTCGACTAGCTTATTGATTCCATTGCCCCCTTCTAAGGTATCGTTACCCCTACCACCGACAAAGGTATCATTACCATTTCCTCCTACTAGACGGTCATTACTGCAATTTAAATGCACAACAGCTTACCTAAAAATCAGCTTTTTTAAACCATGCCAGTTTTTTCCACCCCAGACAAGTCAAAATATTAGCCACGCGCATCTGAGAACGACATCAATGTCACCTAAATCAAAAGCCATGACTTTTTCTAGAATCGAGCGTGATAGAAACTTTGTCACGATGCTCCAAATTTTTCTAGAAACCCAGACAGAGTAGAACACGGGCAAATATCCCAATTACTGAGATGGTGAGATAATAGTAATGAGAGTGGTTATTATTGCTCAGTGCCTGTTTGTTTTCTCCAATTGAATTAGAGGCGATCGCTATGACAACTTACTCCAGTTTCCAGAGTCTTGGCTCTCATTGGATTGCACTTCATGTCGCTCCGAAAGCCATCATTCAGTTCATCGGTGGGGCATTTTTTGGCACTTTCCCGATTCTTGTCTCTCCATGGAGGGCAAATTCTTATTTCGATAGAGTCCCACTGGTTTCCTATCATTTTCTCCTCAAAAACTTATTGAAAGCAGGCTATAGCATTGCGCTCATCCCTTACCTTCTGACAGTCAACCACTGGTCGATGGCGAGACAGTTGTTAGCAGAACAACAACAGCTTCCGAGCAAGCTCCTGAAAGTGGCAGAAACCCTAGGATATCCCACAAGGGTTTATCAGAATCCCGGTGATTATTTTTGGGTCGGTCATAGTCTCGGTTGTGAATATATCACCCTACTTCGGTTTTTAAGTCGTAAATCCCAACCTTCGGAAAACCCAGAACTCCTCAATCCCCTTTTGGGAATTGAAAACCAACCCGCATTGCTGATGGCCCCTTGCTTTCAACCACCCGCTTGGCTTAAACTCTACAAAAAGCCGACCCAAGCGTTGGCTAGACAACTTCTAGTTGAGACGGCACAGAGAGCACCTACAGCCATGCTTTCCTTCAATCAGGACTTCACGGCGGGGAATTTAGTTGAGCGAACTGGGGATGTCTATTGGATTCATCAGCAGTTAGTCCACAATTCGGCAGATGGTTTATTCATCCACCGAGAAATTCCAGGCAATCATTATCGACCTCTGGGCTACGATACGGGCGGTCAGGCTTCCGCCTGGCGCTGCGCGATCGCAATTTGGTCAACCATGTCATTAATTGTTTAGAGAGGTTAAAAATCTGTTCCAGCCCAGAGGGGGACGAAGCAATCTCTGTCAATTTCTTCTAATCCTTGAGCCAGAATAGCTCCAGCTCAATCCTGCCTATGACAGTCACATCCGAGTTAAATTCTATTGCCACTATTTCGACCTTCCCGTTAACGGCAATTGTGGGGCAGGACGCGATTAAATTAGCACTGTTACTGCTGGCAGTCGAGCCGAGATTGGGTGGGGTAATCATTGCTGGGCGACGGGGGACAGCCAAATCGGTCATGGCACGAGGTCTTCATGCCCTCTTACCTCCCATTGAAGTAATCCAAGGGTCTTGCTGTAACTGCGACCCTGACCACCCAGAAGAATGGGATGACGCAACAAGGTCTCGCTTTTCCTGTTCTGTTTCCTCTCTGACCACCCAAGTGCGACCCATTCCCTTTATCCAAGTCCCGTTAGGTATAACAGAAGACCGCTTGCTGGGGTCAGTGGATGTCAGTCAGTCCATCAAGCTGGGAGAACCCGTTTTTCAACCGGGACTGCTGGCAGAAGCCCATCGGGGAGTACTCTACGTAGATGAAATAAATTTGTTGGAGGAACACATTACCAACTTGCTGCTGACCATCCTAGCCGAAGGATACAATCAGATTGAACGAGAAGGCATTAGTTTTCAACATCCCTGCAAGCCACTGTTTATTGCGACCTACAACCCAGAGGAAGGAGAACTGCGGGCACACTTGCTGGATCGATTTGCGAGCTTGCTATCCGCCGATCAAGTTTTGGAGGTTGAGGAGCGGGTCGAAGCAGTAGAACGGGTGGTTCGCTATGGGGAATCTCCCAGGGACTTTCTGAGTCAGTACGAGGCAGAACTGGATGCTCTCAAAACCCAGATCGTGCTGGCGCGGTCATGGCTGGAGCAGGTGACAATCACCACCGAGCAAATTGAATATCTGGTGAAAGAAGCGATTCGGGGACAGGTGGAAGGACATCGAGGGGAATTGTTTGCCACTCGGATTGCCAAAGCTCATGCTGCCCTGAACGGACGATTAGCGGTGAATGCAGAGGACTTGCGTTGTGGAGTGGAACTGGCGATCGTGCCCCGAGCCCTCGTGTCGGAAGTTCCTCCAGAACAGCCCCCACCAACGAGTCCAGAACAGCCAGCCGAAGAAACACCCCCCAAGGATGCTGAAACTCCTGAAACCTCAGAGCAACTCGAACCTGAATCTACCGCTCTTCCAGAGGAGTTTATCTTCGCCCCAGAAGGGGTCATTCTGGAGCCATCCATCCTTTACTTTGCTCAGATGGCGCAACGTCGTCAGGGAAAAGCAGGAGGACGAGGGGTAATCTTCTCTCAAGATCGGGGTCGCTATGTTAAACCCATGTTCCCCAAAGGAATCGTGAAGCGGGTTGCGGTCGATGCGACTTTACGCGCAGCAGCCCCCTATCAAAAGGCACGCCGTCTCCGCCAGCCAGAGCGACGGGTGATTATTGAAGAAGATGACATTCGCATCAAAAGGCTAGCACGCAAAGCTGGTGCTTTGGTTATTTTCGTCGTGGATGCCTCTGGTTCGATGGCACTACATCGGATGCAGTCGGCAAAAGGTGCGGTTCTTCAACTACTAGGAGAAGCCTATCGACACCGCGACCAGATTGCCCTGATTGTCTTTCGTGGTGAACAGGCAGAGGTGCTACTGCCTCCCACCCGCTCAATTACTGCTGCCCGTCGGCGTTTGGAAAATCTTCCCTGCGGTGGGGGTTCGCCCCTGGCTCATGGGTTAGCTCAAGCAGTGCGGATGGGACAAAACGCCCGACAATCTAAAGATATTGGGCAAGTGCTAATTGCTCTGATTACCGATGGCAAAGCCAATATCCCTTTATCTCGCTCCCTGGGAGAACCCCTGTATGACATGGATAAACCCAAGCTCAAAGAAGAACTGCTGAAGATTGCGGGAGCAATTCGCACCTTGGGGATGCAACTTCTAGTAATTGATAGTGAGAATAAATATATTTCCTCTGGCTTAAGCCAAGAACTGGCTCAAATGGCTGGGGGAAAATATTATTATTTGCCCAAGACAACGGAGCAGGAGATCGCGCTCATGGCTAAAAGGGCACTCCAATCTGCTATCTATTGAAGAAGAAAGATCAACTATTCTTTCGATTATTCGCTGTTTTTTGGAAAATCCTGGGAAGACGATTTGAATTTTTTTCTTCACAAAAGTTTCAAAATGTTTTCTTAATATCAAGATGATCAATTTAAAATCTTGAGTTTAAATTAAATGCTTGTTGTTATTGAACCTAGTCAAACACATAGTGAACAACGCCAACCTAGCCTTTTAAATCTAAGTTATTGTCGCTTGTGTCAATATTATCAATTCACAGGAAGAAGAGAAGGCTTTTGTAAGAAGTTGGGGGTTCCAGTCAATGGTAATTGGTTAAGCTGTTCGTTAGTAGAATTTCCTTTTGCCATTAAACGAAGGCAGAAGAATGAAGGCGCGTGAGGGGGTAAATTCATAAGGTGGAATAGGCTAAATGTTTTGCCCTAACTGAATTGGATGTCATACCAGAAAAGGGATAAAGGATTTCACAACAGTCGAGGTCTAATTCAGTTAAAGACATCAGAGAGCAATACCCATTGTTAGATCTGGATTTAGAAGATCCTCATGTCACGAGAAAAGGCAAAGATAAGGGAGCCGTTAGAAGAACAATGGAAGCCTTCAAAAATCTTTTTGTCTAGGGTCATTTCAGTTAACAGTTATCATTACCTCCTACTTAAGTAGCAGGCTTGAAATACTGAATTTTCTTTTTTATCCTCTTAAAAGAGGAGGCTTGAGACCTTATTTTTTGGTCAGAAGTCCTTACTGATTCTACTATTCGATCTAGTTGACGGGTCAGGAACTATTTTAAGTATAAAAACTTATCCTTCTTGGCTTGTATTATATTTGCTGACTATTTGATTGCTTTCGCCAACAAAGTCAAGCCCATTGCGAACAAAACTTCTTTTTGTCCCGCCTTACGTTGGTTGCCGTAATTACTAACAAAATAGAGGTCAAATGGGGTTGACAAATTTCATTTTCTAATAGCTGCAGTATATCGGGAGACCCCTGTATTACCGCCCAGTAGCGCGATTCCTTTTGTAAAGATTTTGTATCAAAACTGTCAACATACAATAACAATAGACTTACACTACAAGTATCAACAGAGATTTGAAACTGCTGAATTTTGTGTCAGATTCGATTCGGCAATCAAACAAATAGAAGAGATAGCTATGTTAAATTCTAGGACTCAGGCGAATAATAATAAAGCAATTGATGATAATCCTCCGATTTTATGGCAATATCGTTCTAGTATTATTGCTAATTTAACTCAGTTTAAAAATTATTACTTTGGTAATAATTTTCTTGTTAGTGAAGAAATAGAAGAGGCGGCAGGCACTCAAACCTTACTCAGAGCAATTCCTCGATTTCTTACGTTTCTTATTGGAATTTGAATTGGGGTGAATATTCAATGGATATTAAAGAACTACAAGCTTATCGTAAACTTGCCTTAGATAGACTTGAACAACTCTTAATACAGTTACCAGAAACTCCTCATGAAGCAGATTATTTTGTAGATCGTTATATTAGAATTCTTTCTAATTTACCTTCTAGAAATGATAATTCTCCTCCCTATGAAGGTTTGTATGGTTCAGGTTCATCTTTGGATCAATATCGCGATGTAGCCACAGATCGTCTTCAGGAATTAGTAGAAAATTCACCCGAAATTGCAAAAGTCGATGCAGAAATAGATGATTATATCCATACTCTATCCGAGCTTCCGAAAAGACCAAATGATGTTCAACCCTATGTACGTCTATTTGTGATTCGTACTTCTGAACCCGATCCTATAGAAATTGGAAATAATCCAATATTATCGGCTCAAGAATTTATTACTTCTCAGCAATTGCTACAGATTGTTGGGACAAATCAAGTCAAAAAACGAATCGAAGCATTTACTCCAGGAGTGAATGCAACCTTCGAGAAATACAAAATTAATTCCCCACTCAGAATAGCCCACTTTTTAGCACAAATCATGCATGAGAGTGGAGGTTTTAAGTAGTTGAGAGAATTGTGGGGTCCCACTGATCAACAAAAGAAATATGATCCTCCCTTTCGTCTTGCAAAAAACTTAGGGAATCTAAATAAAGGTGATGGTTTTAAATACAGAGGTCGAGGTTTAATCCAACTAACAGGAAAACATAACTACAAAAAATTCACTAATGAAATTGGACCAAAATTTGATGTTAATTTTGTCTCCCAACCTGATTTAGTGGAAGCAACGCCCTATGCCGTACTTGTAGCAGCATGGTATTGGAATACTAGAAATATAAATAAATTCGCAGATCAAGATGATCTTCGCAAAGTGACTCGAATTATTAATGGTGGTTTTAATGGCTTAGATGATCGTAGGAAATATCTCAAGCGAGCCAAGTTAGTCTTAAAAGTCTAATCGCTAAAAATTTTGGTAATACGAGATAGTTTTAGAATTTTCACAAACATCACAAATAGTAAATTAAAGGAGCAAAATAATGGATTTGTATGAATTTTTTAAAGCAAAATTAGAATTTTCACCAGAAGCAATAAACGAAGATAAAGAGTTGGCAAAACATGTTCAAAAAGCATTAATCTGGTTTAATTTACTTGAGCCACCTGCTGATGGGAAGTTTTGGAGTATTTCTACTGGAGCGCTTTTAGAATTTCAAAAGCTAATGAGTTTAGACGACTCTAACACTGGAGAACTAGGGTTTTTGGGACCAAAAACAGCAAAGTTATTAATCGAAACTTCACCAGACGATCCTCGTTTGAATCCTCAAGTGAACCTTGGTGCATTAGATAACTCCTTGGCGAGTCGCATCATCAAGTACATGAAACAAAAAAATTATTATATCTCTCTCAAATCCAGAGAATATAACATTGTTTATATCGAGGGGATGAATCCCAACGGAACATTAAATCCAGATGCACCAGATAAATTCAATGATTTAAGAATCGTAATCGAGTTTGACAACAGAAAACCTGAAATTGTCGGTATATGGGAAGCCACAACAGAACCTGGAAGACATTATACTGTGAATCCAATGAACCCCAAAGGAGCTGCTAGAATTGAGTTTGGTCAGTACAAAGCTTGGAAAGTTGGAATTCATGGTAATGCGGAACCTCATGAAGCGCTTGTTCAAAGAGGTGATATTACAGTATGTAGAGATTTAAATAAAGATATGATGCGTACTGGTGATAGAAGAGACACCAACAATAACTTTGCGATTAATCAGCACTATGGCTATGACTATCCCCGTAAATCTATTCAAAAAGCTAGTGCAGGTTGCTTAGTTGGAAGAACTCGTCAAGGTCACAGAGATTTTATGGCAATTATTAAACAAGATCGACGTTATCAAAAAAATGAAAATTACCTTTTCTACACAACAATTATTCCTGGAGATGATCTAGTACAAAAATTTCCATCTTCTTAATTGACAATAATTTACAAAAGTTGTGAAAGATTGGTCTGTTATTACATAATTTGGTGGTAGATATCTAGACATCAGATATCTACCTTAATCCTAAAGTTCGTACTATAAATGACTCAAGCTTTAAGTATTAAAATCGTTACTTCAATTGCTGGATTAGTTTGTTTCTTAGGTAGTTCATTAGCAATAGCTGGATGCCAACCTCAAGCCATTGCACAAGCATGTCAAACAAGAGCTTATGTAATAGATAAAGACCCTCAAGGTCTTAATGTGCGGACTAAGCCTAATTATGAAAGTGAAATTATTGGAACATTACCTTTATATACAGAAGTAGATGTTTTAGAGTATCAAGGCGACTGGATTTTTATCTCTCCTATTGATCCTGAAGAACAAGGGATTAATTTTAAAGGAGAAGGCTGGGTTTATGCTTCTCTTCTTGGCTTAAATACCCGTGGTTATAACAGTGACAGTGTTTCTTTCTATGCTGAACCTAATAAGACAAGTGACATAGTAGGAAAGGTTGAATCTTCTAGTGCAGTGACTATGATCAGTTGTTCTGGAGAATGGGTAAAAGTTCGACAAGATACTCTCGAAGGTTGGCTTGAACCAGAAGAACAGTGTGCTGCGGCTCTTACTTCTTGCTCTTAATTAAATCTCTTCGAGACCCAATATAAGCAATGAAGTAAATGATTAATGATTTGGTTTGTAGTTTTTTAAAAGGCAAAAATCATGAAAATTACTACATCTTTACTATATTTATCGTCTTTTTTGGTAATTAGTTTTTCTATTGAACATAGAGTGATCGCTGATAATATTTCATCTGTTTCTTTAAAAGGTATTAACTCAACAAGTTTAGTTGCCCAAAATAATAATTCCGAAACCGCAAATTCTGATACCCAAAAAGCAAAAACTATTACAGATAATAAAAACGGTATATGTATTTTCAAACTTTGTTTAGCTAAGAAGAAAGAGCAAAGTAACATGTACCAACTAACTTTTTGGGGACATACTTTGTTAGCCATAGTATCTATAGTTACCATTGTCGGAACTTTTGTTTTATTAAATTTATACGCAATTCATCTCTCAAAGAAATGGCTCGATGGCATAAGAGATCAGAACCCTTCCAAATTTTCAGTAGAAACTACTGAAATACCCAATAATATACATAAATCAATTAAGGATAATCCCTATTGTGAAGAAAGGCTCAAAAACCAGTTAAGCGAAATTCAAATTAGAATTGTTAGACATAAAGAATTTATGCTTTATTTCTATCGACAGCATTTTCTTTCAATTTACATGACATCTGGTCTGGCATTGATTGCTGGTATTTGCTTGATTTTTATTGCTGAGGTTGGTATTGGAAATGCCAACCCTGCTTTAATAAATATTTTTATCACCACTGCTAGTGCTGGGCTACTTTATCAGAGACTTCCAGCTATGTTTCAACAAGAATTAAACCGTGAAGCTAACCGTTCTCTATTTCTCAAATATAGTGATCTTGGAAATATCATATTAAGTTATCTTGCCACTGGTACGATTCGTAATAACACCCCAATCACAAATCAATCATTTTCATCTCAGCTAAATGCGAATAAATTTGTTCATTTTATTGACCAAGAATTAGCTCGTTTCAATCAACTACCCATTGAGAAAGAAATATCAGAAACTATTAAATCATTTGGTATTTTTTTAAAAGATATTTGCTTAAATCCTCTGAAATTTTCTAATTCTATTTCTTCTATACGCATGACAAGAATAATCTAATATTTATGTATTTATTTGTCTAATTCAACTCGTGTGATCGCAAATTTTTTAGAGACTTATGGCGCGCAAGGTTACAGGTAATCGCGATCGCATTAAACTAGCTATTAGCTCTAAGCCTTTTAACGGTGATGGTTTTATCTGTAGATGCTGCAAAACGATTAGGGCGTGCTTGACTATAATCAAAATTATACTCAGGAAGCAAATCCTCCTCTAAATATTGCTCATTATTCAAATCCTGCCTGTTGTTCATAGTCTTTACGTTCTTGTTTAGTTGCTAGACCTGCTCTAATAATACGAATGAGATCATTTCTTTGGGTAAAACAAACTAACAAAAGACGTTAATTGCGATCGCTACTTCTAACTATGGATAGAGAAATTGCTATTAGAAATCATAAATTATCTATAAAGAAGTAGATATTTTTAAAATTTTAGCTGCTTGTGTAGTACCGACTATCATTTAACTCTCACGCTATCGTAATAGTTTCTTATCCTACTATATCTAAGTAGGGATATAATTCCAATTAATTGCTTCAAGCTGAGACATGAATTCTCTTGATCGCAAACTATTTAGAGACTTATGGCATAATAGAGGACAGGTAATCGCGATCGCATTAGTGGTAGCCTGTGGTATAGCTAGTTTTGTCATGGCAAGGAGTGCCTATACTTCTCTGACTCTGACTCAGAATACTTACTACAACAAGTATCATTTTGCTCAGGTTTTTGCTTCTCTCAAGCGTGCCCCAGAATCTCTCAAATCCCAGATAGCAGAGATACCAGGAGTAGCTCAAACTCAGACCCGTATTGTGGTAGATGTCACTCTGGATGTGCCAGATTTACCTGAACCAGGTACAGGCAGGCTGATTTCCATTCCAGAGCAGCAGATTCCTCTATTAAATAAGCCTTTTATCCGTAAAGGACGCTATATTGAGCCAGGAAGGGGAGATGAAGTATTGGTTAGTGAAGCCTTTGCCCAAGCCAATAAGTTGCAATTGCAAGATACCATTGGCGCAATTATTAATGGGAGATGGGAGCAGCTAAAAATTGTGGGGATTGCCCTTTCTCCCGAATATGTTTATGAAGTGCGTGGAGGGGGAGAATTATATCCTGATAACAAAAGGTTTGGCATTATTTGGATGGGTCGAGATGCCTTGGGTAAAGCCTATGATCTTGATGGAGCATTTAATGATGTCAGCCTGACTTTAAGTCCTGGTGCCAAAGAAATCGAAGTAATTACTCAATTAGATAGACTCATAGCCCGTTACGGTGGTTTGGGTGCTTATGGTAGAGAAGATCAATTTTCCCATCAGATTCTCTCTGATGAAATTAAGGGTTTAGAAATTATGGCGACTATGTTGCCTTCTATTTTCTTGGGTATTGCTGCCTTTTTACTTCATGTGGTTTTATCCAGATTAGTAGGGACACAACGAGAACAAATAGCTGTCTTAAAAGCCTTTGGTTACCATAATTTTGCTATTGGGCTACACTATCTCAAATTTGTTCTCACTATTGTCAGTGGTGGTTCATTATTAGGAATCTTGGGGGGTTTGTGGTTAGGAAGAGCATTGACCCAAATTTATACTCAGCTTTTTAAGTTTCCCTTACTGCGCTTCGATTATAGTCCTAGGGTATTAGCTACCGCCATTATAGTTAGTTATACTGCTGCTGCGATCGGTGCATTTATGGCAGTAAATCAGGCTGTTTCTTTACCTCCAGCAGAGGGAATGCGCCCTGAACCTCCAGCTAAGTTTAAACCAACTATTGTTGAAAGATTGGGTTTGCAGCGTTTCTTTTCAGTGGGTGGGAGGATTATCTTGAGGAATTTAGAACGTAAACCCATACAAGCTACTTTATCGATTCTGGGAGTTTCCTTAGCAGTAGCAATTTTAGTTACAGGCAACTATATGATAGATGCAGTTAATTACTTGATGGATTTTCAATTCCGTCAGGTACAGCGAGAAGATATGACCATTGTATTCAATGAGCCTCGCCCTTCCCGTACCTATTATGAAGTAGCTAATTTACCAGGGGTAATTCATTCTGAGCCATTTCGTTTCGTTTCTGCTCGTTTACGCTTTGAGCATCGCACCTATCGTACTGCTTTAACAGGTATTCAACCTCAAGGAGAGTTTCGGCGTTTGATGAACAAAAATGCTGAGTTAGTTTATCTTCCTAGTGACGGGGTGGTGTTGACAACCAAATTAGCAGAAATCCTACACGTTAAACCTGGAGATACTTTAACTGTGGAGGTATTAGAGGCAAATCGCCCTGTGCGACAAGTAACGGTAACAGGATTAGTAGATGAATTGTTAGGAGTACAGGCTTATATCGATATTCAGGCTCTTAATCGTTTGATGCGAGAGGGGAAAACAATTTCTGGTGCTTATATTTCCGTAGATTCCCATCTTGCTAATCAACTTTATACTGAATTAAAACAAATCCCTGCTATTACTGGCATATCTACCAGACAAGCAAGTTTAAATAGTTTTGAGGAAATTAGTGCGGAAAGTCTCAAAATCATGACTACTTTTCTTGTCGCTTTTGCTTGCATTATTACTTTTAGCGTAGTTTATAATTCGGCTCGTATTGCCCTATCTGAAAGAGGCAGAGAATTAGCTAGTCTGCGAATTATGGGTTTTACGAAAGCGGAAGTAGCTTTTATTTTGCTAGGAGAACAGACAATTTTGATTTTGTTAGCAATTCCAGTGGGGTATTTAATTGGCTATGGTTTAGCAACATTAACCTCTTCTGCTTACAATTCAGAACTATATCGTCTGCCCCTAGTAATAAATAACTCTACCTATGCTTTTGCCTTTGTAATAGTGATTCTGGCTGCTATTGGTTCGGGTTTGATTATTCGCCATCAAATTAATCACTTAGATTTAATTGCTGTCTTAAAAACTAGAGAGTAGTTTATCGCATATTTAAAATGATTGGATCTGAGAAATTTCCCCAGCCGATCATTTCATAGTCGTGGTTAAATTTAATTAAAATTATGAAAGTAGTGAATAGCAAACACTACTAAAAATTTGGAGAGAGGGGTGATGATTTTTAGTTTTTCTTTTAAACTGTGGGCTAGAGGTGGCAAGCTTTCTTGTCGGTTTCTTGTCTATAAAACTTACCGCACTATTAGCAATGCTCCTTTAGATACCTTATGGCATAAAATTATCCATATCGCTGATGTGTCTTGGCATCCTTTATTTGCTAAGACCAACTTGCCCCAAGGCTTAATTGCTAAACCAGGCTTATTTTATCAAGTGGTAACTAAGTTAACTCCTATTCCAATTAGGATGTTTGTGGAGAATGTTCGCCCCAGAGAATTACTCACAATTCGGATTTTAGCCATTCCAGGGATGGAACAGAGAATAACTTATCAGATAGAATCAACTCTCTGTGGTACTTATATTTCTTATTCTATAACTCTGAAAGGATGGTTATCTCCTCTAATGTGGTGGTGGATTCGTCCTTATTGCGATCGCGTTGCGATAAAATTGGCTCAAGCGGTGGAAAATCCCTTGGCTATGGATGGGTAATTGATAAGGAAAGAGGAGGGAGGAATGAGGAATGAGGAACAAGTAATAAGTAATAAGTAATAAGTAATAGATGAATTTACAAGTAACTGAGTCGGATGTATTGTTGGGCAAGTCTTTAGCTGAGTTGACTACTTGGATGGAGGAGCGGGGGCAGCCTGCTTATCGGGGGAAACAATTGTATCAGTGGCTTTATCAAAAAGGAGCGCGCTCTCTAGGGGAAATTTCCGTTTTTCCGAAGCAATTTCGGGAATCTGTGTCAGATTATCCTATCGGAAGGTCTAATATTCATTTTCGTGCTGTTGCACCAGATAAAACTCGCAAGTATCTCCTGCAACTTCAAGATGGGTTGATTATTGAAGCAGTAGGAATTCCCACTAGTAAGCGTTTAACTGTTTGCGTTTCTTCCCAAGTGGGTTGTCCTATGGATTGTGACTTCTGCGCCACTGGAAAAGGGGGATTTACCCGTAACCTCAAGGCTTACGAGATAGTAGATCAAGTTTTAACTGTCCAAAATGACTTTGGAGAGCGAGTTAGTAACGTAGTTTATATGGGGATGGGAGAACCTTTAATTAATCTGGAGCAAGTTATTAAAAGTGTTAAATTGTTGAATCAAGATGTGGGAATCGGTCAGCGATCGCTTACTATTTCTACAGTTGGAATACCTAACAAGATTCGAGAATTAGCAGAACAAAAACTACAAATTACTTTTGCTGTAAGTCTTCATGCTTCCAACCAAACCTTACGAGAACAATTAATTCCTAGTGCCAAACACTATTCCCTTCAGCAATTATTAGCAGAATGTCGTGAATATGTCCAAATTACAGGACGAAGAGTGACTTTTGAATATATTTTGTTAGCAGGAGTAAACGATAACCCCGAAAATGCCCGAGAGTTAGTCAAGCATTTACGAGGTTTCCAAACTCATGTTAATTTAATTCCTTACAACCCCATTTCAGAAGTTGATTATCAACGTCCTGATGGACAAAGAATTAAACAATTTCAAGATATTCTCCAACAAAATAAAATTGCAGTTACTGTCCGCTATTCTCGTGGTTTATCCGCTGATGCTGCTTGTGGACAATTGAGAGCATCCCGAAGGTAGTAAGCCAGGAGCATAAGCTTCAATTACTTTGCCTGTTTCGGAACATTGGACTAGTAAATAGTCACAGTGATAACAAGAAGTACGAATAGTTTTAGTATCTAATGAGCTGTACTTTTCAGCATATTTTCCACAGTTAGGACAGTAAATATCTTCTCTGATGTTCATTTTATAATCTACACAAATATTAATAATTTAAAATTGAAATACTGATTTAGAATCCAACTTTTTTTTATAAAGTTTTAATGAATTTATTTAGATAATTTTAAAGTTAACTATATAATTCAGAATCTATTTTATTGAAATCTATTATTAGTATTTCTAATCCCTATTATTATTGATCCCCAATGATAATGCACTAGTTTTTATAATCACTTAACAAAATCATTCAAGAGCTTTTAAAGATTTTTATCAGTAAAGTTACTGACAATGGCTTTTTTAGGTTAATATGCCCAAAGTTATAAGTCTGATAATTATTAATAGCTACATAACTTATGGATATTCAATGGCAAGGTCATCGTGATTACGAAGATATTATTTATCAAAAATGGGATGGTATCGCCAAGATAACAATTAACCGACCCCATAAACGTAATGCTTTTCGTCCCAAGACTGTCTTTGAAATGTATGATGCTTTTTGTGATGCTAGAGAAGATAGCACCATCGGCGTTATTTTATTAACTGGTGCTGGTCCTCATACAGATGGAAAATATGCTTTTTGTTCTGGGGGAGATCAAAGTATTAGGGGAAAAGCTGGATATGTGGATGATTCTGGTGTCCCTCGTCTCAATGTTTTAGACTTACAAAAATTGATTCGTTCTATACCTAAAGTAACCATTGCTTTAGTAGCAGGTTATGCCATTGGTGGTGGTCATGTTTTACATTTAATTTGTGACCTTACCCTGGCAGCAGACAATGCCATTTTTGGACAAACAGGTCCCAAGGTTGGCAGTTTTGATGGTGGTTTTGGAGCTAGTTATTTAGCTCGTATTGTGGGACAAAAAAAAGCTAGAGAAATTTGGTTTTTATGTCGTCAATATAATGCTGAACAAGCTTTAAATATGGGTTTAGTAAATCATGTTGTTCCTGTGAAAGATTTAGAAACAGAAGGTATTCAATGGGCAAGAGAAATTCTGCAAAAAAGTCCCATCGCTATTCGTTGTCTCAAATCTGCTTTTAATGCTGATTGTGATGGACAAGCTGGGTTACAAGAATTAGCAGGAAATGCTACTTTACTTTATTATATGACCGAAGAAGGGACAGAGGGAAAACAAGCTTTTTTAGAGAAAAGACAGCCCAATTTTCGTCAATACCCTTGGCTTCCATAATTAATTAAAATTCTGGGATAGCTTAAAGACAAAACTGCACCTAAAGAATTATTTTAGGTGCAGTTTTTTTACTAAAAAAACCTACTTAAATTGAGTTAATTAACTTATATATTATATGGGTTTACAAAGAATTCAACTTGCTACAACTAAGTTCCCTATTTGGGATCGAATTAGTTTTGGACTCAGAAGTATAGTTAAAAGTCAAAGAAGTTTCTAAATGAGCAATGTCTTCTAAGGTTTTCCAACTGGGAGAGAAAGGGGGACAAGCCAAAGTACAAGCCTCCCAATTACTATGAACTGGCACACCTAATTTCTGACAAGTGCCACCCCTTCTTCCTTCTGGATCGAAGTGGCGACAGTGACGACAATTGAAATTTAAAGAATTGGCTATTTTCATTGGAATTAGATGGCAAAATCGCTTTTAATTCGTCTTGATGTTCTCTATTGTGCTGATTTTGGGGATCACCATTTATCCAGTTCAAACTTATATTCTGTATAGGTTTCCGCGATCCCCAAACTGTTTTTTTCTTTATAATCTCTTTATTATTGAGTAATAAATGTACACAGCTAATCAAAAAAATGGTATTTCAATATACAGATTTTTCATAATACTTATGGGTAAAAACGTCTATAACTATCAAGGGATCAAGACTAATACATCTCTATGGTATGGCAGATAAACTTAAAATGGGATTTATTATTCTTTATTTGGAGTCCTAGAAAGATATTCTAGAGACCATTTTTTAGCAACACAATAAGAGCAAACTTGCCAACGATCTAGTTCTGAGATAGGTGTAAGAGAGTTACATTGAGGGCATGGTGAATAAGATTGAGTTTGTGATTCTGCTCTAGTTTTAATTCTTTCTAACCATTTTGTTAATGCTATTTGGGGATCATTAATTTTGTGGTTATTTTCGACGTTTTTGGCATTATTCAATCTATTTTCTGGTGATAATGACATTTTTTGTTCGTTAGCAATGTCATTTTTTGTCTGAGAAGGTGTAGTTGATGATAATTCAGTCCAATGAGCAGGAGAGAACCTAATATCTGTTAGGGCAAAGCTGAGTTGAGAATTTAGTTTTTTCAAGAAACTATATCTTTGTAAAGATAATTCTTGCGCCCAGACTGAACTAGAAGTTGCTATCCAAAGTATCTGGCGGGAAATGGATTTAGGTTTAGTGTTCTGGGCTATTTTAGGAGTAATGATTTTTTGCCAACATTTTTTGACTTCGCAATATTGTTGATATTGCTCCCATTCTGGTTGTTGAGAAAGTTGATGGAGAATATTTTTTAAGGAATTAGAGAACATAGTGGCAAAAGGAGGGATGATGTTATTACGGAGCAAGATTGATCATGAATTACCAACAAACAAAAAACACTTTAGGAGATTGGGCTTATATTGGGATCTCTAAACCCTATAAAAAAATTCTCAACCATGAATCTAAAGTTTTAAAAGATAAAAATCCCGAAAAATTACATCAAATGACAGAGGCAATAGATCGTTTAAGTAATGAGATTTCTAGATTTGCCCCTGCTTTAAACTTACCAATTTCTGCCTCAGAAAAAAATCTTGCCAAAATTGCTAAAGTATTGGGCAAGTTAAGGGATATTGATAGGTTGCACGACATCTTAACTACTCAATATCAACCAAATTTACCAAAAATAGAACGCAAAAATCTTCAATCTATCTTAAAATCTCTCAAAAAAGAAAGAAAGTCGGCTTTCAAAGCTGTTAAAAGTACTTTACATAGTCGTAAATATGTGCAGCTAAAAATAGATTTAGAAGCTTGGTTAGAATCTCCTGAATATCAGAAAATAGCTTCGCTTAAGGTGCAACGAACTCTGCCAGATTTGCTATTACCTCAAATTTCTAGCTTTTTAAGTCATCCTGGTTGGTTAATAGGTGTTCCAATTCATTCAGGAAATATAGTTTTGGAACAATTCAATCTTAAAAAATTATCTTCCAGTAATATTAAAATACTCCTTCATTTAGGTAAATGTGCTAAAAAAACTCACCACCAAATGGAATTATTTAGTGGATTTTATGGCAATCTGTACGATGACTATTTAGCAAAAATCACTAGAATTCAAGAAATTTTAGGAGATGTTGAAGATACAACAATATTGATGAAGTTTTTAGCTGCTTTATCCAATAACGAACCTAAAGTCTATATGCCTCATTTAGTAGAGGCTATCGAAAAAAATCGGTTACTAAAATTACAGGAATGGCAAGATTTACAAAAATATTTTCTTCATCACAGAAGACAGCAAGAATTACGAGCAATTGTGCAATATCCTATGTAATATAGCGTTTATCAGATGAGTGAAATATAACTACGACTCTGGCTTTTGTTCATAGTTCATAGTTAATTGTCCTAAAGGATACCGCTGCCCCTGACCTTACGGTAGTCCCTTCGGGAACGGGTAGAGCTCCGCAAACGTATATTGATTGAGTGTACCTGATCTATCTTAGTATTATTTATTTAGATGATAGTTAGGTTAATCTACTTTGTGGCTTAGAATGATGTTGATTTAATTTTCAAAAAAATCTTTTTGTCCTAAAGCTGTTTCTAACTCTTTAATTAGGCGATCAATATCTTGATTTTCTGCTGCAAAACTATCAGGAGGGGTGATGTCTGGTTGAAAGTGAATTAATTT
>JASJDB010000019.1 GCA_030065315.1 Xenococcaceae cyanobacterium MO_167.B52 | reverse complement strand
AGCTTAAACCTTTCTGAATTCTATACGCGCAGCGCGGGCGACTCAAGCACTGGAATCAAGTTCCAGTGTCGCGCCCTTGACTACCAAAGGTCGTTCTGCATTCTAAATTCCCACAAATTTAAAGTGTTCTATCTAAACAGGATTTAGTATAATACTCTATACTGACTAATTTTCACTACTAAATTTAGTATTTCAGGATCATAGGTAAAATAGGTCGAGCATCAAGTATTTCCCCTTGCAATCCACTATCAAAAGTTAATTCTAGTAATGGTTGCAAACCATAATCTATAGCTAGTAAATTATTATTTTTGAGTAAACTCAGCAATCTACTAGCTCTTCTTCGCCCTCTTTCGAGGGTAATTTTGAGGTCAGTGATCTTACGTACTCCTAAAGGATGAGTAGTAATGCTTAACTGATTTAAATAATTTTGATTAGGCTGAATTTTTAAATGGTCGGAAACTAAAAAAAGAAAAGGTTCTAAAATATTTTTTTGATTTTGTTGAGTGTAGTAAATATGATTGTCTATGATCAAGTCCTTGACTAGATCTTGGCGAACATTGAGTTTCTGGTAATTGCCTAATTTTTTACTAACTCCAATCCCAAAAGGAGAAGCTTTTGTCTGTTGCCAATCGTAGCGTGCTGCAAAATTGATTGCTGTCTGTAATCGATTACGAGAATGATTAAACTTGAGCAGCCCACCTTCTGGACGATCAGGAACTATATAGTCACACTTGAAATTGCTTTGAGCAGACCAAATTATTTCTAAGCACATATTCTCAAAAAAGAATATTTTAGATAATGTGCCTTGAGATTTACTTTTTAAAATCTGACTTGAACAAGATAGTCCCAATTCTTGCAAAATGCAAACAGCAGTAGTACCTTGCTCAACACACACAAAGATGCGGTCAATTTCTAAACCAAAGTTGTTTTTTCTTGCCAAATTTGATGGGTTAATTATACTGAATTGGAAGTGAGCTAAATTTAATTGATTTCTGTGGGAATATATTAAAGTCATTTAATTTGACCCTTAAACTAATTCGCGTAATTATTTTGAATAAAATATTTATTTAGGAATGCTATGTGTTCGTTCTTAACTTTTTAAGTAATGTAATAATATTGGTTTATAAAAAGCTACAGGTAAATATTTTGATAAATTTCCTCCAAATTAATTGATCAACAATGATTTGACTAAATCATCCCATTATCAATAATAATTTGCAATAGTTATATAATTAAGATATCTTTAATTTAGGGAAATTTTATAGTGTAAAAAAACCACTTATTAAGTAATTAGAAAGATTATTGTATTACTGTTTTTATTCAGGAAAGAATCCAAAATTTGCTACAAATAGAATATAACCGCAGATGCACCAAGTATGAGTAGCCAAAAGCAAAAAACTGAAGTAGCGACAACACCGCGATTAAATACGCTTTCTACACCTTCGGATAACCCAAAGCTCCCTTCTGTGTCAAAGTTCGACTATGCTGCTCTAGACTCTCAACGACGTAATGACATTGAGCAAGCAACGGAAGCAATTAGAGAGCGTCTGCGCAGAGCAGCCAAAAATATCTGGGAAATTGGCAAAATGTTATGTGAAGTCCAGTCTAAACTGGAGCGGGGTCAGTTTGATGAGTGGATCAAAAGTGAATTTGATTGGAGTCGTCGTACCGCTTATAAATTTATTAGTGTTTACAAAAGATTCGATCAACGAATTAATCTAGAAGAGATCAATATAGCTACTTCTGCTTTATACCTTTTAGCAGCGGAATCTACTCCTGAACAAATTCGTGCAGAATTTATCCAAAAAGCACAGCAAGGGGAAAAGATTACCCACCAACAAGTTAAAAAAGTGGTAAATGAAGCGAAAAATTTAGCTAAAAATCAACTATCTTCCTCAAGCTCCCAAGTCAGTCCAGAAAATTCTCAAACATCAGATTCAGAAACATTAAAACCCAAGCAACAGTTAATTACAGTTATTCCTCCAATACAAATCGAACAATTGATCGATAGCCCTATTGTTGTTCCCCATCCTCAACATAATCAAATTGAAATTAAACCAGGATGGTATCAAGTTGATCAGCAACATTACTTATTTTGTGGAGATACAGCATTACCAGAGTTCTTTAACCGTGTTCCCTATAGTACATTAGCGATCGCAATTACTAAAGAGGACTGGGCGCACGACTGGTTAATTGAAAAGGCTAAAACCGTAGTAGTCTTTCCTGAATCAGAATTTGACAGACAGAAGCTTACAGGCTTACTGGTAATGTTTTCAGCTGCTGAAGATTCAGTTATTTTTCCTTGGCTCCCCAATGATGAATTAATTTTAATCACTCATCAATTAGATCGAAAAGTTTATGCTGGGGATATAGACCCCCAGAAATGTCAAGCAGCAGCAGCTAAGACGGGATTGTCTTTAACATTGAACATTTAACATTGAACATTTATCATTACTCATTACTTCCCGTATGCTTCAATTTTTTCTGAGGCATCATATTATAACTTCAGCTAAAAGTTCGTTAATAATAGCTAATTTTGTGCCAAATTTGCACTGCTGAAAATAAATCAGGGTAATATCAATTCTCGAAATTAACGGGAGACTTTGTGTGAGGTAGAAGTCGCTAAAGTATACACCTTGGGATATCAGAATTCAGAAGTCAGAATTCAGAATGAACAGAGAATTGCAAGCTTTTGAATGATCATAAATGAACTCTCTATATATCTAGCTATTTTTGAGAATTAGTATCAGAAGTAATCAAGGGGACTTCATATGAGTGATTCAGATCGCACCAATAGCTGCCAATCAATGTCAGGTTAGACTTATTAAGCTATTTATCTGGTCATGAAACAATTAACTCATATCATAATTTCAACTTTTGCTGTCATAATTCCTATCTGCACTTCGGCTCAAGAGACAAATAGGCTGATTGATCAGTTGGACTTACAACAACTACAAGAACTAGCTTGTACTGGCAATACTGACAACCCAGAATTACAATCGGCAATAGTACAGTTAGAATCAATGCTCTCTCAAGCTTTAACAGATAGAGGAGTGGAGCTAACTGATGCAGAATTACAATTTGCTTATAATCAAGCGATCGCATTACAAGATCAATTAAAAATGCATCCTGAGGTAAAGCAATTATGTGATAGCTATACAGTTAACTAGCAGTATATTTATCCTTTTAATTCATAGTAATTGACCATCGAATCATACCTAAAAAATAGCAAGAAAAGCTACGACTTTGTTTTTTATTTAAAAAAAATAACTTTAAAGCTATATTTCAAAAAAAAAATTGAATTGTTAATTAAAACAAAGTCTCTGATAAATTTTAAATACTTGTATTACTAATTTTTCAATAAAATTATTCTAAATAAACTATATTGAGCAGGATAAGTATAATTATTTACCTCATCATTCGCGCAATCAAGAATAAGAAAAGATACCTACAGATTTACGCGAGCGATAGAATTGACATAACTCAAGTAGAATTTTCCACCAGCCCCGAATAAATATCAGGAGAAAGTCCCAAACAAAACAAAATCTGGTTTTGTAAAGGATTAAGCTCAGTAACATCTCCATACCATTCTCCCTTAACTTTCAAAAGAGTCAGAGTAAGATGTTTAAAAGCTGCCAGTAATTTTTCCGCAGTAGGTCGCTGTGTTGCCTTTTTCGGATTACCAGGATAGAGTCCTCTGAGGGACTCTCCCGACTCTTGCAAGCTACGACGCACCACGAATTCAATTAAGGTGAGGATTCGCACTGCCAAACTCAACAAATGTACTAACCCTTTAACTTGGTCATCTCGTTGAACAAAAAAAGGAGAAATAGAGAGCGGACAGCCTTTGAGACGGTGAAAACTGCGTTCCGCGATCCATTCATCGCGGTAGGTCAGAACAGCTTGTGGGAGAGAAAGTTGCTCCCCAGGAGCATTGGTCACATAAGCTCGCCATCCTAATTGCTGTTCAACTTGTTGAATTCTGGTCTGATTAGAGGTAAGGGAGGTAATTTGATATCGTCCTGGTCGAGAGCGGGTGGGGACTTCATAGTCGTAGTCATAGTCCAATAATCCTTCCACCCGATGGGTTTTGAGAATGGCTTGGGCTTGTTGACGTAGTTCCAGTTCATCTCTTATACCAAATCCGCATCTCAAAACCCCTTTTTCTTTGTTCCTGATAAAATCCTTCTGTCCTCTGTTTTGTCTAATTTTTAAGTGGGGTATCTAAATCGGATTTGGTATGAGACCACCTTGGTTACTAATGACATCCCCAAAGGGTCAAGGCTTGCCATCATGGTTTTAATCTGTGGCAGGTTGGGATTGTCTTTGCTGTGACCGAATTGAAGTCGGGCCATGCTGGGGAAACCCCAGCTTATGGAATCGACTTGTTGAAATAGTCCTTCTTCCGTGACTAGATGATAACCACTGTTAGTGGTAGCATCGATCCTGACTTGGTTGACTTCTAGTTGGTAAACACGAATGCTGTGACGATTCAGATCAGTTTCAATCTCACTCCAGCTCTTATTATCGCTCAATCTTCTGAGTAGAATTGCCAATCGGTCATCGGTGAAGTCAGTTTCTCTTAATTCTAAATCACACACTGTTTCTATGGTGTAGCTTCTTTGATTCACCCACTCTCTCACCTTGACTTTCCGATGGTCTCCCTGAGAAAGAATATATGATAGCCAGATGGTTCCTGGTTCCTACCCATCCCCAATTGAGTCCTTTTTCATTTCCATGTCGCGGTAGATGCTGATTAATGATTTCTGGCAATCCTATCTGCTTCATCACGTTTAGTAGCAGCACTACATCATCAATTCGCTCCGAGCTAATCTGGCAATTTTTGTTGTTACTCATTGTCCAGATTTATCATATTTAGTTGTATTTTCGTAACTCTGCAATTCTCTTTAGATATCTTTTCCTATTCTTGATTGCGCGAATGATGAGTTCGATTGTTTGAATTTCTTGTAAGTAAGTCATGATACTTGAAAAGAATTAATTGGATAAAAGTCTCAGAATTGAGAACTCATTAAAAAATTGGCGTAGCCTGTTCTAGAACAAAGAACCAGCAGTTAAGCTGACTCTGAAATGGGCTTTAGAACGGGGCTTTAAGAATCAATTGATTTTTGACGGAACAGCAACGTTTAGATTTATCTAGACGTAATTTCGTCTCTTGGATTTGTTTACCGACAACATCAATAGTCTTGTCTTTAGTTATAGACCCAGACACAAGATTTAGCTTACAGTCCTGGGTCCAAAGATGGTGAGAGAAGACTATTCTGTCGAAAACGCCACATAAACCACGCCCTCTACCCTCACCTGTGTCCTTGAATTTGGGACAAGCAGCGCAAGTGGCAATGGTTTTTTCTGGTATTTTGGTTTGGGTTTGGGTATATGTAATTATGGAAATTGTATTTTTTTGGTAGAGAGAGCGAAGCGGTTGCTTTACTCTCTTTTTTCTTTGGTAAGGAAAGCGATAGCGTTGATTTGAGAAATGACCAAACCATAGATATTGATTCTGTCCTTTGATTGCTCGATTACGGGCTTTACCTACCGCTTGGGCTTGTGCTATACCGCGATCGCCATGTCTAGGGACTATTTATTACTGTGAGAGCGATTTATTGAATAAACCGTTTTGAGTAAATATTACTGAGAAAATTCAAAATTTCTTAGTGGTCATCGGTATTACGCCGTTTTTAAATTTCTCATGTCTTAATTATAAACTCTCAGTTTATAAACTATAGACTCTAAATTTATAGTTTATAGTTAATTGTAAATTGAAAGTTTATAGTAAAGGAGAGTAAATGTGATTCCAACATTAATGAAGGTCAGAAAAACCATTGATATAGAAGTCCCTAACTTGGGAGAGAAAATTAAAGCAGCCAGAGAAAGAGATAGTAGGTCTTTAAGCGAAATATGTCGGCAAATGGAGATGTCGAATATGAATTGGTACAAAATTGAGTCAGAAGAAACCAAAGCTTTGCCTATTGAAACTTTGCGTCGTATTGAAGAGGTATTAGGAGTTAATTTTGGAGTGGATTTTGATGATGAATAATAGAAACTTCAAATTTTAGTTCATCATCAAATGCAGAAATACCAAGCAAAATAGATAGCAATTGCTTTAATCAACAGCCTTATAGCCAAGAACTGTGAAAGCCTATTTGAAAGTAATCAGGCTGTTTTTGGTCGAATCGAATACTTCTAGGAATTAATGAATCTTTTACAGCGTGAAAACTAAGCTGATTTTAAATCGACTATTTTTTGTAAGTACTCTCTTACATCCTCTTGCCAACCATCAATATTTTTCAATTTAGCTTTCAAAGAGGGAGGAATCCTTACATTGATTTGAGCAGTACAAGATTCTTCCCTATCAGTTGTAAAAGGTTTTAAATTCTCTAATTTAGGGTTCTTGTTAGCCATAATTATCTTCTTAGTCTTTCCTATCTGTAATATACACCCAATAATAGGTGAAATATAAATGTTAATAAATATGAAGTTGGGTTTATTTCATGTGATAGCACGTGAAACGAGTGATATTATATTTTTGTAATTGAAATGGCGATCACAACTAGGCTGTCAACCACCGCGATCCCCCAAACCCTTGGAAAATAAGGAGTTGTAATTAAATGTTAGGTCAATATACCAAAAAAGGGCAAGAGAATCGAGTCCCTAAACCACCAACTGAAAAATATAGTGGGGGGATGGTTCGACGGTTTAATTAACGAAAATCCAATGTATCCAGAGAATAGCGATTATTGGTCTGGGTACTGTTTGGGCAATCGGGAATTCTGGTGCAAACAGAAAGGAGTAACTCTATCTAACAGGTTCTAAAACTCTACTAGCAAGCGGATTAACTTCTGCTTGCTCATTTGCTTTGCAACAACACTAGCCAATGCACACATAGCCCAACTCTAGTCAGGGTAAGCAAAAGCTAACTAATACTTCTTGGAAAAAAAGTAGGCAAGATGATTATTCTTTGCCATAGATTCTGGTGCGGTCTTAGCTGATTGGTCATAGCCAGGAAGTTAAAGACTTTCTTTTTCCAGCAGTACTCATCCAATCCTGCATCCAACCAACAACCTATAAATCACTTCAATTTACATTGCAAAAGGATTCGACAATGTCTAAAAAGATTCCTGCATTGCCCCAAAATATTACAGAAGGAGAAAAACAGTGACTAAAGTTTCTCCTCCTCAACTCAACAAAGCGGATATCGAAGAATGGACTGAAGGTAGTTTAGTCTCTGAAGCGATCGCCAATCTCAACCTTCAAAGCCTCTCAGACCCCAAAGAAATAGCCAAGTTACTGAACTGGTCGCATTACTTTGGTAGTCCAGGGTGGGCAGTAAGAAGCGTTGATTTAGAAACAGGGCAATTACGACGCTTCGGACAATTTAAACCTTGGGAAGCTTTAAAATTCCCCAATCTAGAAAAGTCGCAAAAATACCTCACATTTCCCAAGGGCGACGGTACAGGAGTAATCGGAGAAGGAGAGCTATGACTACAACAGTAGCCTCACGGAAAGAAAGTACCGCTAAACTATCTCCTCAGCACCATTACCACTGCTGTGAACAAAGAGGATTAAACCCAGACTGGATCAAAGCCAGTTGTGAATCATTAGATATCAAACAAGCCAGTGATTATCTCCACTACCAAGCTAAGTCAGGAGGAATATTAATCAAGGGTGCAAACGGACAATATCAACTCCGACCAGATCAACCTTGGAGCAATAAACAAGGACAGAAAGCACCCAAGTACAGAACAGCAGCAGGGGATGAATACGATGCTCTCTTACCAATTCACCCCACACAATACCTTCGCCAAATGAGGAGCCAAAATTTAGTATGAAGTCAAGAGGGCAAATGGGAGGAAACTGGGTTTACTCCTAAACAAAGTTCCGCAAAGCCCATGCCAGAAATTCTAACACTCCTGAGCTGCCTGACATTTGACCTCAACAATACCAGCCTGAAGCATCTGGGTTGTATAATCCAAGCGATGTTAGCGATGAGTGGACGAGTAACAATGCGCTTGGATATCGCGCTGGGGAGGAAAAGGAGGGAGTTATCGAACTAAGAGAGCGATTTTTTTACACCCCCAAGAACTGGCCGACGCTGATGTGGGTGTTCTTTCGTACCCATTGCTTTTGCCCCCAAGAAAAGTAGGCGAACTGCTTGCAGCAGCGCTTGCGCTCCCGCTGGAGATGAAGTGGTTACCACCTTCCGCAGGTAACCAGACCTATGGGGTGGATTGGTTCTTTTCCAGTTTGGCGCAGCGTCCCGTAAAAGGATTGGCGTTCTTTGCTCTATCCTTGGTGGGTCTGGAACAAAGACAATCCTATCCCTTACGCATCGAACAGGTGATTCGACCTGTGCCAGAAGCTAAAGCTGTTCACTCAGAGTCTTCATCTGGGACTAATGGTAAGGGCAAGCGAGGTCGCCCCAAAGGCTCCAAGAACAAAGATATACTTCGCACGGTCATAACTTGCGCTTTTTACCCAAGAGTTCTAATCTAGTC
This sequence comes from Xenococcaceae cyanobacterium MO_167.B52, assembly GCA_030065315.1. GTDB lineage: Bacteria > Cyanobacteriota > Cyanobacteriia > Cyanobacteriales > Xenococcaceae > JASJCP01. Next base: position 12,810 of record JASJDB010000019.1, on the reverse strand, counting down.
AAAAGCTATAAAGAGGAGAAAAGCAAAGGTTGAGGAATGATTGCCCTTGAATTTAGTGAACAAGAGAAGAAAGCCCTTTATTATGAGCGTTTTCATCATCCCCATCCACGAGTCCAACTCAAAATAGAAGCGGTTTGGCTAAAAAGCCAAGACATACCTCAAAGCGCAAATCTGTCAATTAGCTGGAATATCTGGGAATACTTTACGGAGCTATCTTCAAGATTATCAAGCAGGAGGAATAGAGAAGCTTTCTCAAATTAATTTTTATCGTCCCCAAAGTAAATTAGATAAGGAGCGGGCAACTCTCAAAGCATACTTTCAAGAAAATCCGCCAGGGACAATTAATGAAGCGCGCGAGAAGATAGAAGAATTAACAGGAATTAGACGCAGTCCTACCCAAGTCCGCAAATTTCTCAAGTCCATGGGAATGCGCTGTTTAAAAGTGGGATTTATACCAGGAAAAGCTGACCCCAAGGTGCAAGAAGAATATAAAAAAGAAAAGCTTGAGCCGAGACTATCTGAAGCCAAAGAGGGAAAACGAGCGGTTTTCTTCGTGGATGCAGCACACGCGCGTAATGGGGGCTTTTCTCGGTTTAGTCTGGTGCTTTGAACGAATCTTTATCAAGTCTCCTTCGGGACGGAAACGCTTTAATGTTCTGGGGGCATTAAATGCCATCACTCATGAAGTTATCACTGTCACCAACGATACTTATTATTAATGCCGAAAGCCTCTGTCAACTATTTGTATTGAATCCGCTAATAAGAAGCACAAGAAGGAATTGGATTCATTGCTCACCTTACGATTTCAGACTTTTAATCAAGCTCAGATTATAAACACGTGAAGTAGCTCTCGCACTGGCGATCGCTGTTTTTGGTGTTTCTTTACCTCTATTAGCGACCAACCCTCCGTGTCTCGCTTCTCAAAAGCTCAAATTATGACCGTGCGAAGTATAGTTTCAGTTAATCTGGTCTCATTTTCAATTAATTCGGGTCTGACACAAAATATAGTTTCAAATAATGTGGTCTCAATCAGGGCGATAATTTCAGGTCGAGCTGATTATGATTTCGGGTCGTTACACCTAACTAAAACAACTATTTAAGGCATCAAAACCTATCTGAAAGACTGTCTCTAAACTCTGCTGTAATTCTTGCGCTTTTTCAGGTATACATTTGAATTCTGCTATCCATTCAATATAAGTGCGATCTCCATCTGTGATGGGTAACAACTTGATCGAGCAAAAGTAATCTTTCATTGGTGTATTAGACTCTAATAAAGAATAGGTGCAAAGATGTTCTCGATCATCGAGTGCTAATAATCTCTCCCGAAAATATAGTCCATCATCTCGTTTAAAATTGCGGATACAACCTATTTGATTGCTCAATGCTCCATTTTCTATGTGACTGTCGATTACAGACGGATACCAGTCAGGAAGATCATTAAAATCTCGTACTTTTGTCCACACTTGGGCAATGGATGCGTTGATTACAGAACTGGTTTTAACGTTGACTAACATCATGATTTTACTGGTAGATAAAGTTTATAATAGTCAAAGACTACAGTAGATCGGATCGTATTGTTCTTGGTGAGATAATAAGTAGCTGTGCAAAATAAATTACAGAGTTGAGATAGTGAGTAGGGACGTTTGATCAAACGTCTGACTAAGGGCAAAAGAGCTCTAAATCGGATAATTTTGGAGCAATACAATAATATTGCAATATTTTCTAAAATTTTAAGGTTATTTCTTTAAATACAGTAGGTATCCAACTGATTTCTTGAGAATTAGCCAATGTGGTAATTGCTACACCAGTGATTAAGAACATAACCCCAATGATTTTGGGCAAAGATACTGGGTCTTGTGGAGATTCCAAGATTCCTAGATGACTTACCGCCAAAGCCATTATTACCTGACCTGATACAAACAAGACAAAGAAGGTATTAGCTCCTAAACGGGGAATTAAGATTGTCGTTCCCAAAATTAATAAAGCACTAAGAGCTCCGCTAACATACAAATAAGGGGGGACAGTTCTTAATTTTGACACTATCACTAATCCATCTGTGCCTGACATTAGCAATAGGGTTGTAGTTAGAGCAATCAGGGTTGTGATCAAAGCAATTAAAAAGAAAGTTACATTAGCCAGGATAGGTGAGCCTACGTACCTGGCTATTGAACTCTTCATTGGTAGATAGATAGGGGTAATAGCACCCATTAAGAAAGCAGTGAATAAAAATACGACAAATTGCATGAGAAATAATTCCTTAAAAAAGTATTAGTGAACAAATTTTGTAAAGATTAGACTTCTGAGATTTTTGACAAATGAGGGATTAAAAGTGACAAAAAACCCTTAAATAGCTTATTTTTGCCAGAAGTCTAGGAAATTTTGAGTACTGGTTTAATTGCTCTACCAGCCTTGGTATCCACAACAGCTTGGTTAATATCCTCAAAATCGTAAACGGTGATTAAACGCTCGTAAGGAAAGCGACCCTGTTTGTTTAATTTGAGTAAGGTTGGTAAAAATGTCTTGGGGACAGAAGAACCCTGAATAATTCCCCGTAAATTGGCTGCCCGTTTGAATACTTCTGTTGGCGAAAAGGGATATTTTTGCCCGAAATGGGGGGCAATTACCATACCACATTCTCCGCCCGTACTGAGACAAGCGATCGCATTATTTAGCGCTTGTTCATTCCCTGAAGTTTCTAAACTGTAATTAACACCGCCAGTTGCAATCTCCCTAAGATGGGTGGCCACATCTCCATGTTTTGCATTTAAGACATGGGTTGCACCTAGCTCCAGAGCAAGATTTAAACGTTCTTCTACCACATCAATGGCAATCAAGGGATAGGCGCCAGCTAGTTTACCCGCCATAATGGCACTCAATCCCACAGCACCAGCACCAAAAACTGCGAGGCTTTCTCTGGGACTAACTTTAAATGTATTAAGAATCGAACCTGCACCTGTTTGTACACCACAGGGAATGGCAGCCAACATTTCAGCAGCCTGATTACTTTTAACTGGTACTAGATTACGTTGGGCTGTAATGGAGTGAGTAGCAAAGGACGACTGCTGAAAAAATGCGCCCGAAATAGACTTGCCACCCAGCTTAATAGTCTTAGAACCATCTAAGCGTGTACCTCCAAATCCCAAAGCAATGTGATGATCGCAAAAATAAGGATGACCCTCTAAACATCCAGGACACACTCCACAAGAAGGATAGGAAACGATTACGCGATCGCCAGATTTTATATGACTCACCCCCGAACCTACTGCTTCGACTATTCCAGCACCTTCGTGACCAAAAACACCTGGTAAGCTCATCAGTTCTTGTCCGACAAAATCGGTATGGCAAATACCGCTTGCTTCATTGCGAACTAATACTTCATCACTGCGTAGTTCTTCGAGTTCGATAGTTTCAAAGGTAAATTTTCCTTGAGGTTCGCGTACTATCGCAGCTGTTGCTTTTGTCGTCATCATATTATCTCCTGTTTAGTTGTTTAATTGCTCTATGTTGTTCGTAACATTTCCGCTTTGATGGGTAAGCGTCGAATTCTCTTTCCTGTTGCTGCAAAAATCCCATTACAAACCGCAGGTGCGATTACTGGAGTAGCAACTTCTCCCACACCACTGGGCTTTTCCGTACTGCTGACGATGTTGCTCCCAAGTAGAACTAATACTAGTGCTTGCTCCTGTTCCTTGATAGACTCTCCACACAGTATGATAATAGTCGGGATGGGCAGGTGCAGACTCAATGCGTATTTTGTCCCAATCAGCTTCTAGTTCCTCGACAATCATCATGGGTAACGAAGTATAGATCCCTTGTCCCATTTCAGATTTATGTAAGATAATCGTAACCATACTATCAGGCATGATACGGATAAAAGCATTAGGCTTCCAAGTCTGTGTAACATTACCCTGGACATCGTCTTGGTTACTAATATCTTCTGTAGTCGCAGCTTGTAATCGACCAATTGGCGGTAAATAAAAACCGAGTAATAAACCTGCTGCCAGTTTTCCTGATGTCTGAACAAAAGTCCGTCGCGTAATTTTATCTTGTTTCATTTGTCCCTAGTCAACTTAGAAGCTCGGTGTATAGCAGTCCGTATCCGTTGATAAGTACCACAACGACAAATATTACCAGACATAGCTGCATCAATATCAGCATCTGTAGGCTGTGGCTTCTGAGACAGTAGTGCTGCTGCTGTCATGATTTGCCCTGACTGACAATATCCGCACTGAGGCACATCTAAATCTTGCCAAGCCTGTTGAACTGGATGAAGTCCTTTTTGGGCAAGACCCTCTATGGTTAAAACTTCTTGGTTAATGACTGCGGACACAGGGGTAATACAGGAACGTATCGGAACACCATTAAGCTGAACTGTACAAGCACCACATAATGCCATACCACAACCAAATTTAGTGCCATTTAACCCTAAATGATCTCGCAGCACCCATAAAAGGGGTGTGTCCTTTGCGGCATTAACTTTTTTGTCCTCCCCATTTATCTTGAGAGTGATAATCGATTTATCACTCTCTGCAATATTCTTAGACATTTTTATGACTCTGTATTTGAGTTTTAAACTTGAGACAAGATTGCTTTTTGCCAGTGAATTCTAAACATGAGACTTTTGTGTTCTATAGTGTTTCTCCGGTTCATGAGGTACAATCAACATCTGTCCTCATCAGTAGGAAAAATGCTATATCTGATTTTGATATTAGTTGGTTCTTAGTCTCTCAATCTCATAAAACTCATACAAAAACTCATAGAAAATTTTGTATCTATCATCAATTCCGTAGCACTTTTTCAACGCCAGTTCGATAAGGCTCAAAAATGGGAACGACTAACCACTAACCACTAAATCCACGCCTTACGTTTTTCCAAATCTTTCAGCGACTACTCTTAATTATTAACTTTCCAATGTGGCGGATAGGTGTTTTCATAACCATCTATGGTTTTGATCCTTTCTGCCCAGTCTTTTAGCGGTTTGTAGGTTTCTAACAAGCTAGTCAAACCTAGTTCATGGGAGTGCTGCGGGTTTTGGAAAAATGCCCTTTCTAGCCACATCACGACTGGAAACAAAATAAGATCAGCAGCAGTTAGATTATCACCACATACATAAGGTTGACCAGACTCAAGGGTTTCCAGGTAAATATCTAGTTCTTTCTGAAACACAGAAATAGAATTAGCTAACTGTTCCCTTTGCACTTCAATCTGCCTACGAAACAGAGAACGGGCAATAAAAGCGGATTCTTTGCCAAAAAAGTGATTAAATTCTTCAATCCACTGGTCGATTTGGGCAGTCTCTTGCCAATTGCGACCAAATAAAGCCGGTTCTGGTTGAATAAGCTCTAAAACGCGGATAATAGCTAAAGATTCCCGTACTGATTTATCATCAATCACTAGAGTTGGAACTGTGCCACGCGGATTAAGGTTGAGATAATCTGCTTGTTTTTGCTCTTTTTTGGACGCATCTAACAAAATAGATTGATAAGAAAGTTTTTTCACGGCTAGAGTCAGCATGACACGCCAAGATGGTGGGCTGCCACTAATCCAGTATAAGCTCAAATTCGGCTGCATAATCTATACTCCTGAATCAGGATTTTCAAGTGAATTTATGTCAATTCAAGTTTTTTAGAAAAATTGGACAGTTTCTAAAAAGCGGTGTGTCACCAGATTCGATAGGACGCATTCGTAAAGCAGTTTCAATTAGGGCAAACGCTGTTCTTGGTGAATGTATGGCTGTGACTTGAGGAGCGTCTTTAAAATATCTGATGGCATTGGGCAGACCAATTTTTTCTTCAAATAACACATCCAATCTACCTATTCTGTCGAATGCAGATATTGCGTATGCTGTCATCATATAACTAGAACCGTAAGTACTTTCTACATAAGATTCAGAACCTAGAAGCCGTGCCATGTTATTTAACAATATTGACCAAATACGCGGGTGAATCCTATCTGGTATTCCCAACTGATAAGCCAAATTAATTAAGTAAGTACATCGCAAATAATCATCTACTTGAGAACCATCTGTAGAATTTAGATATCCTGCCATACTTTGATAGAAAAAATCGGTTACATCAGGGATGAAACAATTAAGTGCCCCAAGATTGTCTAACGCAGAGAGTAAAAAGGTTATTTGCGAAGCCTGGGAAGTAGAAGCAAGAACCTGAAACAGAGAGCAACTTTGTGATATCCAGTCTCTTTTGTAAGTTAAATAATCATGACACCCCAATACGGCAATAGCATTAAGTATCAGTGACAGAGGGAATATATAGTAATCTACTCCCTGATGAACTCCATCTGAATCTCTACTGGATAAGTTCCTTATTTCGGAATCAAAGATATCTAGAAGCTTCTGAAGATGATTGTGCTGACCACTATATACTGTCTCACCTTGTCCAATTATTCCTAAAACCGAAAAAATAATTGCTGAACCTCTCCCAAGGTAAAATACATCGGAAATAGTTGTGGCCACTTGTAAAGCCTTATCTCCATAAGTGTCACCATTATTTTGTCGTAATGTCAGCAAGTCTGTGAATTCTGCTTGTCCTGCTGCCAATAAAAGATTAGCGAAAAGTTGTAGTTGTTCATAGCGTAGCTTTTGAGTAGCTGGCTTAAGTTGTGATACTTCTGTTAATGCTTTACTCAGATGATAATGAACCTTTTTTCGATAGGATTCAAGCAGACCAAGCTTGACTAGGGTTTCTGTCAACAAAGCACAAGCTCTTGCATACTCCCATGAGTTGTTAGGTAAAAGTTCTATGGCTTTGGTAAATTGCTCATTTACCTTTTGTTCAGTAAGGCTTACGCCAGAAGATAGAGCCTCGCACTTAGCAACAATGCCATGCAGCAAATGATTAGTAAATTTATGATAGGTACTTTGAGTTTTTTGCTCCAAAACCAAACTTATTTCCAGTAACCGAGTCCCTTTCTGTGGATCGAAATCAGTAGTTTCTTGACCCAATCCTAAGCCATGAACGTACCAGTGCCAAGGAGTTGCAAAAATCCGTCTTTCATTTGTGAGTGCGCTAAAACACTTACTTGGTTTAATACTGTGCTTAATTTGTGGCGCAAGTTCTAAGGAATCCATAGTTTAAACATTTTTTTTGGTAGTAGTATTTTGTCAAGATTGATTTGAGAGATGCTTTCTCCCCGCTTCCTCTGCTTCTCCTGATTAGTCAACCCATCATTTCAAAATTGACAGACTAGTAGATTTAAGTGGTCATGCAAAGTTAATTACCTATTTGCCCAATCCCCTAAGACCCAAACTCTCTACTAATCCTAATTTTCAGAAAATGAAACAGCCCTAGGGGTATTTTGGGGGGATTTAAAGACTCATAAATATGACCTAGATCAATCACATTTAGTATTAGTTAATTAAATCCAGCAGCAAATACAAAGTCATCTGCTGACAAACTATCTGGTGTAACGCCTAGTAAAATTGCGATGTCATTACCCATAACTGAAATTGTGGTGTCGGAATTGCCAAGTAGTACTAAGTCATCAAATTCAGTAACGTTTTCGATACCACCCACACCCAGCACATCTTCATCACTAGTGAAGTCGGTGATAGTGTTTGGCGAATCAACTAAAAATCCATTAGCAATCCAGAATTGGTCGTTACCTGTGCCACCAGTTACCAGATTATCGCCCCCTGCTGGAAAAAAGAAACGATCATTGCCATCTTGTCCCAAAATACGATCACCTGTACCAGCAAAAATAGTGTCATCGCCTCCCCCTGCATATATGCGATTACCTGATGCTCCAGTTGAGTTATCAATTAAATCATCTCCTGAACCAGCAAATACCAGATCACCATTGCCGTCAAAGCCATCTCTAGGATTAGCAGCCGAATCTAATAGATCGTCGTTAGTTCCACCAAAGACCAAATCTTCTCCAACAGTAGTAGGATTATCTGGCTCTAACTCGAAAACTGGTTCTCCCGAAAGCAGAGTAGCAGGAATATGGGTGTCAAAGATAAACTGTCCGTTGATAATTTCTCCGTCTTGTACTGTTAAAAACTGTGTGAGAGGGAATGAACCATTGAGTCCTGTCCGACTGTTAGAGTTTTCCCAGTTAGTAAATACGGCAACGCGATCGCCGTTTGCTATAATGTCTGTAGGATTGATGGCTCGAATCGAAAAATCTAGGCTTGGAACTACCTCGGTTAATAATTCTTCTAGACCATCCTGTCCTTCCCACACATTGCCTGTGGCTAAAATTGCAGGGTCGGCATTTAAGGTGACAATAGAATCTTCAGCAAATGCGTCTATATAACCTTCAATATCCCCAACTTGCAGAGCCTCATAAGCTTCTCGCACTACTTGTAATGATGCTTCTGAGTCTGCTTCTGCATCTATGCTTAGTTCAACTCCTGTTAGGGGGTCGCGTTCCGAAAGTGCTATAGCTTCTGCGGATGGCTCTTGACCAACAAATGCTTCTGCAACTGGGTAGCTGTTATAGACCAATTGTACTGACTCGACTAACTCTCTTCCATCGTCGGTTGTTTCTAGCTCAATGCGATAGGCTAAATCTAGGTCTAAGGGAAGTCCAGTCTCTGTGACAGTAGCTTCTAAATGCACCCTTGCCAAGGCTTGTTCTCCTTCTCGGAAAAAATCCAATGGCTGGAATGTTTCAATGTTTAGAGAAGACTGTAACTCATCAAAAAAGTCGCCCGCAGTTTGACTGATACCGATTGTACCAAACCAGTTACCAGCAAAGGGAATTACTTCTGTATCTCTAACTTCAGTGGGACTTACTGGTACTTCGTTACCCTCAACTTCCCAAACCACATCGGTGGTTTGCAAACTCAGAAATTCGTTCCGCTCGCCTGTACTAATGGAAGATAATAGTTCTTCGATGACTCCAAACTCCGTAGGTTCTTCAGCTACTGGTTGCCCAGAAATCCTGATCCGTGCGACTTGGTATCCTTCTGCTAAAAAGTCTGCATTAGGAAAACTAGTTCCCTCCTCTGTTTCAAAGTCAAGAATCCCTCCTGCCCCTGGTGGTAATAGTCCTGGATGACGCTGGATGACTCCGCCTTCTGCTACTCCTTCAAACAACTCTCTTAAGTCGTAAGGTATACTTATTGGGTCTTCATCGTTAACTTCTGTGCCAGCATCCCATACTTCATTACCGAGGACTAAAAACTCTGCACCAATAAAATTATTGTTTTCATCAAATAACTCTATCGCAGTTGGATCATCGTTACCAATAAAGCCGTCATTAGTGGGAATCAACATTCCTGCATAGCTAAAAAATCGGTTGTTTATGGGATCTAGATTGAGGGTAAAAGTTGTGGAAGTAGTTTCTCCAGGAAGCTGGTCAGGTAGATTTTCGGAAGATAAGACTACGTTCTGAACGCCCCCTTGGGCTGCTGCTTGGCTGGAAGCAAAAGTACCAGCAATTGTGTCTTCTGGGGCTGGCAAACCCTCTAAATCTATTCCCCTATCTATTAATTGCTCGACTGCTTCTGAAGGTAAATTGCCAACAATACCATCTTCCGCCATTGCTTCTATAGCGATTGAAGCTGGTGTGCCTTCATCAAATAAATCAAAGCTACCATCATGTAGAGCAACCCAGATTGGAGCAATCATTTGTCCTCCGTTGGGAGCGATATTTTCTACAGAAACGGTGATCTCGGTTTGCATTTTTACCTCTTTGCTTTTACTAATGATTCACAAAATACATTACAAGTCAAAGTACGATGTACTTTTTTTATGACTAATTACTTACGACGATTTACATTGTTATTTCTGAGATAATATCTGTCTCCACAGATAAACTAATTAACATTGCCAAAAGTTCAATTGACGGCGAGGGATACCGACTCGCCGTCAGCATATCCAATCGCGAACGGGGAGCTACTACCGTAAGGTCTTGTGGTGTTGATAGATGTACTTGATATTTGTGCAAAACGCTGTAAGAAACCAAAACATCTTAAGGAGCTATGTAAGCTAATCTGTGAGCCACCAATTAGCTCTCTCTGCAAAAATGTCCTAACTAAAATAGGTATTGCCATATTTAAGCCACAAAACGTTTTTGAGGCAGAGAAATACCAACAGGAAAGCCATAAAAGTTCTCAACTTTTCCTTTCAACATATCTAAAGCTAAATTAAGCCATTTGATTCCTTCAGCATAAATTGCCAGAGGTCGGCGTTGATGATAAGCATCATCGACTAAGACAGAGTCTTGATTTTTGCTGAAATGAAATGGTGGCATAGCCATAAAATGAGTACCCATGAGAAACACAAAACGTACCAGCCAATTAGGATCATTTTGGTTTATATCAGAGTTGAAATTGTCCAACTCCCACACTCTAGTCATAACTTCTTTAAAGTGATCTTCGATGCCTTGGTACGAATATTGATAGGGATTATCCTCATGGAAAGAGATAAACAGACGAGGTATCTTCCAGAATTTGTAAGTAAGATCAAAGTGTTCGCCATGAATCTTGTCGTAATTACCCAGACTGTTATGCCAAGGCTTATTGTCGTACATATAATCATCTGCACCAGTATCGACACCATTCTCATGAAATCCAATAGCACGAGGATCGAGAAACCGAATTTCTAGGTCTTCAGCAGTAAATGGAGGATTACTTACAGAAAAATTCTCCCAGTTTTTTAATAACGGCTCGATATTGCCAATCTTAATGTTTTCCGTGTTAGTATCGCCAACTACTAAACAATGGAAGCTTGGTTCTAGAATTTTACGATATGCAGGATTGTTACGAAACTCTTGGAGTAAGCGCGGAATATTCATCATTTCTACGCCGTTAATCGCGATCATTTCCGCATTTAGTAGCTCGTTACTAAAGGTATTTGGTGCTGTCTTTTGAGCTAGAGCCAGACGTTTTTCAATTTTGCTGAAATAGGATTGCTCCAAAGTAGGAAACAAAGGTTTACGACGACGTTGACTGTGAATTTTTTGACTTAGAAGTCGAAAGACTATTCCATATAATGCTGCTACGATTTCTTTTGACGGACGGTAGTTTCTAACAAACTGACTGACTTCAATGCCAGGTACAAACGTCATATCGTAGATATATTCGTAGTAAAGTGCAGTATTTTCTTGTTGTGGTACTGAGTAGGTACGTTCTGTAATATCGAGTACTTGTGGGAAAAGGGGTTTGACCGAGTTTGGTAAGTTTATCAAGTACTGAGTCTGACTCTTAGCTTTCGGACAAGGAGGAAGCATCACATCCTGTCCTGTTCTATCCCATTCTGGAGTGACTAGACGCTCACTCAGAACCTTCCGTACAAATTTTTCCCTTCCTGGCTTTTCCAAAAAGAGGGTCATAGACTCACTGCCACCATATCCAAATCCTGTGACCACTTCTTCTGAAGCCAAATATTCCTCATATATTTTGCCGTTATCTTGAGCAAGGCGTAAAGCATCGGATTGTACTTGTAGTGCAGCCTGACTCTCCACTTTCCTTTCCGTGATTCGGTCACCGTTACTCCGTCGTTTTATGGCAGAGTCTGTGGTGACCGGTTTTCCTCGGTTAATATCGTATTTCATCGATTACACCTATGTGAAAAATCTCAATGGTTAATTTGTTTGATAGCAAACTTGATAATTTTTATTGTTTAATAACCTTGAGGTAGTAAGTAGAACTAGAATTGAACTTTAGACAAAAAGCGATGTTCGAGTCTACAATTACTACTGCTGTCTGCTATCTAGGTTTGATATTAATTTGGTTCTTAGTGCCTTAATCTCATAAAACTCATTAGAGAACTCATAGAAAAACTCATGAAAAAATAAGCAATGAGGGATGAGGAATAAGGAATTAATTACCTGTCCTATTACTATCTGGGAGAAGAACTCGACGCTACTTATCAGGGCATGATGATTGCCCTACCGCCAGAAGATTGGTCAGACTTGGGGACCATGAGCCAGCCTCAGTTTTCGTCTCTGCTTCAGAACTGGGCGGGAAAGGTTAAGCTGGAAGCTTTTACTTCCGCTCCCAGAAAACCTCAAAAGAAAAAGCCCAAACCGCCTTATGACCCCCGCCATCCCCATGTCTCCACGGCACGGCTGCTAGCCGAGAAAAAGAAATCTCGGGCTTCGCCCAACAAATGAGTCAGCTCTGACGATTCGCTCCCAGCCCATTACGAATTAATTTTACTTTTATTTGACTGCCCTAAAAGGGCGTGATGTAACCTGCTGTCAAAAAAACAGGTAGTTCGCGGCAAGTTGCCGCGAACTAATTCTTGTCTCCCATTTCCCCTCTGGTATTTTTCTCAAGTTAATAATAATTCTTGATAAAGATCAACAAATTCTTGATAATATCTCACTTCTATTGAGAATAACTTCCTTGGGCTCACACCACCTTGACTGGGTTGCCCTATTAGAATTTACTTTAGAACAATTATGGCAAAATCGAGTTGACGGTAAGTTATCTCTGGAAGTTTATCAACAAAAAATTGGAGGCATTAGACAAGTTCTTCAAGATAAAGCAGATAATGTTTATTAAGAGTTAACTAAATCTCAACAAGAATGTGCAGAGTGGATATTTACCCAATTAGTGCGCTTGGGAGAAGGAACAGAAGACACTAGACGCAGAAGAAAATTATCGGAGTTAATTGTCCCCAAATACTCCCAGGAGTTAATCAAATCTACACTCGATGTCCTCATAAAATCAAGGTTAATTGTGATGAGTAACCTTGATGGGGATTTAATTAATAACAGACAAACTAGAACACCGATTCAGTAATGCCAAAAACTACTTTTTCGGATATTGAGTCAACGAAATCTCGACTTTTGAGAACTCCCGTAATCCCAGATGGGGACTGGATTCTGAATACTGAA
>JASJDB010000429.1 GCA_030065315.1 Xenococcaceae cyanobacterium MO_167.B52 | reverse complement strand
ACCATTTGCTTGAGCATTTCGGGAGAACTACTAGCAGGACCAATGGTAGCAACAATTTTAGTACGGTGTGTTAGAGAATTCATAATTGTGGGGTTGTAAATTGTGAAAAACTGAAACGAATTTTTAAAGGTAAATTTAGGATGACTTATATCAAGTTCTATAGGATTTGGGATTAATTATCAAGACAAGAAAGTATCCTATGTCTCAAAACTACTGCTAAAATTATTTTCCAATATCCCAATATCTCAAGTTGTATCGGCGATCTCTCGCTTCATTAAAAAAATTATGTTTAAAGCCGAATTGCTCAAAAATAAATTATTCACTTTTCTAAACACTGGCTGCCTGCTGTTAAGCTTAGGCATATTACCAGGACTGTTAAAACCCAAACCTGCTTTAAGTGCTGAGAGGATTACCTCTTTTTTTGGTCCTGTACAGATATCTATATCTGTTGATTCTTTAGAAACCTTTGCCCAAGACGGAACAATCAACTCTGACTTAGCTTTGGTTACTAATCGTCTAGATGAAGCAACTTTAATCAAATTTAGGCAAATTTTACAAAAACGTTTTGAATTTTCTGCTGCTGAAGTTTATCGTCTCGGTAGAGTTCCTATGGTAGAAAGGCTCTTGAGCCAATTAGGCAGAGCAGTTCAAATTGACTACAACATTAATGGTCTCTACGGTATTCGTTCTGCGGTAATTTTAGCTGCTGCTGACCAAGAGAAAGGATTAACTATTCTTAACGTATTGCGTCGTTTCCCTGGTAAAGATATTCATCTCAACCTCGATTTTATTATCCAGCTACAACGGGAATTAGCAACCCAATCTAGCTATCGTAAAGTAGCAGTACAAGAAATTATTCAGCAGTCGGAAACAGAAGCTGCCCAATCAAACTTAGATTTGTCTCAACTTGCTGATTTAACACAACCAGGAGCTTGGGAAGTAACCAAAAAAGGGATGACCTTTGAGATTGAAAGTTTGCGTTCTACGGAAGTGGGTTTATCCTATTCCTATCCTCTGGAATTTGATTTGTATTTGCCCCAAGGAAAATCAGAACCAGCTCCCCTAATAGTTATTGTCCAAGGTTTTGGTTCCTCACGAGGCAATTATGCTCACGTAGCTGAACAATTGGCTTCCCATGGCTATGCTGTAGCAGCAGTCGAACATATAGGCAGTAACTTAGAATATCGTCAAGCCTTTTTGCGAGGAGAATTAGGGGATTGGATTACTCCCATTGAATTTATTGGTCGCGCCCTAGATGTTACTTATCTCTTAGATGAATTAGAAGAACTAGCTGCCCAAGAACCAGAATGGTCAAACAAAATTAATCTCGACCAAGTAGGAGTATTTGGCTATTCTTTTGGTGGTTATACTGCTCTAGCAGTAGCAGGAGCAGAAATTAATCAACCTAGATTAGTCAAGGAATGCAACGAAGAAAATTTTAGCATTGTTATTAGTTTTGCCCTTCAGTGTCAAGCTCAATATCTCCCTCCAACTAATTTCCAAATTCGAGACCCTCGGATCAAAGCTGTATTCTCCGCTTATCCTTTCACTAATCCTATTTTTGGTCCCGAAGGTCTAAGTAAAATTGATATTCCTACCATGATTTGGGCTGCTAGTGAAGATACCACTGTTCCAGTTGTTCAAAATCAAATTCATCCTTTCTTTTGGTTGAACAATCCCGATAAATACCTGACAATGCTAGTTCCTGGAACCCACTATTCTACGGCTAAAGATGAGGTAATTGCGGGACTGCCATTTAAAACATTGAAAGGTCCAGAAGGCAGTGGTGCGATCGCTCGTAGCTATCTCAATGCTATGACTGTAGCTTTCTTTAACTATCATGTTAGGGGATTAGAGGAATTTTCCCCCTATCTAACTGCTGCTTATACTAAGAATATCTCTCAAGAAGGATTTGGCGTTCATCTTACTCAATCTCTATCTCCCGAGCAATTGGAAGTCGCCTATGGCAAAGAACCACCAACACCATTTTTCCCCGAAACTTTGGTTGCTGAAGCCCCCCGACGAAAAGAATCAATTTTAGAAGAAATTGAACGAACTGGTGTATTGAAAGTAGCAGTTAGAAGCGATGCTCCGCCATTTGGTTATCTGGGTACTAATGGAAATTGGAGCGGATACTGTGCTGATTTTGTCAAATCTTTTGAACAATATATAGAGCTAAAGCTAAATCGCTCTGGTGGTATTCAGATAGTAGAATTACCTTCTAATTTAAAAAACCGCTATGAACTACTGCAAAAAAATCTAGTTCATCTCGAATGTGGTCCCAACACTATTAGAGATGATATTGATGGTGTTAGTTTTTCTCAACCATTTTTTGCCACAGGGACTCAATTTTTGGTACCCATTAATAAAGCTAGTCAAATTGATGGCAATGGAGACCTGTCAAATTTAAAAATTGGGGTCTTAAGAAATACCACTACAGAAAAATTTGTGGAAGAAGAATATGCCTCAACTGAAAAAGTTTATTTTGACGGTTATAGAGCTAAAGCTCAAGCAATTAAAGCCCTAAGTGACAATACAATTGAAGCCTTCGTTAGCGACAGCGTCTTATCTATTTCCGAAATTAAACAGCAAGGTTTAGCTCCTGATAATTATGCTCTCTTACCCAAGCGTCCTTTGACCTGTGATTATTACGGAATGCTGCTTCCCAACAACGACCCTAATTGGGAAGATACAGTTAATGCTTTCTTGAATAGTAAGGCAATAAAGCCCGTTGAAATTAAATGGCTGGAAGAATTTTCTGAAGATGTTTTATTAGCAGTGGATTCCTGTAATAGAAAGAGATAAGGCTCTCAATGAATCTCTCCCCCATCTTCCTTGTCCACCTTATCTCTCTTTTCTTTTAATACTAAATCTGTTTACCAAAGTATACTTTTAGTTTAAAGCGTAGAATTAGCTTGAATCTTTCTGAATTGACCGATAGGGAATGACCGAAGGGAATACTTTAGTGCCTTTAGGGCTAAATTCTGTACGCGCAGCGACTACCGAAGGTCGTTCTAAATTCCCACAAATTTAAAGTGTTGTATCTGAACAGGATTTAGTACAGCACGGTACTTCATAATCCCACTGACTAATAAATGGTTGCCAGTGGGATTCAATCAGTTCAATTGTTTCGGGTGGAAATGAATAGCGATTCTTTTGATAGCCTTTAATATCTGACAAATAGGTTTCAAAGCGATCTCGATTTTTGTCAAATTCAGGTAACTCCAACTGATCATAAATCTTCTCTATTTCCTGGAGAGGATTATTTAAAAAATCTTCAAAGCGAATTTCCACAAAACTATTATCGGGTAAGTCAGCACTATCTGATCTGAGTGCTTTCATCATGCGGGGATAGCTATCTAGAATCAAATCATTAAGAGGTAAATTTTCATAATTTTGTAATGCTAGTTCTGGAAGCAGTCGGGAAAAAAAGTGATGAGTTGATTTAAATACTGTGTAAGGGTTGCGATAGATGTGAATAAATTTCGCTTTAGACCAAATCTGGCGTAGTTTGTGAATTTGTCCGGTATAAACGGGATTTTTAATTAGCAGTTGCTTTCCCTGTTGCTCAAGGGAAACCTTTTGTAAGAGATGAATATGATAACGTTGCCATTGTTGTATGAGTTGGGCATCATCTTGATCAAAAAATACCCCGCGCTGAAAATTCTGCTCAAAACGTTTGGGAAAATAAAGACCATGATAATAGGATGCTGCACCCATACTAGCTAGGGGAATTGAGTCCTCTTGAGGAGAATCAGGGTTAACAGCTACTTGGTCAACATGACGGTCTTCAGGAAGTGCTTTTTCTAGCAAAGGTCGAAAAAGCCTGACAATTCCCAAAATATTCCAAGGTAGCCCTGAAGCCAATGGTGATATATAACCAAACTGTGGAGACTGACTTAATACATTATGTAAATGGGTTGTCCCAGAACGCCAATAACCCACAATAAATACAGGAGACTCAATTGAGCTAATATCTTTGGATTTTAACCCCATCAAAACCCTCTCAATAGCAGAAAAAGGAGAGAGTGCCAAAGAAATACTCAAGGCAAATCCTACTTGGGGAAGTCTCTGGAGCGAAGGATATCCGTTAGTAGTTAATAACCTTAATAAAGTACTAGGACTGCTTCCACAAAGAGGATGAAATAAACTTGCCATAGGTGAATTAGATTTTACGTTTTAGGAATTAACTAAACTTAAACATTATAAGAAAACCCTGGTTTATTACCAGGGTTGTTGATTATTTAAGGATTACTTCCCTGGGCAAGTATTAGTATATTAAACGTTTAAATTTTATCTTCTAAACTACACCTATCTCGGCTTTTTCCCAAGATAAACTCTTTTGTATATGTTCTCTAATTTTGGCACTACGTTCTTGGTTCTGTGTTGAAAAGTATGAGAAATTACCATTACTTTGTTTTAAATGATTGATGATATCTTGTTTTGGAGCCTGGATTTCAGTCTCAGGCAAAGAAGTGGTTACAGAAGCAGCGTCAAATTCTTCTGTAGTAACAAGATCATTGATTTGGTTATCTTTAACATTATCTACTGTCATAATTTTATTTCTCCTACGAAGATATTTGTAATATTTAAGATTGATTTGATAATTCATAATACAAAATGAAAAGAGACATTTTGGGTACATAGTTAATACTCATGGGTTACAAATTAAAAAAATCAAAGTTAATAGTCTTGTAATTAACTTCAGTTGAACGATTTTTCTAGATTTACCAGCTTGATTGTTAAGGAATGTAACGAATAAGGTAATTTTCTCGCTCCCACCAGAAAGAAATACAGAACACAAAATAAACATTCTTTCAATTCAATAAGGAGCAAAGAATCATGGCAAAGTATGTACAATCAGTATCAGGAAGTAATCTTGATGCAGACGCACAAGGAGTTCCCTGGTGGGTTGCTCCTACAGTTGACGGTTGGGAAATAACAGGAAATGGCATAGACAATAACATACGTGGTTCATCAGGTATATTGCCCTATTCTTGGATTCAAGATGACATCATATATGGTGGAGACGGAAACGACACAATTGATGGACGAGCTGGGAATGACCGCCTTTATGGTGATGATGGTCACGACAGCTTATTGGGAGGTTCTGGTAATGACCTTCTTTATGGTGATGATCCCAATGATCCTGATAATGGAAATGATACTCTCAGGGGAGGTTCTGGGAATGACACAATACGTGGTTGGTACGGCAATGATTGGATTGATGGGGGTTCTGGGGATGACCTTATTTATGCAGGACCAGGAAATGATTCTGTATATGGAAGCAGTGGAAAAGACCGACTTTATGGAGGAAATGACAATGACTACCTTCGAGGCGGTTATGACGATGACTTCATCGATAGTGGTTCTGGTAATGATCGAGCTTACGGGGATTCTGGCAATGATCGGGTTTATGGTTATTCTGGAGAAGATAGGCTATACGCTGGAACAGGTAATGATTCTGCCTATGGAGGTTCTGGTGATGACTCAGTCTATGGAGAAGATGGTAATGATTATCTAACAGGGGAAGATGGGAATGATTATTTAGATGGGGGAGATGACAATGACAGAATGTATGGCGGAAATGATAATGACAGGCTCTATGGTGGCAGAGGTAATGACAGAGTAGAAGGTCAAGATGGGAACGATTCAGTTTATGGTGGGGATGGTAATGATGCTGTCTTAGGAAATGCGGGTGATGACTACGTTGACGGGGATAGAGGAGATGACTCAGTCTATGGAGGTTCTGGCAATGATACTGTTTACGGAGATGATGGCAATGACCGCCTTTATGGAAATAGTGGTAATGACCGCCTCTATGCTGGTTCTGGTAATGACATTTTAAGCGGTAGTTCTGGTAATGATTCTCTCTATGGATACTCAGGTAATGATGATCTAAACGGTGGTTCTGGTAACGACTATATCAATGGGACTCATTATACTGCTGAAGGAAATGGAGAAATAGATACTCTTACCAGTGGTAGTATTTTAGATAGAGATGTTTTTGTTCTCGGTGAAAGCAATATAATTTTCCCTCAAATCAAGAAGGTTTACTACAATAACCAAGGAAATTCTGACTATGCAAGAATCGAGGACTTTGATACTCTAGGCTCATTACACGATCGCATTCAGATCGCAGGTTCAATTAGCGATTATCAAGTACAGTACAGCAATTTTAGCGGTGACACTGAAATATCTTACTCAGGAGACATAATTGCTGTAGTAGAAAATGTAGATTTGACTCAAAATCTCAATCAACACTTTATCGAAGTCTAAAAGTGTAAGAAACTTACTGGCGATCGCATTTATGCTCATGCGATCGCTTTTGTTATGGTATAAATCAACTATTTTTCAG
>JASJDB010000428.1 GCA_030065315.1 Xenococcaceae cyanobacterium MO_167.B52 | reverse complement strand
AGTTGATAAAGTGCAAGAAATAAGCTTCTCTACCTTCAAAACCCATACACTTTGAGATTGTCTAGATTATTCTGATTACCTCTTCTGACTTCTGACTTCTGACTTCTGAACCTCGCCAAAAAACTTTTTCAGCAAACCCTAAATAGACTTGTCCGAAAATCTGCATACAAGTCTGTGACTAGCTTTGAGCCAAGTTGAAATTTTAGGAAAAATGCTAGTCAGTACGGTAACATAAGGCTTTGAAAGCATTAATATTAGTAATGAAGAGAAAAAAGAGTTTAACTAATTTGTAGTTATTTCTCTTTTTTCTAATCTTTAAAACGAAAACTTAAAAGCTCTTCTCCCTTTTGAATCAGTTAGAGACAGTTAGACCATGGTTAAATGATAGAGGTTTTGATTTTTCTCTGATTAGGTGCAAGATCTGAGTTTACGCTTGACGCTGGTAATTTCGGGATACTTTTCCATAAAATCTTTCATATCAAAGTAGGGTGAGCAATGCTCACCCCACATGATAACAATCAATTATTTAACAAATTGGGGCATGATTTCCGCTGCGGTGAATAAGCCAGTCATACCACGGCGTTGTAAAGCAATACCAGCTTTGAGATAGCCAAAAGCAGGACCACATACATTAGCAGCCATACTAGTTTCATCACCAAGAGTAAAAGTATGGATAGAGATTTTGCCTTCAAAAGTGCGCCCTGTAATCTTCACATTAGTGCTGAGAGGTTTTTTGGGATTACGGGTATCTACTACACCTCCTACTGTAACGCGATCGCGATCGCAAATTCCAGCCAACTCCAGCATAATATCATCTGCGTGTTCCATATTTTCTAAAGCAATAATGCCATTAGTTTTATCTAGCAATGCAGAAACTTCCTCATCACTCATTGCTCTAGCCGTTTCTACATCATATTCTGGCATATGGGCAATATCTTCCCGAATTGTAGCTCTATATGCCTCCCAGTTAGCAATGCCCACCCCAAAGGTAATTTTGACGCTATGAATTTGCCCATAGCTTTGGGCTGCTACTGCTGCTGCTGCGGTTAAGAGTCCTGGAGTTGCACCACAACCAGTAAGATAAGTAATTCCTGCTGCTTGTAAATCGGTTTGTAATTCTAATAATTGTTCTACTGCGCTGGTGCGTTTGAGTGCATCAACCAATACCCCTTTCCAACCAGACTTGATAAATTGTCGAGCCACATCTGCCATAAAAGTATTGGGTAGGTTGGGTAAAGCTAGAAAATAACCTTCTACAGTATGATTTTCTACCAAATCTTGAATACTTTTATTACTTAAAACTCCATCAGGTTCTAGATAAGCTACGGAACCTTGATTGTAAGCTTTAATTACAGCATCAGGGTTTAAACCAGAGCCATTGTAAGCATAACCTTTACGGTCTGCTACTGCGACCCAAGTCATTTCTCCTTTAGGTGCAAGAATTCTCGCTGCTGCTTGACCTAAACCACCGAAACCTAATACCCCAACTTGGATCGGATTATTTACTTTATCTATAATCATATTTTTCTTCTAACCTTGAGACTCAAAGAACTATAGCATTGCACATTTGCAGGTTATCCAATACTGTTCGGATCAGCTTGAAAACTTAATGAAATTAGCGAGTGTGGGAAGTGTGGGGAGAGAGTGGAGAATAACTCAACTTGCCAGAACCTAAAAGCATAATTTCATCTTTTCTAGTTTGGTTAGATGACAAGATAATTAATTATCTGTTACATTTCTTATAGGTAATTTTAATAAATCAAGTACATATACTGAGGAACAGCCCCAATAAAAGGTTGTTACTTACTTTATATCCTGAAAAGTCATGTAAATTTATGTGGCAAGATATTAACCTGCTCTTAATCTATTTCTAATCTTTTTCATTTTGGAGTTTCATTTAATATGGGTTTTAACTTTTCTTTCACTCAAATTTTTCGACCAAACATCAATCCCAATTTCTGGAATCAAACTAGCTGGGCAATACTTAGACTTGTTGTGGGAATCATGATGATTCACAATGGCTTAGATAAGCTATCCAATATAGAAAGCTTTGCTCAAGCCTATGTGGCATATATTGGCTTACCTTTTCCTATTTTCTTTAGTTATGTAGCTGCTTTTACCGAATTAATTGGCGCACCTTTAGTGGCTATTGGACTCTTTACTAGACCTGCTGCTTTAGGTCTATTTGCCACTATGTGCGTAGCTATGTATCACCATATACTAGTGGCAGGTCTCAGCCTAGCTTATCTAGAATTATCAACTATCTATGCAGCTTGCTTTTTATTTTTCTTGGTTAATGGTGCTGGTTTATTTTCTACTGATGCCCTAATCACCAACTGGTTAGACCAAAATGCTTTATCCATTAGAGAAAAACAAATCATGCTGTTGGAAAAGTCATATAAATCAATAGATACCAAAGCAAAAGCTAAATAAAGCCAAAAGCTATTAAGTTTCTCTATACCCTAACTAGCAGCGATTTGAGCGATCGCAAACCCTAGTTAGGGTTTATCATATATTGAATTGCTTGAACAATCACAATCAAATTAAGTTTTATTGAGAAAATTTTATTTTTTATACTTTTTCCCCTTGACTAGAAACTTAAGCTGAGAAAAACTTAGAAAATAATGAAGTAAGTAACCCACACATTATTAACTTTTGATAAAATTCCAATCGTAGCCCTACTGAAGCTAAAAAAAGCTTACAGCAGAATACAAGAAGTACAAATAGACTTATATCTATTTGTGATTAGCCTAACAACATACTTAACTAACTAAAAAATGACTATGAATCTAGAAACCTTAGAGTTCATCATTTATCCCGATGGTCGGGTACAAGAAAAAGTTACAGGTATTGTGGGGTCTTCTTGTGAGGAGGTTACAGCAGCTATCGAAGCTGAATTGGGAGTAGTAATTTCCCAGAAACAAACTTCTGAGTACTATGCTCAAGAAAATACGCAATCTGCAAAAGTCAATAACCAAAGTGCTTTTAGTGATTGGTAAATTAACAAACTTTTTTAGGTTGTATCCACCTTAGTTCTATTTAAGACCCAAACAATTATGTCTCATTTCAGCAACATTAAAACTAAAATCCGTAATTTAAGTTCTTTAAAATCTGCCCTAAATGATATGGGTATTGATTGGAAAGAAGGTTCTGGTTCTGTAAGAGGTTATCAAGGGGAAACTAGAAATGCAGCAGTAGTTGTAGAACAAGATAACAACTACGATATCGGTTTTAGTTGGAATGGTAGTGAATACGAATTAGTAGCCGATTTACAATACTGGAATCAGCCTCTAACTGTAGACGGCTTTCTCAGACAAGTAACTCAACGTTACGCTTATCACACCGTAATTGAAGCTACTAACAAGAAAGGATTTAATATTTCCGAAGAACAAAAAAATGAAGACGGTTCAATCCGTCTAGTGGTACAACGCTGGAGTGCGTAAATGTCCGATTTTGCTTCTACCCCCGAACCTACAGGCTTTGAGCCAGAGTTAGGGGGGGTTTTTCGAGATAGTTTAGAAAGAACTGGTTTTGAGCCAGAATTGGGGGGGGTATTCCGCCAAAAGGGTGCTTACGTAGATGAGACTACTTGTATCGGTTGTAAGCATTGTGCTCATACTGCCCCTAATACTTTTTATATTGAACCAGATCACGGGCGAGCTAGAGTTTTTAATCAGGATGGAGACTCGGAAGAGTTAATCGAGGAAGCAATGGATACTTGTCCTGTAAACTGTATCCATTGGCGGGATTTCACTGAATTAAAGAAACTAGAGGAACAAAGAAGGTATCAAGTTATTCATAACTTGGGATTACCTCAAAGAGTAATGCGCTCGGATCGAAAAAAAACATAAAAATCAGGGTTAATCTAAATGATTCAGGCTAATCTTCGGCTGGTAGTGTCAGTAGCCAATTTGAATAGTTGGTTAGCTGATGCCCCAAATCAATATATGGCTCTGAAAATTCGAGAATTATTACGGAGAAAGGCTAGAGAACAAATGAAACTGTCACAAGAGTTTTCATTTGTTTTCTAGCTCTAAACCCAAATAAACTAAGAGTTCCCAATAAGACCCAAGAATTTGGCAAAACCACCCAGTATGGTAACGATAAGAGAAATAAAGATTCCTCTATTGATGAAGTCAGAATTATCAACTCGCTTACTAAGATTTTGAAGATTATCAGTTAAGTTTTTGTTGATAGCATCAATTTTGTCTTCCAGACCTTTTGCGATGGTATCAGTTTTCTTGTCAATAGCCTATCCATTATTAAATACTGGTATAACCACTTCTCCTGTCAAGCTAAAGGGGCGAACTTCAGTAATTTTGACTGGCACTATTTTGCCTCTTAGCTCCTCAATATCACCAGGGAAGAAAGTTAGACGATTACCCCTAGTTCTACCCATTACTTGAGTGAGATTTTTGGGATTTTGGTCTTCTACTAAGACAGTCTCGATCCGATCTTGATAGCGCGCTGATCGCTCTGCTGCTTTAATAGATACTAGATGATTGATTCTTTGTAAGCGATCGCTTTTTACTGCTTCACTCAACTGATTATCCCATAATGCAGCAGGAGTACCAGGACGAGGAGAATAAGCAGCGGTATTTAAGATATCAAAACCAATATCATCTACTAGCTTCAAGGTATTCTCAAATTGTGCTTCGGTTTCTCCAGGAAAACCCACTATAGCATCGGCACTAATAGCAGCATCAGGCATATATTCTCGAATTTTGGCAATAATGCGACGATATTTCTCATGGGTGTAACCGCGCTTCATGGCTTTTAAGATTTCATTATCTCCCGATTGGAAAGGAATGTGGAAATGTTCGCAAACTTTGGGCAGATCATAGCAAGCTTTAATTAATCTTTCAGTAAAGTAGCGGGGGTGACTAGTAGCAAACCTAATGCGCTCGATTCCTGGGATATCGTGAACATAGTAAAGTAAATCTGTCAGGGTATGTTGATGTCTTCCTTCTGGAGTAGTTCCTGGTAAATCTCGACCATAAGCATCGATATTTTGTCCCAAGAGGGTAATTTCTGTATAGCCTTGTCTGGCTAGTTCCGCCATTTCCCCTTTAATAGCTTCAGGGGTGCGAGACTGTTCTACTCCCCTTACATTGGGTACAACACAATAACTGCATCGTTCGTTACAACCATAAATAATGTTCACCCAAGCGGTTACCTTACTATCTCGACGGGGCTTAGTAATGTCTTCAAATATATGTACTGGTTCAGTAGCAACTACCTGATTTCCATCAAATACTTGCTGTAATAAATCTTCTAAACGGTTAGCGTGTTGAGGACCCATTACTAAGTCTAATTCTGGTACACGCCTTAATAGTTGTTCCCCTTCCTGTTGCGCCACACATCCTGCTACTACGAGGGTTAGATCAGGTTTTTGGTGTTTTCGTTTAGCTTGTCTGCCTAAGTAAGAATATACCTTTTGTTCTGCATTGTCTCGAATCGTGCAAGTATTGTAGAGAACTAAATCTGCTTTTTCGGGTTCTGCTACCCACTCAAAACCCATAGTATCTAGAATGCCAGCCATGCGTTCTGAGTCAGCCTTATTCATCTGACATCCGAAAGTAACAATATTATATTTTTTGTTGACTGTATTCATAGAATGAGCGATCGCATTTACTTACATCGAGGTTGACAAAGAGTAAGGATAAAAGATAATTTATCCTTACCTGCTTTGATCATGAACAGACAATTATATCATTTTGCCTCAATTCTAATTGCTTAATTAGCAGTGTAAGCAATTATCCGATTAATCTTGGGTCTGCCAAAACGTTCCCAAGCATTACCACCACGCAAAAATAACTCCATCCAGCGTATTCTTCTCCCGTCTTGGGTTTGCCAACCAGAACTACCTGGAGCAAAAGCCAATGTTCCTTCTGGTACTTTGAAACTACCATCAGAATATATCGCGTCCCTTACCACATCCCCTACGGTTACTGTAACTTTGCTGTAGGGTTTCAAATCGATAGTATCAGCAGCAATACTAGTCTTGATGTTACCATATCCATCAATCCAAACTACGCGATCTCCAGGAGGATCGGGAATCTGATCTGGCTTGATCATCTCTCCCAATAAAGATAAATCCCCATTAACAATGGCAGCAGCAGCATCAGGAAACACATCGCGAGAGCGAAATTGAGAACCACCGCGAGACACTTTAACTATGTGCATCTTTTGGGCTTCTTCTTTGATAAAGGATAGAGTATAGCCAGATAACACACCGATTACTGCTAAATTGTTCGGTAGTAGAGCATAAGTTAATCCTTCCCCTTCATTATCAGGTCTAGCTTCTGCGTCATCTCGGCGGGGAGCGCAATTATGATAAATTAAACGTTCTTTTGCTC
>JASJDB010000427.1 GCA_030065315.1 Xenococcaceae cyanobacterium MO_167.B52 | reverse complement strand
GTAACAAATCAACTCAATTAACTCGTAGTTTAACCCATACTCTCTGGGCATTAATGGTTTATTTACCTAAAGGCACAGAACAAAAACCCCATCGCCATAATTCTGTCGCATTGGATTTAGTCATTGATGCTCCTGAAGGCGTATATACTCTCGTCGGTAAATCTTTGGATGCAGAGGGGAATATCATTAACGGCAAGCGGATTGACTGGAAATCGGGTTCTGTATTTGTGACTCCTCCTGGGCTTTGGCATTCTCATCATAACGACAGTAATCGCGATGCTATTATACTTCCCATACAAGATGCAGCTTTTCATTCATATATGCGAACCTTAGATCAGCGTTGGAATTAAGAAAGCTTTATACCAATTCTTAAAATTAAGGAACCACAAATCAATCTCCCTTGTCCTCCTTGTCCTCCTTGTCCCCCTTGTCTGCTCCTAAAACATCTATAGTTCTATTAAAGAGAATTAGTATTAGCTCCTAGTTGAGTGAAATGACTATACTAGAATTTGTGATTACTGAGACTACTGGTTAACGAAATGGAATGGCGAGAAATTTCAGGGGGTTGGGTATATCTTCCCAATACAGAAATAAAAGGAATTATTCATTTTTTGGGTGGGGCTTTTGTGGCAACTGCCCCCCAAATATCCTATCGTTACTTTCTGGAGCAATTAGCTGATGAAGGATACGGTATTATCGCGACTCCTTTTCTCAATACTTTTGACCATTTTGCGATCGCTCGTGAAGTATTGAACCGTTTTGAAACTATCCTAGAGAGGTTGCACAAAACTAATTCTTTGGGTCAAGGTTATTTTCCGATCTATGGCATTGGTCATAGTATGGGTTCTAAACTACATCTGATGATTGGCAGCTTATTTGAAGTCCCTAGAGCTGGTAATATTCTGATTTCTTTTAATAATTATCCTGTGCGTCGCGCCATACCTTTTGCAGATCAACTTCCGATCAGTGAAACCTTCGATCTGGAGTTTAACCCTTCTCCTAGGGAAACTAATAAATTAATCAGCGATGAATATAAGATCTCTCGTAATCTTTTAATCCAATTTCGTAAAGACGATATCGATCAAACTAGAAATCTTAATTCGATTTTGCAACAGCGGTTTCCTGATACTATTGCTTTACGGACTCTCCCTGGCAACCATCTCACTCCCTTAAGTCAAAATCTCAAATGGCAAACATCGGATATATTTACCCCTTTTGATGCTGTAGGACAATGGTTTAAGCAAGAAATTTCTAAAGATTTACCTTCTCTCAAAAAAGAAGTTTTATTTTGGTTGAATCCAGTTTCCTTTCTCTAATTTATGATTATTACTAACGCGATCGCAATTTTCAAGAAAGAATTTAAAAGTTATTTTTATTCACCATTAGCCTATATTGTTTCAGGAGTTTTTTGGTTGATATCGGGTATATTACTGCTCGAAATATTACTGGGTGAACAAGGAATTATTCAGCAAGTTTCTCTGAGTGAGCAGTTGGGCGTACCTACTGCTCCTATTGATGTAACTTATATATTTATCAACTCTTTTTTTGGGGTTATTGGTACTCTTTGTCTGTTCATTTTACCAATTCTTTCTATGGGATTATATTCTGAAGAAAGAAAAAGAGGCACTATGGAACTATTGGCAACTTCTCCTATTAGTAATTGGGTAGTGGCTTTGGGTAAACTATTAGGGGTAATCGCTTTTTTTTCAGTGATGATTATGCCCTTAGTATTCTATGAAATTATTATTTTCAATGCTTCTGACCCTCCCATTTCTCTAATTGTCCCTTTACTAGCTCACTTGGGATTAATTTTGTTAGCCAGTGCTATTTTATCTTTGGGAATGTTCATTTCTTCTTTAACTGACAGCACAATCGTTTCAGCAATTTTAACTTTTGCTTTGATTATATTTTTATGGATTGTAGATTTACTTGGTAACAATATTGATAATATTTTCGGAACAATTCTCCAAAAAATTTCCTTATTAGAAGGGTACAACAATTTGGTACAAGGTGTTTTGGATACTAGGGATTTAGTATTGTTATTTACTTACATTTTTATGGGATTATTTTTCACAGCCCAATCTATAGAAACCTTGCGTTATACCAAGTAATAATTATTTAGAAGATAATAAAGTCACTTTTAACTAAGCTCAGACAACTAGCAAGATTATCTATTTTCTTCTGTCCAGAAGGACTCAGAACTACCTCATTTCCGCAATTAGCAGAAATTATATTATTCTGAGAGCAATACTTAGAAATTTGTGCGCCATTCTTTTGTTTAACTTGTCGCCATCTCCAAAATAAAATGAGGTTAAAAAACTTATTACTGTCGCCTCTTGGTATATTTACTTTTCTAAATACAGTGGTGTTGTGGAAAAAATCGCTATTTAAAGTGCTATTGATTTTGATCATAATCAGTTCGGAGATACCTCTCTTCATCCATCCCTATTCACCCATCAAGAAAAATCAGTAATTTTATGCAAGTTTGTTACATTATTTAATAATTACCAGGTTTAGTCCTCTTACCAACAAAATATGCGATTATACAAATAATTTTGCTGAAATAGTTTTTTGACAACGCTGTGGTTACCGATAATAATAAAGTTAAGCCAGATTGGGCTGGAAACGATCTCTTATCCCGTTTTGTTAATTTTCTGATTGGCATTGATCCTGTCTATGGCATTATGAAGAGCCAAGCCAGACAGGTGATGGTCAAAACAGCAGAAAAAAATGGTATTCCCTGGCGGAAGAATTATCAAGAGTTGGAGCAATCGGGTGTTAAAGAATTATTTGACGAGATCGCAGACCCAAATTTAAAGTATCCTGACTATTATTGTGTGCCTTTCCATGCCTACGATGAAGGAAATTTATGCTGGAAAGCAGCTTTTGAAGCGGAATCTGCTACCTATGCTGTGCCATTGCGCGTCTGGAAGAATGAAAGTTTAACTTGGCAAGAAGCAAACCATAGACTCAGAAGCAATTTTTATCAGGTAATAGATAATTATATTCCCCATAAGATTACAGATATTCTAGATATGGGTTGTTCTGTGGGAGTTTCTACCCTAGCTGTACATCGCTACTATCAACAAAAGCAAGAAACTAAAATCAATACTGTTGGTTTAGATTTATCCCCCTATATGTTGGCTGTAGCTAAAATGAGGGACACCAACCAAGAAATTAAACAGTGGATTCATGGATTAGGGGAAAATACCAAATTTGCGGATAATTCTTTTGATTTAGTCACCCTTCAATTTGTCTTACACGAATTACCTAGAACTGCCACTCAAGCAATTTTTCAAGAAATATTCCGTATTTTACGTCCAGGTGGAGTTATTGCTATTACGGATAATAATCCTGGTTCTCCCGTAATTCAAAATTTGCCTCCTGTCCTATTTACTCTGATGAAAAGCACCGAACCTTGGAGCGATGATTACTATACTTTCAATATGGAAAAGGCTCTAATTGAAAAAGGGTTTGATCATAAAACAACTGTAGCTTGTGATCCTCGTCATCGGGCAATTATTGGAATCAAGCCAGTCAACCGTTCCCTGCCTTGAAAAGGCAGGGCTTGCGGTTGACCGGTGTTCCCCGGTTAAGCAGTTAGGTATTTAATTTTTTACATAAAAATGAAAACTTTAAACCAAAATCAATTAAAGAGTCTTTACGAAACTGATGAGTATCTTTGGTTGGAAGAAACGATAAAAATCCTCAAAGAAAAGCGATTAAATGACTTAGATTTAGAAAATTTAATTCAGGAATTAGAGAGCTTGAGCAAGAGGGAGAAAAATCGAGTAAGCAGTTTTTTGGAACAAATAATCAGACATTTATTATTGCTTCAATACTGGAGAGAGGAGCAGTCAAGAAATCAGAATCATTGGCGAGCTGAAATTCAATCATTTAGGACTCAATTGAGAAAATATCTAACTACAAATTTACAGAACTACTTAGATAATGAATTGAATATTATCTATCAAGATGCTTTAGAATATGTGAAACAAAAAACTGGATTTTGTGTAGATTTTCCTGAAGAATGTCCTTACAGTTTAGAGCAATTATTAGATAAGAAATGGTTTGAACATTGAATCCTATAGCCAGATTAATCTTGGTGAATTACCTCAACCAAGGAAGTCAAGAAAATCATCTTTGCCCTAGACCTTTACCCTGCCTACATTTAAGGTGAGTTAAAAACATTATGCTTACAATCAGGAACTTTGCTAGTCTTGTGTTGACTTTCTTAACCGTTAAGTATCATAGGGGGCATCATGGCTAATGATCAAGCTTGGGAATTGGAAGACTTAAGAACCTTTGATCAAAAATCTAAGACGGCTATTGTTGCAGTACATGGGGTTTCAGATCAAAAACCCTTTAGTTCTGCCAGAGCAATCGCTAATATGCTACTTTATTCTCATGTTAATGGGGACTCTAAATATACGTCCTTTGTCGAAAAATTTATTCGGATTATTGATCGTCCTCTCAAGGATACATCTCAAAACCCCCAAGATATTGATTTAAAGTTTATCAGCAAACAAATAAATCAATATAAACCCAATACAATTGACGAAAATATTTATCACAGTATTCGCCTAGAAAGTAAATGTATTTGTCCTAAGAATAAAACAGAGCAAACTGTTCATATTTATGAGATGTATTGGGCAGATTGATCTCGTCTGGGGACAGGATTTATTAGAATCTTTCGTGAACTATACCAACTATTATTTCATTTGATTTCTTTAGGAGATTTAGTTTTAGAATTTGCCTATGATTTTTATCATCAAAAACAAGATAGCTATCAAAAATCCCTAAAGTACTGGCAGCGATCGCAATTATGGACAGGTAATCTATTATCTTTATTTATTCCCATCCTCAATCTGGTTCTTTTAATTGCAGCTTTTTTGAGTCTTCCTGTTAATATACCTGAAGCTTATCTACCTTTATTAGTTCAGGGTATTATCATAATTATCTTAGTTATTGCTACAGGATTATTTTTACTTAAGCAAAATAATAAAAATTTCTGGACTTGGTTACTTCTTCCCCTAATAGTCAGTATTCTAGGAATATTTTTACTAAGAATATCAAATTTTTTTGCTATTGGTTACTATCGCTTAATTGCTATAGAATGGCTGCTTACACTTGGCTTTACTTGCTGGATTCTCTTTATTAAACCCTATGACCGTCATAATCCAGGGGTCATTAAAGTCTCAAAAATTATTGTTATTCCTCTCTTATCATTAACAGTATTATTGTTAGTAATTAATAGTAATTCTGCTCAAGGATTAACTCAAATTAGCCTCAATCTAATTGAAGTTATTTATCTATTATTATTTTTTGCTTGGCTTGTTTTCAATATTATGTATTTTGTGACTATGGCATTAAGTTGCATAGCTATTAATAAATTAAAACAGAGTAATCCTAGTAACCCAACTTATTTATTGAACCTGAAAAAAGCAGCATGGACGGCTCGTTTATCTTTGGCTGTACCAGCAATTTTATTTTTGTTTCTCACTTTAACTCTGTGGCAAGCCCTAGCAAATATCGGTGTATCTTTACTGCTAAAAGAAGAGTTTTATAAACCATTAGTCTTATCTATCGTTTTTCCCAAGTTTCCAGATAAAACCTTTACTGCTGCTGATTTTGTGCAAAATCTCACCGAATTCTCTGCCTCTCCTGTCGCTGTATTAGTAGTAATTGTTTTTCTTATGGCTCTAATTATTGCTCTTTGGTCATTAGTCCCTGGAATTGTGGCAGATATTAAACCGCCCAACACTGCAACAGATCAAGATAGTTCTGATTCTGAGGCTCTAGGAAACTGGTTAACTAATGGTTTTATTGCCATGATTTATACAGTAAGTATTTTACTCTGTTTGATAATTCCTTTATTATTTTTAACTGGATTTATCTTGTACAAAGTTCCCCTAGAAGATTGGAATGGAACTAAAACAATTCTTAATATTGCAGCAGGAGTTTTAACTGCTTCTGCTACCAGTTTAATTGCTTTGGGCGATCGCTTAAATAAAATATCTTTTGGGTTACGTGGAGTTCTAGATGTAGCCTTGGATGTAGATAATTATCTGCGCTTATATCCCAAAGAAGATAACCCTCGTGCTAGAATTTTCGCTCGTTATGTGTCTTTATTACGCTATCTTTACCAATGGCGTGATTCTGACAATCAACCATACGACAAAATTATCATTATCTCTCATAGCCAAGGAACAGTAATTACGGCAGATTTATTGCGTTGGTTAAAAGCTGAACCAGATGATGATTTGGAGAGATTGCAATCAGAATTACCAATTTCAGTAGATCGAAAAATTATTTTCCATCACGCGATCGCCAAAATTTATCCTCTCAAAAAATAAGTTACAC
>JASJDB010000426.1 GCA_030065315.1 Xenococcaceae cyanobacterium MO_167.B52 | reverse complement strand
GTATGAAGAATACATAGCTAAGGCAATGTCCGCTAAAGCCAACCTCGACAGATTAGAACCTCTGCTCAAAGATTTATCCTCCCAACTTTCTTTATACCCCCAAGAACAATCTTCATTCTTGGAGTTTGAGCCTGAGCCTGAAAGCATTAACGGTAGTAGAGAACAACTCGAACTCGATTGGATGGGGGCATTGATTGAAGATACTGAACCTTTGACTGAACCAGACGATAGTAATGATAAGACGGAGAACCAGGAAATCTCCCATCGCGAATTTGTGAAATTGTCACCTCAAGTGATGCCTATCTTAGAATCGATCTTCGCTCAAGACGTGGGAAAGAAATTACATCTGAGCTATCTGCATAAAGCAGTTAATCAAGAATCTCTATTGGGCTTGAGCCAAGATACGGTAGGATTGTTTTTGGAGGAAGCGATCGCTCTGGGCTACTGTGAGAGGGATCGCTACGATAAAGACTGTTATGTCAGTGTTCCTGAACCCAAGACTTTTAAGGCTGAGGATATAGTAAATTACCTTTATTCAAAAACTGAACAAAAACAATGGTCAAAAAAGCAATGGGGTCAAATAACTCACTCTATTACGGCGAGTTTGTCTTATTACAACAAGAGAAAATGGAAACGAGTTAGAGCAGGAGTTTATCGACCGATCTAGTCATTTGGCTCAGATTAATTGTCTTGATGAATGGGTCTAAGCTAATTTGAAAAAAAGCGACAACTCCTACAATGTTAAAAAGTTACAAAATTGAATTAGAAAAAGACGTGAACAAATTCTCCACTTCCTGATTATCTAAAGCACGATTATAAATTTGTAGTTCATCTAAATTACCAGCAAAACTATTATTAGTATTACTGACTCCATCATGAAATCTTGTAGCACCATTAACACTGCCTAAACCAATTGGATCCACATGACTCCAAAGTTGTGAACCTTGTCCCTGAGCAAATGCTTGTCCGTCTAAATAGGCAGTGAAAACATTGGGCTGTAGGGTATTGCCTCCATCCAAAACTAAAGCTACATGATGCCATTGCTCAGAAGAGATCTGATTCGTAGCCAAATAAGTCCCAGACCAACTACTTTCAGGAATATTCCAACCCCCAACATATAATTGTCCTGAATCCAGATAAATGTTTAATCCTCTAGTGCCTCCTCCCTCTTCATAAAGTACTTGCTTAC
This sequence comes from Xenococcaceae cyanobacterium MO_167.B52, assembly GCA_030065315.1. Classification (GTDB taxonomy): domain Bacteria; phylum Cyanobacteriota; class Cyanobacteriia; order Cyanobacteriales; family Xenococcaceae; genus JASJCP01. Next base: position 5,147 of record JASJDB010000426.1, on the reverse strand, counting down.
GATTGGTAATATTGATCTGGTCGGCTTGGAACCACAAAGAAATAGTACGTTTGTCCTGAATTTCTGAATTAATATCTGTCGAATTGGCTAGTTCGACATAGTCATCAACTCCATCAAAGTTAACAAATCCAGTCAAGTTATCTGGGGCGGTAGTAAAGTCTGCTCCATTAAGCAAACGACCTGGATTATTTTGACCCGAAGCAGAGGAATCTGCTGCTAATGTACCACTAGTTTCATTAAACTCTAGATATGCAATTAGTCCTTCATCGGTGGGAGTTGGGGGAATAGGGGGAGTGATTGCAGTGTAAATATTATTAACATCTGTGGCACTTAAAGCACGATTGTAAATTTGAACTTGATCGATTTGGCCAGCAAACCCATTTGTCAAACCACTACTATTCCCAGTATGAAATTTTGTTGAACCATTTATATTACCTATACCAATAGGATTAACATGACTCCACAGTTGGGAACCTGGACCCTGGTCAAATGCTTGTCCGTCTAAATAGGCAGTGAAAACATTGGACTGTAAGGTGTTGCCTCCCTCTAAAACTAAAGCTACATGATGCCATTGCTTAGAAGCTATCTGGTCGGTAGCCAAATAAGTTCCAGACCAACCACTTTCAGGAATATTCCAACCTCCAACATATAATTGTCCTGAATCGAGATAAATGTTTAATCCTCTTTCTCCACCTCCTTCTTCATAGAGAACTTGTTTACGATTAGTAATGTTGAGCTCGTTAGCTTGAAACCAAAGGGAAACAGTGCGCTTCTCCTGAATTCCTGAATTAATATCTGTGGAATTGGGGATTTCAATATAATCATCACCACCATCGAAACTAGCTACATTTCCGAAATCTCCGCCAAGAGATTCTCTAGTGGCACCATTGTTGAAAGTTCCAGAGTTATTCTTACCAGAAGGCGAAGAATCAGTTACTGTTGTTGTGCTATTTCCTTCAAACTGAAATTCAGCGATTAATTCTCCATTATTAGGGTCGGGATTGGGATTGGGATTATCTCCCACATTACCGATTAAAGTTCCGTCTTCTTTAATAGTGATAATTTGATTGATGTCAACATTATTGAAAACTAAAGTAGTTCCTGAGGGGAATCTGACCTCAATCTTGTCTACAATCTCGTCTTGACCAAGTCCAAAATGCAGCCGTTGGGAATTTTGGGCAAAGGCATGGGTGCCACCATTTTGCTCTCGTAGCTGAGTCAATCCTCCAGAAGTTAGTTTGACTTGAGCTCCTACGGCATCGCGGTTCGAGGTAATCCCCTCTAGGTCAATTTGTAGCCAGTTATTATTATTGCCTTGATTGCGGAATAACTGAGAAGGACTAGATAAATAGGTTTTACGGGGAGATTTAACTACTGTGGAACCAGCAAAAATATCCAAGAAACCATCATTGTCATAATCGGCAACGGCTAGACGAGAACCCATATTAAAATCAAGATGAACTGGTCCCAATGCTCCCCCTGCTGCACCTCCAGCCATTTCTACAATGGTAAAAGTACCGTCTCCTTGGTTTTCATAGAGAATATTCGGTTGGTTGAGACTTGTATAACTATTGGCAACATAGATATCAAGATCTTTATCATTATCAAAGTCTCCAGCAACAGCAGATTGCGATAATGTGGGAGTAGTAAATCCCGCAGCAGTGGAATTATTAATAAATTGACCTTGAGAATTGTTTAACCATAATTGATCCGTTAAACCTCTGGAATTAAGATTGGGATTGTTAAAGTTTATCGGAGTGACATTATTAACTGTCTGAGTAGATTCGACAACAGCACGCAAAATTTCTGACTGACCAGAAGATAAACGTATTTGCCAAGTTTGGTTATTGGGATTATAGCTAATATAGACACCCCTAGCAGAACTATTGCTTTTTAGTCCTGTCACTCCAGAGCTATTAGCATTTAGAACTAAACTCGGACGATTAGTATTATTGACTAAAAGATTGACGGAAGTTGGGGTATCTGTACTAGAAAAGGCTGCTAATTCTGCTGCTGTAGGATTACGTCCTGATGAACCAATAAAAATTTGCGAAGCATTGAGATTGGGTTCTCGTTCAAAAATATCAAAAATATCGATCGCGATTTGACCATTGGTTTGAAAACTAAAACCAATTTCTTGTCCTTTGTTGAGTAAATCGGCACCAATAATATTGTTCCCACTTTTAAAAACAGTAGGATTGAGATTATCTTGAGCTACATCAGAACGAGTTAGAAAAAAGTCATTATCGCCATCGTTATCAAAATCAGCAATAATCGAATCTTTGGCTGAAGTTCGATTGAAAAAATCGGCTGTTATACTGCTAGGCTGATTGGAAGTGAGGGGAAAGTTAAATTGGTTGGTAATTTCATTGGGGTTTCCACTAGAGATATCAAACACGGCTATGGGATACTCATAGGTTCCTTGGATGACAATTTCAGGGTGACCATCCCCAGTTAAATCGCCTAATTGAGCATAACGAGAACCTCCAGAGAGATTCAAATTTTGAGGTGCCGCAAAAGTCCCATTGGCTAATTGTCTAAAGTAAGCATTAGCCCCTCTTCCATCATTCCGCAGCGCGACTAACTGGATCATGTCTAATCGCCCATCGTTATTGACATCAACCCAAAGAGAAGAACGACTACGGGCAATAGAATATTCTAAATTACGGGCTGCCGCTTCGTTACTTAAAGTACCACCATTATTAACGAAGAAAAGATTGGCTTGACCCGTATTGGTCTGTCCTAGTTGCCCTCCACCTGAGCTAAATACATCTTGATCTCCATCATTATCGAAATCGCTCCAAGTACTACCATGAATATCACCACCACTTCCTTGACGCCAATCTTCAGTAAAGAGGTTAGTAAAACTACCATCGCCATTGTTGAGATATAAAGCGGGAAATTTACCTGTAGGATTTTGAGGCGTAGTGTTGTTATGACCATGTCCACTGATCCAAAGGTCTAGCAAGCCATCATTGTTATAATCAATCCAAGCTATGCTAAAGGCTTCATTGCCACGATGTCTTGACCAGATAATGCCGGCACTATCTGTAACATCTTCAAATGAATTATTATTAAGAACCATATCAAAAAATTATTTTGAGGGTATCTACTAATAAATATAGATATTTATTATTTACTTATAATTATTATTTAACAAAAATTCTAAGTAAATAATAATTAATTCGACGTTGAAATAAATCGAAAATGTAAAATTGATAGATTAGATTTATATAAAGTGTAAAATACTAATTAAGATAGAGTTGGGTTATTGGTTTATAAATTAAGTCTCAAGTAAATTCAGAAACTTCTTTCCCCTAGATTTTCCAGAGATAAGAGATAGTTTGACTTGAAGCTTAGTTATTTATTAATAATTACTGGCTCAAAGATTGTTACGTTTAAGTATTCTGACTCAGTTTACTTAAACTGCTTAAGAAGTGTTTTTATAGAGTCAATGCCGATTAGAATGTTAAAACTTTGAAGATAAATAAACTGGATAGAGTCAATTAATTAATTTCAGCTATTCTTGTCATTAATTCTCGCACTTGGTTCATAGCTTCTTCATCCTTTAATCGTTCCGTGGCTTGTTGTTCCATCATGGCTTGAATAGAGCGAGAGTTAGAAAACCGTTCTCGCTCTAGTTAGCTCTAATACAACATTCAAACCATCGATACTAGCCTTAGTTTCTTCTAATCCTATTAGCAGGTGACATATTTCGGATCCCAGTAATTTTCCATTCTCCTTCTTGGCGTACCACTAAAAAGGTACTCCACAAATTTCTGACAGCACCATCTTCAAGCTGTATTTCATAGCGAGTATCTACAATAGCTACCTCAGAATTTAACAACCTTATTTGCTCGACGGTAATGGTTCTCTTTCCTGGGTTGCGATTGGAACTACGTAACATCCCTTGTACGGCAGTCTCAATTCCTCTGCGCCATTCTCCAGAAGAAACCAGTTGGTCTACATCGGTCGTTAAAATATTTTCCAGCAGGTCAGTATCTTTGTTTTCTCTTGCCTGGTTGTATTGCTCAATTAATAAATAAATCTCCTGTTTTTGGTTATTGGACTCCCCTACCTCCTGAGCAATTACCGATGGGATAAACAATACATTAAGAAGGCTCAACAGAAATATGTTTTTTAGAGGCTTTGAGCGATGGAAAATAAGTTTCTTGTTTACCGTTGATCTAGTGGTTGGTGGTTTCATGATTATCAAAATACTTTAATCCCCTTGATATTCTATCCATCATGAGATTTCGCCAGCTATGACACTCCTGTCTATCTTTGCTACTTTTTTTTCTTTTTGTGTAAAAAGCGTTTTGTCGCCATTCCATTTGGCTTATCTTTGCCAAAATACTTCTCGCTGCGATAGCGCAACCAAACTCTTAGCTGTTGTGGAATTTGGTCTTTTTGTTCTGGTGTCAAAGTCTCATAAAGTACTAATGCCTTTTCTCTTTCTCCTCGGCAAGCAGAATTATTATGGGCATCCCAATAACTCCGCGCCACCCTAATACGCCGACAGACTTCTTTGACTAATTCCTTGCGCTTTAGTTCTTTATTTTTCTTCTTTTTGGCAACCAATTGACCTTCTTCTTTTTTAAAGATTCTGAAGCTTTAACAATTTTAACGCGAGATAGATAAATCTTGTGAATGATATAGTAAAACCTTTCAGCTTATAAATGCTAGCAAATAATGACAATATTACTCATCAAAAGCTTCCCTTAGAAACGAAGGTACAGGAGCATCATCATCAGATAAAGCACAAGCTAATTCGGTTAATTCTTTAACTTGGTGACAAAGATATTGATTATCAGTAAGAACTTTGATATATCGCTTTCTTAAGTCATCATATTCAGCCTGGAGTTTTGAATCATTAGAATTGTTCATTTTTAGACCTTAGTTCTTTTTATTTAGACAGTTTGTTGCGAGGAATAAACTTTGGAATGCTGCTTGAAAAGTAAATACTCTACCTATCCCTTAGCCCAGTAGCTTATCTTTTCCAAGTTCTAATAGTTGATTCATTGAGTAAACTTTTTAAACAATGAATCAAGATGGGAAACTATTGATTTCTTCTTGCCTTGAAAGGAGGAAGAGAGGGATGAGAAGATTGTTCTTCTTTTAAAGCCTTCAACTCAGCTTCAAGAAGC
>JASJDB010000425.1 GCA_030065315.1 Xenococcaceae cyanobacterium MO_167.B52 | reverse complement strand
AACAGAAAAGAATTACAGAGATTTTTACATATTACTAAAGTGTGTAAATAATTTTGTTGAAGCACTTACCAATGAGCTTAAAGTAAATAAATGATAAATGATAAATGATAAATGTTAAATGTTAAATGTTAAATGAATTTATTGCTACTGAACCTTTAGGTATTAGGGGGGAAAAGGGAGAACAGTTAGTATGGGAAACAATTAAAAGTGCTTTTCTTAATCGTAACTGCTTAGGATATTGGCGGTATCCAATTTTTTCTCCTAGGGGTAAGTTTCGTAAAGAACCTGATATTTTAATTGCAGATTATCAACTAGGTTTAATTATTATTGAAGTTAAGGCGATCGCGATACACCAAATCGTTAATATTCAAGGGCATCGTTGGCAATATAACCATTTTTATATTGACTACGGCAATCCTTATCAACAAGCAGAACAACAATTATTTGCTTTATTAGAATATACTGATCGTGAGCCAATTTTAAAACAACAAGTACCAGGAAAAGTTTTAATTGCTCTGCCTTATATTACCAATCAACAATGGCAAGATAAAGGATTTAGTAAGTTACCAAATAATCCCCCAATTTTGTTTCAAGATGATTTAGAATCCAGTGTTACTATTTTAAACAAGATAACTAACACTAGTGGTATTAGAAGTAATCGAGAAATAACTCAAACTCAATGGCAATTATTACAAGGCATTTTAGCAGGAACACCAATATATCAAGCAGATGTTTTTAGTAATTACGGGAGCCATCGTAATAAGATTTTACAACAAGTGCGATCGCGTATTAGTAAGTTAGATTTACAACAAGAAAAACTAGCGAAACAAATTCCTCCAGGAATACAAGTAATTAGAGGTGTTGCTGGTTCTGGTAAAACCGTAATCTTGTGTCAAAAGTTAGCCTTGATGTCACTTAAATATCCTGAATGGAAGATTGGAATTGTTTTCTTTTCTCGTAGTCTTTATGAACCTATTACTCAACAAATAGACTCTTGGTTACGCTATTTTTCTCAGAACCAAGTTAGGTATGATCCTAAAACATCTAATATTAAAATACTTCATGCTTGGGGAAGTAAAGAACAGCCGGGTTTTTATCGTACTATCTGTCAAGAAACTCAGAAATATCCTCTTGCTGTGGCAGAAACTCAGAGTAAAAAACCTAATGAAGCTCTAGGAGAAGTTTGCTATCAGTTATTAAAAAGTACTACTATTCCGCAGATTTTTGATGCTATTTTAATTGACGAAGGGCAAGATTTATTATCTAATAATTGGTACTATCAAGATAAACAACCTTTTTACTGGTTAGCTTACCAAAGTCTGCGCCCTGTAAATCCCATTCACCCTCAACAAAAAAGATTGATTTGGGCTTATGATGAATTACAGAGTTTATCAACCCAAAAAACTCCTACAGTAAGTGAAGTATTAGGAGAAAGTTTAGCTTATTTAGGAACAGGAAAATATAGTGATAGCATCCCAAAATATCTAAACCTTAATCGTTGTTATCGTACTCCCCATGAAATCGTTAATCTGGCAAACGCGATCGCATTAGGGTTTTTAAGACCTCAGGGAATGTTAGTTAATATCTTAGATGCAGCAGAATGGAATAGTCTTGGATATAAATTGCTCGACCAATCTTTAGAAAAACAAGCAATTACTTTAAAATATCATCCCACTAACAAAATTAATTTGCTTCAAGAACTGTGGCAAGGGAAGATTATAAACTTTACTAAGTATGATTCACGGTTACAAGAATTAACGGCTTTAGCTAATCGGATTAAAAAAAATATTAATCAGGAAAACTTACAATACAGTCGCCAACTTTTAGTAATTCTCTTAGGAAGAGGAACAGAATTAAATTTTTTAGAACAGCAAACAGCAAAATTTTTAATGCGCCAAGGAATTAATATTTATCTTCCTAGTTCTAAGAATTACAATTGTTTAGCAAAAAAACAGCAGGATAGCCAGCCTAATAAATTTTGGTGGGATGGAGCATTAACTATTAGTAGTATTTATCGAGCCAAAGGACAAGAAGCAGATCTAGTTTATCTGATTGGCTTAGATAATATTGCTAAAAATGAAAGCAGTATTTACTTACGAAATCAACTTTTTACCGCCTTAACTCGCACTAGAGGTTGGGTATATATCAGTGGTCTTGGAGAATATGACTTTTATCAAGAATTAGCTAATGTTATAGCCAGTGGCGATATGTTTGATTGTAAACTTGCTGCCAAACCCAAAAGACATTTAAATATCAGCGATCATACTAATTTATTACAAAGCTATGCTCTAGGGAGAAGAGATTTTCGCTATGCCAATTTACAAGAAGCAAATCTCTCCCAAACCAACTTAGTTAACATCAATTTGATTGCAGCGAATTTAACCAATGCTAATTTACGAGGAGCGAATTTAACCTCCGCCAAACTCATTGAATCTAATTTAACTAACGCGGACTTGCAAGGAGCTAATTTAACTTCTGCAAAATTGATGGGAGCAAATCTTATAGGAGCAAATCTTAAAGATGCAATTATTCATAATACCGATCTAACTAATGCTGTTTTTAGCTGAATGGTTAGGTATTTTTTGAATCATGTACTTAATCAATCCCACCACCTGTTAATTGATAGGTACGAGCAGTAAATTTGTCTATACTCATTGTTCCTAATAGTTCTTGAGTTTCGATTAATTTATAGTTGGCAGGAATTGCAGCTTTGATATTGTTGAAATACTCTAATTTATCAGCTTCTGTTTTAGGTCTAGACCAAACAGGATCGTGGCTATGTAACCAGATTAAGCGAGGATAAGTCCCATCTTTTAAGCCAGAGGGTAGAGATTGATTCAAACCAGAAGGACTATCTGCAAGTAAACTAACATTCTTTGGAGGCAAGTAATAGGCTACTCTGAGGACATTACCCCACGCTTTAGAATCCATCGCAATGAGCGTAGGAATCTCAGGCTGTTGATTGATCGTATTTGCCACTTCATGGAACATTTGACGCGATCGCAAACTATAATCACTAATATTTAGGCATAAGTAAAACACTAGTAGACTAACTACTATGAGTTGTTGCCATTTTCCTGCTGCTTTAATTAACCAGGTGGTAATCAGTAACAGACAGCCAGGCAAAATAAAAATTAATGCTCGTCCCCAACCAAAACCCACGGTAAATTTACCCGAAACTACATCTAACCCGACCATCATTAATAAGGGAACAATGCCAAAACATAAAGTAATTAGTAACAGTTGCTGATGATTTGTTTGCCAAAGATGAATACTAACAGCTATCAATAAGGCGATCGCAACTATTCCTGATAAAATAATAACCACAGAAGGTAAACTAGTTACCCAATCTCCCCAAATAAGTTGCGGAGCTAGAGCATTAAGTATTCCTTCTAGATGTTTGCTAATAGTTTCTAACCAATCACTACCAGCAGCAAAACGACCTAAATCCGCATTATTTAGTTGCTGTCTTGTTCCCCATAGTAGCCAAGGAGTAGGGATTAAAACGCCTATACTCAAACGTATCGCATGGTGCCACCATCTCTGACGATCCCATAGCAATACCAAAACCCCTAAACTAGCTACCCAAAAGAGAAAGTAATAAAAGGTCATAAATCCTGCTGTTACTGAACAAATCAGGATTAAACTCCAAAACCAGATTTTTTTGGGCTTACTTTCTTTTCTGCCTGTCTCTAGCAATGCCCAACCACTTAAAAGTGTCCAAAACACTAGAGAAGAGTACATCCTGACATTGAGAGAGTGAAATAAATAAAAAGGGTTTAAAGCTAATAAAGCGGAGAAGAGTAAACCACCTCGATGTCCGAGTAGGTATCGTCCAATACTGTAAGCACAACCTATTGCACCGATACTGTACAGGGCAGGTAAACTACGCATAGCTGCTTCCGAATTACCAAATAATCGCAACCACAAGTGTTGTCCGATATAAAAAAGTGGCGGATGGGGTTCAGCAACCAATCCTTTCAGGAATTTCTCGGCTGTATTAATAATGTCACCCAGACTATTTTCTATAGGTATATAAAATAAAGATTGATAATTAGCGATCTCAACAGGAACATTTTTGGGTGTGTGATATAAACTTTTCTGTCCTGTAGACAAAAGGAGAGACAAAACTTCGTCGTACCAGAATTCACGACTACCGAGATTAATAACTCTTAAAATAACAGCGATCGCGATCGCACATAATAAAAATAGCGGGAAATTAAAATTTTTTACTAGCTTTGGCATCGATTAATGATAAGAATAAAAGTGCAGGATTGAGGTATAAGGAAAATCAGTCTTAATCAAGTATTCCTGGTTTATTGAAATTATCATGTCTGACTATTCCCTTGATATCGAAATATCCGTTGTTGTACCTCTGTACAATGAAGAAGAAAATATAGACTACTTATTTACTAGGCTGCTATCGGTACTAGATAAACTAGAAACTAGCTACGAAATTGTATGCGTTAATGATGGTAGTAAAGATAATACTCTTAAACGCCTTGTCGATCATCATAATCAAAATCCTGTAATCAAAGTAATTAATCTTTCTCGAAACTTTGGTAAAGAAATTGCCCTAACAGCAGGAATTGACTATGCTAATGGAGCAGCAATTATTCCCATAGATGCTGACTTACAAGATCCTCCTGAATTAATTGAAGAACTAGTAGCCAAATGGCGAGAAGGTTATGATGTAGTTTATGCTACTAGACGCTCTCGTCAGGGAGAAACTTGGCTCAAGCGTTTTACAGCAAATGGTTTTTATAAAACTATTAGCAAAATGACCAGTGTTGCTATTCCAGCCAACACAGGAGACTTCCGTTTATTAGACCGCAAAGTAGTAGAAGCTATCAAAAAGATACCAGAAAGAACTCGTTTTATGAAGGGCTTATTCGCCTGGGTAGGATACAAGCAAACTTCTGTGATGTTTGATCGTGAACCCCGTGCTGCTGGTACTACCACTTGGAACTACTGGAAACTCTGGAATTTCGCGATCGATGGGATTACTTCTTTTAGTCTTGTTCCTCTCAAAATTTGGAGTTATATGGGATTATCTATCTCTTTTATCTCTCTTTTATATGCTTCTTTTTTAGTAATTCGGACTCTAATTTTAGGTATTGATGTTCCTGGTTATGCCTCTTTGATGGTAGCTGTACTATTTTTTGGAGGAATACAATTAATTACTTTAGGAGTAATTGGAGAATATTTAGGTAGAGTTTATGAAGAAGTTAAGGGACGACCCTTATATTTTATTAGAGAAAGTTATGGGTTTAAAGATGATTCCAAAAGTTAGTGGTTAGTCCTAAAGGATACCGCTTCGCATATAGTTACTAGTTAGTTAAAGATCAGAAATATTATACGGTGTCTTGCAATTTAATCTTGGGGCAATGTCTATCTTATGAAAATTATCTGCTCTATATTTAATATTGAATGATTAGGGAGTAATTAATATTTTGAAACTTAAAAGCAGCATTATAATTTTAACCATAATTTGTATCCTTGCCACTGCAATTGGGATGTTTTTAATTGGTGGAATAGATCGGGAACAATTAGAAAACTGGCTGGATGCAATGGGAATTTTAGCCCCAATTGTTTATGTTTTGTTTTATACCATTGGCACATTATTAATCTTACCTTCCACACCTTTAAATCTTACAGGAGGGGCAATTTTTGGTATTTGGTGGGGGACATTTTGGACTGCGGTTGCAGCAATAATAGCTGCTATAGTAGCTTTTTCTTTTACTCGCACTATTGGTAAAGATATCATTGCTAAAAGATTTGCAGGACGTTGGGAAGCTATAGATGCAGAAATCCGTCTTGGGGGTTTATTCTATATGTTTTCTATTCGTCTTTTGCCCATTATTCCTTATGGACTAGTTAATTTTGCTGCGGGTTTAACTTCCATTCGCTGGCGAGACTATATTGTTGGCACATTACTAGGAACCATACCAGGAGTTTTACCTTTTGTGATGATGGGTTCTGGTTTTACGGAACTTTCTAAAGGTAATATCTCACAATTACTATTTGCTTTTACTTTAACTGGAATGTTAGTTGGTGGTGCTACTTGGTATCGTCGTCGCCGTCAGTTTAAAGGGAAGTAATCGAACAGTTAACAGTTATCAGTTATCAGTTATCAGTTACAGCAATTTTTATCTAGGTTTACACGTGATCGCTTGGTGGGAGTCTCTTCAATTCTTTGCTGTTGAAATTCGAGAATTAATGAAGTTAAGTCCCCAGAAATGCGCTAATTATCAGCGAGGTCTTAGGGCTGCAAGTTTGATTGCGTCTACTCTTTAGCATTTTGTGTC
>JASJDB010000424.1 GCA_030065315.1 Xenococcaceae cyanobacterium MO_167.B52 | reverse complement strand
AATGGGAATATGACAGCCTGAACAATCTTCTAGATACAATTGTTTACCTAGATTAAGATTTTCAGGATTAAATTGAGCAATAGTATAATCTAGTGCTGAAACAGATTTAGTGCCAATCACCCAACTCAATAATCCCACAAATATTACAGCCAGAATTCGGAATAATTGATGGCGATGTGATTTATTGTTGAGCATTAACCAAGGATATAACTTACTTTCTAATTTCAACAAATTATATTAACTTCATGGAGAGTCTCAATCCAAACCTTTGCACCACAAGAAAGAGGATTGTTGGGACGATAGACAACACGACACCCTCCTAATATTTCTACCTCATGAGTATAAGTATTGGTATTGCTTCTTTTTATCGCAATTACCCCTTTATTAGATAATTCTTTTTGGTTTGCGGTAATTTTATGTTTATTAACATGAATAAAAGTTTTGGCAGGCTTTCTAGGATTGCGCCAACGAGGAACGGGACCCCTTTTGCCTTTAGCGATAATTGGTTTACCCCTAAATAAAGGAATCAGCCACATTCTGCCAGTCTTATAAGCTCCTTCCACTCTACCTTGAATCAGAAGAATTCTGAGCCTACTAGAAGAAATATTTAAAATTTTAGCTGCTTGTGTAGTACCGACTATCATTGAACTCCAACGTTAGCGCAATAGTTTTTCAGAAAAAATTTTGTACTTGTGTTTGATTACCTGATTAATCAAGAAATCAAACAAAGTATAACATTAGCAATGGTTGTAATCAGATTCTCAACCTAACTTTATACGGAGAAGCAATTGCTTGACTGATGACAATTTTTGTTTTGTACTTAGATTGGAAAGAACTTTAAAATCTTATGCGTATTCTCTTTCTACATCCCAACTTTCCTGCTCAGTTTCGCCATTTAGCAGCGAAATTAGGACAAGACCCGAAAAATACCGTAGTATTTGGTACTAATCGCAAAGAAGGACAAATTACGGGCGTCACCAAAGTACTTTATGAAAAATCCCGCACTGCTAGAGCGGAAACTCACCACTATGTTAGACCTCTAGAAAATGCTGTGCTAGAAGGTCAAGCCGTCTATCGTTTAGCACAACAACTTAAAGATAAAAACTTTGCTCCCGATGTAGTATATGGTCATTCTGGTTGGGGTCCTACCCTGTTTGCTAAAGATATCTTTCCCAGAGCTAAATTATTATGTTATTTCGAGTGGTTTTATAATGCTCACGGCTCAGATGCAGATTTTGATCCCAATGACCCAATTAATGCGGATGATGAAGCGAGAATTCGCATTAAAAATGCTCCTATCTTAATAGATTTATATAGTTGCGATCGCGGTCTTTCCCCGACCAATTGGCAACGCCAACAATTTCCTCCAGAGTTTCACTCTAAAATTAAAGTCCATCATGATGGAGTGGATACAGAATATTTCAAACCCGAACCGGGAGCCAAACTAGTCTTACCTCGAATTAATTTAGACCTGTCAGAAGTATCGGAAATTGTCACCTATGTTGCGAGAGGAATGGAGCCTTATCGAGGATTTCCCCAATTAATTAAAACCATCGCGATCATGCAAAAAAAACGTCCTGAATGTCATTTTGTGATCGTTGGTAAAAATCGGGTAGCTTACGGCAAAAATCTTCCCGATGGGAAAAACTATAAAGATGTGATGCTAGAAAAATTTCCCCTAGATCTGAATCGAGTTCATTTTACTGACTTGTTGCCCTATGATGAATATTTACAAGTTTTAAAAGCTTCTTCAGTGCATCTTTACCTAACTCGTCCTTTTGTTTTGTCTTGGTCAATGTTAGAAGCCTTATCTACAGGATGCTTGGTAGTAGGTTCATCTACCCCACCAGTAAAAGAGGTAATTGAAGATGGAGTTAATGGCTTGCTAGTGGACTTTTTCACTCCCAAAAAAATAGCCAGTAAGATTATTGAAGCTCTAAATAATCCTGATAAAATGACAAAAATCCGCACTAGAGCTAGGGAAACTATCCTCGAAAAGTACGATTTAGCTAAACTACTTCCCGAACACTTAGAATGGATTAAACAGTAGTTCACTTCATTGGTGTAATCTTTACCAAGATGAGATAGGCTAAATCAGAAATCATCTAATTTGGATGTTATGGAGGTAATTTGCTGTTGTGACTCTAGAAGAAATTATTATTAAGGGTGGCGTAACAATTTGGCCCCTATTATTGCTTTCAATTATTTCTATAGCTACCATCATAGAACGGATTTGGTTTTGGTCAACAGTATTATTCAGAGAAAAGAAACTACTCAAGCGCATTATGGAAACAGTAGATCTTAGTTGGGATCTAGTCGCTAAAATTGCCAAAGAAGCCAAACATCCTCTAGGTAATTTTGTTTATTCTCCTCTCAAAATAGCTAATCCTCATCCAGAGGTATTTCATCTAGCACTAGAAGCTGCTGCGGATGATGAATTAGCCAAGATGCGTAAGGGAGAAAAAGTATTAGAAGCGATTATTGCTCTTTCTCCTCTTTTGGGTTTACTCGGAACAGTGTGGGGTTTAATTAAAGCTTTAGGTTCGATTAGAATTAGCGATCTGGGTACTGCTTCCACTTCTGGGGTAACCAGTGGAATTGGAGAGTCTTTAATTTCTACTGCCTTTGGATTGTTGATTGCCATTGTAAGTTTAGCTTTTTATCGTCTATTTCAGAGTTTTTGGGCAAGTCGAGTTCGTATTTTTCGTAAAATAGGAAGTCAGTTAGAAGTTATATATCGTCAGCAATGGTTTGAAGGAGAAGGAATCGCTGAGATCGAGCCTCAAGGAAGTCTTAATTTGGGTATTGACCAAGGAAAATTTAGTTTTGATCCCCAAATACACCCTAGTCCCAATCGAGAATAAATTAATTTTCTTAAGAATAGCTTTTATGAGTTCAAGTAATAAAAAAATGCCCTATCAACAAACAGCTGCACCAATACGCCGTTTTCGACTTTGGCAAGACGAAAATAGAGACAGTAATGTCAAAATAGAGCTGTTGCCCCTAATTGATGTCATTTTTTGCATTCTTACTTTCTTCATCATTGCAGCAGTTAATTTCTCCCGTCAGCAAGCTATTAGTTTGGATTTACCCGCAGCTAAAACTGGGACTCCCCAAGTGCGAGATTTATTGATTGTCGCCATTGATGATACTGGTCAGTTATATGTAGAGAAACAGCCAGTTACCAGAACTTTGTTATCTGCTCGCCTCAAAGATTATAATGAGAATCGCCCTAATGGTCGTATGGTACTGTATGCTGCCAAAAACTCTACCTATCGTGAGGTAATCGAGGTTCTGGATCTGATGAGACAAGTAGGAGGCGATCGTGTTGCCCTAGCTACTGTACCTACTGAGGTTGAGCCGAATAACTCACTTCCTTCTCTTCCTGAAATACCAGGAGTTTCTAATCCCTATAAAATTCCTGCTCCTCCTGAACCACCTAAGTAGTATTCCTCAACTTTGAAATGACAGGTTGGGGTAAGGCAAGCAAGACAAGGGGACATGGGAAAAAATTGAGTTACACTTACCTCTCAAATCAATCTTGATAATAGTTTTTGAATTTTGAATTTTTATCAAATCACTCTAAATATGCTACGAATACAACAAGGCGATCGCTAGTAAAAAAACAACAGAAGTAACGGAAGTGACAGGAAAACTTAAAAAGGTTTTGAATCTCAATGATAAGTTGACGTAACTTCTGCCATTCATCTAGCAGTGTCATGATGCCAAGAATAGCGAGATCGCGTAAGAATTATCTCACCAAAGCATTAGCCAAAGAAGAATGCTCGATCACAAGTTCCTCACTTTTTTAGGTCAACATATTACTTGCAACCAAGGTAGGAAGGAATAATTGTTGCCAGGGGTAAGGAGGGTATTATGGCATCCAAAAACTCATCAATCAACAATAGTAGTATTGATTTGGAACTAGAGGCAATTAGACGTTTTCGTTGCCTTGTCCCGTTTCTTGACCCAGAATGTCAAGTCTTCCGCGAACTTAATGGTTCTTCTACTGTACTCTGCCTCGATTTTACCGCTTGTCCTCAAGACCTGAAAATGAATCAGAAAGAATGGCAGGAAGTTGCCGAGCTATTGCTTTACGCCTCTCACTATTTAGGTTTAGCCAACACTTTAGTTTTTAAAATTGGCGATCGCGTATTAGGATGGATGAGTTTAAAGCAAAAAAAATACTTCGGAGAGTTTTTTGCTGGAAGCTAAAAAGTATCAGTATTTAGTTCTGACATGGGATTTGTAACAAACCGCTTAGCATGCACCAAACAAACCAATAGTTGTGGGACAAATATTTCGACAGGTCTTTCTAGCTTATTTTTTTTCTATGGATTAATAATTGAAATATTTATCTCAAAACAACAACACCCAAGCTAGACTCACTGAGGGACTTCCTTGTTTTTCCATTAGCATAATTTAGAGTTTACTGTTTAAAATAACAGTCAATTAACTCTCTATTCCAAGCTTAGGAAATATCAGCTTTTTAGATGGGTGTTAGGGTTGTTATTTAACGAGACAGATGTTAATTTAAACAGACTGTTTGAACTCCTTTTTTTATGTGGACAAACCTGTAATCTCTGTCAGGGAAGCTATAATTGCTTCAATTACTAATTTATCACTTTCTCTTTTAATTCTAAATAAATGATACATAAGTTTACTTCTTATCTACATTTTAACCGATAATTTTAGGTATTATTACCTAAAATTATCTAATTAATTCCTCATTTAATTTTCCTCTGTTCTTAGTTCAACTTTTAAGTACAATAAAAATAGAAAGCTGGTGATTTAGTTGATTTAAAGATCCATCAAAAGAACCCAAAATTCTACCTCCATTAACAATTGAATTCTTTAAGGAGGCAGCCAAATGCTAATATTATTGCTCAATACTCTGGCTTCTACTCATCAAAATCTTGATGGCGAGCCTCAACCTTCTACTATCAATAAAGTTGAAGCTCCAGAAGCCCAAAATCCAAATCTGGCTGAATTTGAAGTCGAAAATAGTAGTTTGTTAAGCAAAATATGCAAGCTCATACCCATAGGCTCCATGACCAGTAACTTACCAGCAATTCCTTTACTATAAAGGCTAAATGAGTCAGTAGATTTAGCACTCTGATAATTTTCTAGCAGAGAGCTTTCGGGCGGGAGTGGGACTTGGAAAAACGATAGGTAATTCGACCTCTACTTAAATCGTAGGGGGATAGTCCTACTTTGACTCGATCTCCTGGCAAAATTTTGATATAGTGTCGCCGAAGTTGACCACTGAGATAAGCTAAAATCTCAAAGTCATTGTCTAACTTAACCTTAAACATGGTATTCGGCAGAGATTCTGTTACTAATCCTTCCATTTCAATTAAATCTTTCTTAGACATGACAGACCTCCTTTGGAAGCAGATTCGATAGTCAAAAAAATTCACATCTACTGTTGATTTCGCTTCCAATTTTATTGTCTTGAATAGCCATGAGAATCTTGTGAGGGGATGCTTCATAATTAGCTTATCTAGGTACTTATATTCCCCGTTCTGAATAAAAGCTTAATTAAAAATTAATAAATTCTACGTAATTTCCCTCTATTCTCAGGAAAATTTCAAGAGTTATGATCTTGGTATCTCAAATTTTGAGAGTTTTGGATTTCCGTTCTGAATAAAAAGCTGAGTGTTAATTTTAATGAGTTAGTTAAGATTTCCTGTGTCGAATTATCACAGACATTCTCAGTGATTTTATTTAATACTAGAAAAGGAGAATAGTCCATGATAATTTCCAATAATCCTAACACCAGTAATTTTGGCTCTGAATTAGCTACATTTTCTGAGCACTATGGATTGGACTCGTTGCCTTCAGAAAATGGGTTTCAGGGAGCCACCATCATCACTGTCGATACTATTCAAGATATTGTGGCTGATGATAATCTTACTTCCCTGCGGGAGGCTATTGATTATGCTAATAGTACTGATAACGACGTTTTTATTCATCTTAGTAAGGGAACTTATACCCTAACAATAGTCGGCTCTGATGAAGAAAATAATGCAACTGGAGACTTGGATATTCTGGGTGTAGGCCAAGTTTTTATAGTAGGTATTGATGGTTCTGAAGATACTCTAATTCAGGCTGAAGAACTTGAAGAGCGAGTTTTTGACATTAAACAGAATGCTCACGTTAAAATCACCAATTTAACAATTACAGGGGGAGATGAGACTGAGGGGGGTGCTATTTATAATAATGGTACTCTAACCGTTAGAGACAGTAAATTTGAGAACAACTCGGTGGTTGGAGTTTACACTGATACTGAGGCTTATAATTCCTACGGTGG
>JASJDB010000423.1 GCA_030065315.1 Xenococcaceae cyanobacterium MO_167.B52 | reverse complement strand
TCTAAAGATAAGCTAATACCTTGTGCTTGAGAACCATCTCGTAGAGTTGTATCGTAGAGCCAGATTTTCATGTTTTAAATAGATAATTAATCCTATTCTATTAATAACTAACTAGGGTCATGAGAAATCATAGAGTAACTGAAGCGTTAACGAATGTTAAATTATGAAACAATAGTGAATTAAGGAAGAGGAAGCATCGTATCTCTTACAGTGTCAGAAAGAAAATTCCTCTAACAGTTGACCAAAAATATCTAAGCAAGAACAGATGTAACGTACAATTTAATCAGTCTCAGCCTACCCAGAAAATTTTGAATTGCCCTTTTCAGGAGAGCTCTCTCCAGATAGTCGGTGGCTAATCATGGCGGAAATGTTACATGGATTAAGTAAATCTTAAATTGTAAATGTACTGTAAAAAACTTTTTTCCTAACTGTAATCATTGTATGCTTGTTATATAGATTAAGTTATATAAACCTTTTTAATACAATGTCTTACGATATTTCACAACATTTTTTTAATTATTTTTCTTTATGTATTGCTGATACACCAGAACTTCAACAAGAAGTTTACAAGATTCGTTATCAAGTTTATTGTGAAGAATTACAATATGAGCCGAAAGAAGAATTTCTCAATGGAATGGAGCAGGATATTTATGATTCTCGCTCTATCCATTGTCTTTTAAAACATAGAATCAGCGATCGATATATTGGTTGTGTTCGTCTCGTACTACCTGATCCAGAGCAATTAGATGATAAATTTCCTCTAGAAGAGATTTTTCAACATGATTTTCAACTGGGTGAAACAGAATTTTATAATTATGCTGAAATTTCTGGTTTGGCAATTATTGGAGATTTTCGCCAACGCCAGGGAGAAAACACCTCTTCTGTAGGGTTATTATTTGCCGACAATCAACCTGAGGCTTTACCTAGTTCCCAAGAAAGAAGAATCTATCCTTTGACTTTAGTGAGTCTTTATCTGGGTTGTACCAGTCTACTTATGAGCTTCAATATCACAAATGCGTTGACTGTTATGGAAGCCAAACTATCTCGACATCTGAGACTATGTGGAATTCCCTCTTGTTTAGTGGGGGATTTTGTAAATTTTCATGGTAAACAAGCTCCCTTCTTATTATCTCCAATGAATATTATGAGTAGTATGGATAGCGACCTATCAGATCTATTTAATGCTATACACTCAGAATTGAAAGTCAAAATCGATGATCATCCACTAAAGAGTAAATACCAACCACTTCTCTTAAGTTAATGAGTTTCTACGCAGATAGCACATTTAGGGTTTGTTTTAATCCTGCGGGATTCTGCCAAAGGTAAACAGCGCAGCGATCAATTTTTGTATCATCTTTTTGATAAGCTCATAACCCTAGAATTCAATACCTGGTTGTGCTTTAACACCTTGTTCCTTAAAAGGATGTTTAATCAGAGTCATTTCTGTTACTAAATCAGCTCGCTCTATTAATTCTTGAGGCGCACCTCTTCCAGTTAAAATAACGTGAGAATCTACTGGTTTTTTTTCCAACCCCGCAATAATTGTCTTTACATCTAAATAACCCAGTTTGAGAGCAATATTAACTTCGTCTAGTAGAACCAAACGATACTCTGGGTCAACAATATATTCTAATGCCTTGTGCCATGCTGCTCCTGCTTTCTCTATATCTCTTTCTCGATCTTGGGTTTCCCAAGTAAAGCCTTCTCCCATAGCATGAAATTTTAGCTGTTCGTGCCATTTTTCTAAAACTGCTTTTTCGGCTGGTTCCCAAGCACCTTTGATAAATTGTATGATAGCAACTTTATAACCATGACCAAGGGAGCGCAATACCATTCCTAAAGCTGCAGTAGTTTTCCCCTTACCATTTCCTGTATTGACAATAATCAAGCCTTTTTCTGAAATTTTGTCTGCAAGACGTTGTTCTTGAATTTCTTTACGTCGCTGCATTTTTTGCTTGTATTGTAGATTATCCATGTTTTCTTGTACCTAGAAATTTTCTATCTCTGGAAGTTTTAATAATACTCCAGCGAAAAACCAATAGTAAATTGCTATTGGATCAACTATGAGAGGATAATAGTAGGTGTTATAGCTAATTAGTAAAATAAAAATCCATAAACAAATTCCTAAACGTTTAAAGGCTTTAGTTTTTAAACAACGATATTGTCGGAAAGTAAGAACTGTAGTTGCAGAAAGAAGCAAAAAGTAAATCGAAGTTCCTAACCAACCAATTTGATAAAGTAATTTAGGATAAAAAGTTTCGATAAGTTTAATATTTCCCCATCTACGAGCAGCACTAGTAGCTTTTCCTAGCCCTGAGCCTAACATTTCAATTCCGCTATTACTAATCCAAGTAAATTGTCTAACAATAAAGCCTTGTGGTGTAGAATATTGCCAACGATTAATGACACTGTCTAAAGCGGAACCAAAAACACCAAGATTATTAGCAATTAAGATTAGGAGTAAAGTTACAAAAGTAAGTTTAATTGAAAGTCTTGTTTGATTAGATTCTGTTACTGATATTAATATCAAAAAGATAATCGGAACTAAAAGAGTAGCTGTAGTTTGACCAGAAATAATTGCAGCTATCAGAACTAATCCTACAGTCACAAATCCAATATTTCGCCACAGTCGAGAAGATTCACTAAGATAAGCTCCCATACTCAAAAAACTACTAGCAACCAAAAACCACGACCACTGCCAGGGAGCAACAAAAGTTCCTGGTAAACTAATCAGTTTTTGTTGAGTATTGTACAGTAAAGAACCACCAACAAAACATCTAGCTTGTAATGTGGCTCTCGTATTAGCTGGTGGTACTAAATCAATATTTCCTGGACAAATTCCTGTATGTAATAACCAATACTGAATTACGCACAATAAACAACAAATAAAAATTAGTATCAGATGCAATCGCATTAAAAAAGATAAATCAATGCGATCGCGTATTAAATAATAACTACAAATTAGAAAAGGTACATATCCTAAGATTCCCCTTAAACCAATTATGCCCATTAAAAAGGCTTGACTAGTACCAGGATTAGCCAGTTGTTCTGGCAGATTAACTAAAAATAAAGTCAAGGAAGATACCAATAGTGAAGCCAATGCTAATAGTAGAATTATTTTAGCTTGACTTATTAGTTTGCTTAGACAATAACTGGAAAATAAAATAGCAATTAATGCTGGAAAATAAAAAATATCTTTGACTAAATGAACCAAGACATAAGTGTTAGAAAAAACTACATAAGCTCCAACTGTTTCGTAAACCAAAGAATTAAAAGCATAGGCAATTGTTCCTGCAAAAGGCAAATAGATCAGAAAAAACCACAATGATTGACGAGGATATTTATAGCAAAAACAAACAATAACCCCCACTATTGCTCCTACTATGCTCCACTCAATTCCCCGAAATATAGCGAGCAAAGTTGCGATTACAAAAACTATAGAAATAGTGATAGCAATGAACCTTTCTTGAGTAGTGAGATCCATGTTTCATTTATGGCAAGTATTTAGGCTAAATAACTAATGTCTAGAGAATACCTTAGTTTACTTATTTAGCCGATTTTTTTTTTCAAGTTAATGGATATTTTGTTCCTGTTCTGCCATTAATTTGGGTTTGATGTAGAGATTCTCTAATATTACTGAACTTCCAGCAACCCAAGGAGGTACGATTAATGCCCCTATAATTCCCAATACTTGTGCTCCGCCTAAGACAGCTAATAATTGATATAAGGGGGGAACTTTAACCGAATTTCCCACTAGTAAAGGATCGAGAACATAGGTTTCTAGATTTTGAATGACCACAAATAATAGTAACACCCACAAAAAAGTCCATCCTCCTTGAGCAGTAGCCACAATTAAAGCTGGAATTGCCCCAATTACAGGACCAAAAAATGGGATGAGATTGGTAAATCCAGCAATTACCCCCAAACCTAGAGCTAATTCTGATAGTCCTAAAAAACCTAAGCTGATACTAATCAGAATTCCTAAAATGCCAGAAACTAGAATTCGTCCTTGAATATAACCACCCATTCTTTGGCTAACTGGCTGAACTTGAGCCAATAGCCTTTTATTCCAAGGCTCAGGAAAGAGATTAGCAATGTCCTGTAACAATTGTTCTGAACCTGACAGCATATAGCCAGATAGTAACAAAGCCAATAATAAACCAAAAACGCTACCAACAATTCCTCTAGTTACGCTGTAAGAGCGGACTAATAGTTGTTGACTGGAGCGAATTGCCCAACTGGTTAAGCCTTGGATATCTAAAAATTGACTAATTAAGCTAGGGTTATCAGGCTCACTCATTCCTAATCTTAAAGCCAAATTTTCTAAAAGCGAGCGCAATGCTTCCAAATAACTAGGTAATTTACGAATTAATCGCTCGATTTGTTCAGCGACAGTGGGACCAATTAACAATCCTACTCCTGTTAGAGTGGCGATTAAGCCTAGATAAACCAGAATCACAGACAACCAGCGAGGAATGCCTAGTTTATTGGCAGCTTGAATGATAGGGGCTAAAGTAGCTGCAATAACTATGGCAACCATTAAAATTACAATTAAACTTTTAAGTTGCCATAATAAAACTAGTAACAGACCAACAGCGACAATTAAAAAAATATTTCCTAGGGAGATAGTCAATTTTTTTGGCATATATGAGTAATAGATTTGTATCCCTCAATAAAGACAGTTAAACCAATGATAGTTCGATATCTTCTCCTGATTCGGGATTGATTGCCTTGGTAGCAAGATTTTTTGATTTTAGTAGCTTATTAAATTCTTCTAACGTCCCTTCGGCTTTGAGAAGAGAAATAAGTAAGCCTTCAAAATTAATATCCCCTCCTGCTGCTGTGGAAATAATCACTTGGGGTTTAACAGCTTCGCACAATTCTAGAGCAGTTTTTTGCCCCTGAATTACTGCACCTAGAAGGGGCAACTTTAGACTGATAATTGGTGTAATCACTACATCAATAGATTGGTGAGTTTTAATCTTATCTGAATGATAGCCATGAGGTTCGTAGTAAAGAGTCTTTCCAGATGCCAAATCTTGCAAAATATAGCCATTTTCTACTAAATTTACCCCCACAAGAGAACCAGGAACTGCTGTAATCTTTACTTTCTCATCTAGAGTAAATTCTGCTCCATGCTCTAAAACGGTGACGGAAGTATAGCCCAATTCTTGAGCAACTTTTGCCCCATTAGGAGAAGCTACTACAGGAATATTTTTATCCAAAGCTTTGAGGGTAGGGGGATGAGCATGATCTTCTAAACCTTGGGAAAGTAAAATCAAATCTATATTTTCAGGAATGGGACGAGGTTGATTTTTGGTGCCTTTAAATAGCCAAGTTGCCCCACCAAATGTCAGATCACCTACTAGCCAAGGATCGAGTAGGATTCTTTGATGATTAATTTCCATCAACCAGGAGTTGCTATCAAAATAAGTTAAGCGCATACTGTACTGTCTATCTCTATTAAAGAACTATTCTTATTGTAAATATTTATTACAAAAATATTGCTAAGAAAAAAACAGACTTTCTTTAGGTCATATAGAAAATTGATTTCTCAAGTTATTCTTCGGGATGGCATGAAATACCAGTTCTCTAAATATTGACTACAGATGTTTGATAGGAAGAGAAGGGGGATAAGGGAGAGAAGGGAGAGAAGGGAGAGAAGAGAGACAAGGGGGACAAGGGAGAAATTTAATGGACGAGCAAAAAAGCGCAATTGCTAAAATTCCCGACTTAGCAGAAAAAGTAGGAGAACTGAAAAACTGGCGACAAATAGCTCCATGATCCTTTTTTTGTGATCAAGGCTTTGCCAAGTTTTCCATCTAAGTACTTAGGTATAATTATTTACACATTAAAATCGAAATCGTCATCGTAGATTTGGCTCAAGAAGTAATTAAGTAATTTAATTACAGGCATTTATAATTACGATGGGCTATTTAAATCTAACTAAAAATCCACAAAAAAAAATCAAATTGATTATCAAAAACTCAGGAATCAAATAGTCACTGAAACAATTTATGCTGCAAATTTTTATAATCAGCAATCACGCTCTTTTTATTCGCTCAAAAAATCCCTCAATCCCCATTATTTTAACCAGAAGAAATTAAAATAAAATTATCAACTATTATACCACTCATCATTCGCGCAATCAAGAATAAGAAAAGATACCTACAGATTTACGCGAGCGATAGAATTGACATAACTCAAGTAGAATTTTCCACCAGCCCCGAATAAATATCAGGAGAAAGTCCCAAACAAA
>JASJDB010000422.1 GCA_030065315.1 Xenococcaceae cyanobacterium MO_167.B52 | reverse complement strand
TAAAATTACTCACGCTTTTTATGCTTTTGCTAATATCAATAACAATGGTGAAGTAGTAGTATATGATTCTTGGGCAGCTACGGATAGACGCATTGATGGAGATTGGAATACTCCCAAAGAATATGCTGGGAACTATGAGCAATTAAATAATATCAAAGCAGCTAACCCCCATCTCAAAACTTTAATTTCCATCGGCGGATGGACTTTATCAGGTAAATTCTCTGAGATAGCACTGACAGATGCTTCGAGAGAAAAATTTGCTAAATCTGCCGTAGATTTTATGACTAAATACGGTTTTGATGGTTTAGATATTGACTGGGAATATCCTGTCAGTGGTGGTCTAGCTAGTAATACCTACCGCCCCCAAGATAAGCAAAACTATACTCTATTGCTTCAAGAATTAGACGAGCAATTACAAATTCAAGAAGCCAAAGATAATCGAGATTATCTCCTAACTATTGCATCGCCTGCGGGTTTTGATAAGATTCAAAACTACGAACTAGCTGCTATGTCTCAATATCTGGATTTCTTCAACGTAATGACCTATGACTATAATGGTGCTTGGCAAAAGACCACTGGTCATAATGCACCGTTGTACGCCAATCCTAATGATCCTTCTGCCAATGGGTCTAAATATAATGTAGATTACACCATTCAAACTTACTTAAATGAGGGAGTTCCCGCAGATAAGATTGTTTTGGGCGCACCTGCTTATGGTCGTACCTGGACAGGAGTAGGTAGTGATAGTAATGGCTTATTCCAATCTGCTACTGGTGCAGGTGCAGGAACATGGGAACAAGGAGTTATTGACTATAACGACTTGTATAATAAAATACAAACCGATAGTAACTATCAAGTCTATTGGGATGATGCTTCTCAAGTACCTTATGTTTATAACGAACAACAAAAATTCTTTAGTACCTATGAAAATGTAGAATCCATGAAACTGAAATTAGATTACATCAAGGAGAATAATCTGGGAGGAACTTTCTTCTGGGAGGCTTCCAGTGATATTCGCGATAGCAACGATCCTAATTCTTTAATTGGTCTTGCTGCTGCTGAATTAGGTGTTGTAACTCAACCCTAGTAGCAAATTCCTGTTTCTGGAAAGAGGTTAATTAGAGGTTACTGAAAAAGTAACCTCTAAAATTCACAATCATTATTTGGTTTTAAAGTATAAATTTTAACCCAAAAAACTAGGCTTTAAGATCAACTTTGACAATAAAAAAAGTCAGATTAAATCAAATTTATACTTTTTTAAAAAAAAGTCAAAAAAGACATTTAATAAGATTTTTTCTCAGATAAGCAAATAAGATATTTCTACGGAAATATGTAAAAAATCAGATTGACGGAAATAAAGATTTGAATATGTTGAAAAAATGTCATAATACAAATTTTCAAAAATACATATTATCCAAATTTTTGTATTATTAAAACTATACTTTAATATCAAAAAATTAAACCAATTTTAAGGCTTAATTACTTGAAGATTTAAAAAACCAATTACTACAAAGATACTCGTAGCATTAGGTTTTAACCTAATGCTAGGTAAGCAAAGTCTTCCTACTTAGACTATGAGTATCAAATAGTATATAAAACAGATTTACTATTACTTTGCTTACTCAAGTTAAGAATTCAATCAAGTAAAAGATAGATTATTTTCTATTTTTTGCACCAAACAATTTAATTAATGATAAAAAGCATTTTATGAATAGAAAACTTGTATTTATTGTCATGCTGTTTATAGCTGCTATCTGGCAACCTACTCATCATTATCTAATGGATTCTGGAATGTCTATGACTTCTGAGGTACACAGCTTAGTAATGATGTGTCCTTTTTTCGCAATTTTACTAATTTTGATGAAATCTAGTTTTGAATAACATAACTAATATTAAATCCGATTTGTAAGCTATAGTTTTAAGACTAATATCATTAATATTGTGCTTCACAATAGGATTTATAGTAGTTTTCATACTGATGAGTTACATTGTACTTAAGGTTTTTGTTTATCGGTCATTGGAAGTACCGTATAACTATGAGAACAGCTATTGTATAAAACAATGATAAGAGCTAGAGTAATATTCTTAATTAGGTAAAAAATTTAAACCTTATATCTTTGCTGTTTATCATTGCTCGAATTCTATTTATCATTCTTTTATTGAATCTTTTATTATCTCTGATTTTTGATAATCAGTATTAAAAAATATGCCTCTTCTCAGGTAGTTATGACAATTTAATACAAAGTTGTCCCTTCTGCCCGTTGGGAATAAATCGAAATGTTGGCATGGTTTAAAAAAGCTGATTTTTAGGTAACGAAACAGGAGCAATTTAACCATCTTTTGATTACTACAAACATAAGACAATTACAGAAAATTGAGCTGGGTCAAAGGTTCTTTAGAATAAGTGTTTAATCTAGTTGGTTAGTTAACCAGTTTATTTAGCATTGTCTCTGATTTTACTAATTTTTGGAAATATCAATAGACGATAGATAAATATATTACGTAATTCTAGACAATATTGCGTAATGTTAATAATTTTTAGATAGGAAAACTAACTTAATGGCAACCTTAACTCAAGGAATTAATCTTTCTGGACAAACTTTCAATGGAGAAACATTTACTGGCGATGGGACTGGTGCCAATCTCTTTAAAATAACCGCACAAAACGCTGTTTTTGATGGAGTGATTCTGCTAGAGGCTACTCTAACAGAAGCCGATTTATTTGGTGCTTCCTTTGTTGGGGCAGACCTAACCAGAGCTGATCTAACTCTGGTTAAAGGACAACAGAGCAATTTTACCGACGCTACACTAGTTGATGCTGAACTAGACAGTGCTAACTTTAGTAGCGAGCAGTCCGAAAGAACTCAATTCATCAGGGCTAACCTAGCTGGAGCTACAGCTACATTCGCCAACTTTAAATCCACTGACTTTACCGACGCTACTTTGACCAATGTGGACTTTCAAGGGGCAAATTTAGAAGGTGTCATTTTTAATAATGTCGATGCCACTGGTGCTAACTTTCAACTAAGCAACTTTACTGATGCTAGTGTCATTGACTCTACCTTTGACGGTGCTAACTTAAGTGGTCTAGCCATCACTGATGCAAGCTTTAGCAACACTACTTTTATTGGTGCTAATTTGAGCAATGTCAGTGCTGAAGACATCAACCTGTCTAACACTGAATTGAGCAACGCTACCTTAACTAATGCTAGTCTGGCTGATACTAACCTCACTGGCAGTATTCTCATTAATATCACTGCGGAAGGCTTATTTTTGGAAGGTGCTACTCTAACTGCTGCTAATCTGACTGGAGCCGATCTTAGTGGAGCCAACCTCAATAATGCTATTGCTACTGGAGCTAATCTTTCTGGAGGAGTTCAACTAGACAATGCTTTTCTTGAAGGAATCGATTTAAGTAACGCTAATTTGACTGGGGTAACTCTCACTGGTGCCAACTTAAACAGTGCCAATTTGAGTAATGTTGACCTGACTGGAATCGATTTTTCTGGAGTTACTCTTACTGGTGCCAACTTAAGCGGAGCTATCCTTAATGGAGCTAATCTCAGTGGTGTGGACTTGACAGGGGCTAACTTAAGTGGAGCGCAACTTGAAGATGCTGTTCTTAATGGAGCTATTTTAAACAATGCTAATCTCAACGGTGCCAACTTCAGTGATGGAGTCGATGCCGATAATATCGGAGCCGATCTAACTGGGATTACATTTGTCGATGGTATTGCCACTAATGCTGATTTTGAGAATGCGCTTTTGGTCAACGCTAATTTATCGAAGGCAAATTTCACTGACGCTAACTTGAGCGGTGCTAACCTAACTGGCGCAATTACAGTGGACACTATTGGCTTATAAAATACTCCACCCACACTAACCGTTTTTGTTCAAGCGATCGCTATTTAAGAGCGGAAATCCAGTCACAGTAAATCTTTGAATATGTTTCATAACCTAGGAATGTTGCTCAAAAGCAAATCCAGCCTTGTGAGTTTAGGAATATGCTTCTATTTCATCCTAGGATTAATCCTCGGCTGTCAAACAAACCCATCACCTACTAATTCTTCAATCGAAAAAATACAACCCCAAAACAAATTAACCTACCAGAATCCACAATTGGGATTGAGTTTTGCTTATCCTCAAGGCTATCAAGTTGAAGAATTCGAGCAAAGAGTTGCTGTGTGGAAAGATGCTGATTATCAAAACAAGCAGGATTTTGTCGAATCAACTCCTCTTGTCATTAGTATTAGAGAAAATTCTGAGAATCTATCCCCAATGGAATGGGTTGAAAGGAGAGTTTTTCCCATAGAAGGGGAAGTTACTCAAAAACTGGTCGCTTCCTCTGAAGCAGTAGATTTTCAATGGACTGGGATGTGGTTTTACCGTAGTATTATTGTATTTCATCGCCAGCGAAATCAATTAATTATGATTACTTTGGATCAGGAGATGACTGATTATCAAGCAGTATTTGATGAAATTGTGGCAACTCTGGAGCTACTTTGAAAAGAGAGTAAAGCGTTGATTATTTACGGAGGTTTGGGGAGAAACAAGAATAGATAGTTGACAGTGGAAAACTCGACTTAATCAGGGAAATAAACCGAACCCAGTCTCAGTTAAAAGGGCGTTATGCTGAAATTAGACTCATCAGAATCTTCTTTGGTGCTCCAATCTATCCCTTTTTAAAAGGAGGAAAATAATGAGCAATTTCTATCGTCACTATCGTCAAATCCAAATCTCTCAACGAGGTCAAGAAAAACCCGAAGTCAAGGGTTATGAAGAAGTGTGGCGTAATGGACAAAAAGAAGTGCGTTACTGGGATGACGATGAACTAATGTCTCTACCTCTTGATACTTCTGAAATATTTGACCTCTGGAACAGTTCTGGGATAGAAGATGAGCCACTTTTCCCTGTTAGTCGGCATCTTAAACCTATTGAAGTTGAAGTAGAAGAGCCTGTTAGCAGAAAGTTAATCTTGGGAGAACAATTCTCGAAACTCAGGCAGTTTGGCACTAATAGCTGGAACAAAGCCAAAAGAGTATTCCAACGTTTACCATTAGCTTTGAAAGCAGCTTGGAGAGAATTGAAAGACCCAGATTAATCAAAATAGTTTTCAAGTTTATTTGAGGCTTGAGATGTCAATAATCTTAAAATTTAAAAGCAAATATTGTCCGTAAACTCAACCCAGAAAGAATTGTAGCTAGAACAATTGTTTACTTAATCAAAAATGTTTGGACTGCTTATTGATTGTCAATATCAATAAAATTTGTTATTATATAAGTGAGCCCTTAAGTGAATCAACCTTCGCCATAGGCTAAGTGGTAACGCTTCCCAAGAGAAGTTAAGCCAAACCAGGCTCTAGGAAGAGGCGACTATGAAAGGCAGAACGGAGTAACTTAAAGAGCGGTTCAACGTGAGAATAGGTTAGGAGGAAACCTTGCCCAATCTAATAAGTGATTTAGTTTAACGGACTGAGTCGGCGAGTGACCAAGTCCGTTAAATTTATTCTCAGACTTCATTTCAACTCCCATCATCTAATTGTTCAACATAGTTTGGGAGGCAAGAATAATGAATATTGCCTTAGTATCGCTGACTTTATTGTCTTGTTGTTTTTTAGTAATTTATCTACCTGGTTGTGTAGGAGAAAAATCTCTTGAGCCTCCTGCAATTTTGGTCGAAAACTTGAGTTCGAGGATGGAACAATTTGAGATAGAACGTAAGCAAATGGTTGAGTCGCAAATTCGGGGTCGTGGTATTCAAGATGAACGAGTTTTAGCTGCCATGTCCCAGGTGCCTCGCCATCAATTCGTGGACTCATCTTGGAAAAATTTGGCTTACAGTGATCATCCTTTACCCATCGGTCATCAACAGACTATTTCTCAACCTTATATCGTTGCTTACATGAGTGAAGCTGCGGAAATTTCGACCCAGGACAAAGTGTTAGAAATCGGCACTGGTTGTGGATATCAGGCAGCAGTATTAGGAGAAATAGCTCAACAAGTTTATTCGATTGAAATTATTCCACAATTAGCTCAAAGAGCGCGTCAAACCCTCGCCCAACTGGGTTACAAGAATATTCAAGTGAAAACTGGTGATGGATACGAAGGCTGGACAGAATATGCTCCCTACGATGCGATTATTGTCACTGCTGCCCCAGAAAAAATCCCTCAAGCCTTAATTGACCAGCTAGCAACTAATGGTAAGCTGGTGATTCCTGTGGGGAGTTGGTTTCAGGAAATAGTTGTGCT
>JASJDB010000421.1 GCA_030065315.1 Xenococcaceae cyanobacterium MO_167.B52 | reverse complement strand
AACTCAAAAAAATAGCCCAACAGCAGTTAGCATCAGCATTAGACCATCCCATCCCCAAATCTTACACCGTCGGTACAGTAATTTGTTTTGCTGGTCCTCCAGGAGTAGGCAAAACCAGTCTAGGACAATCGATCGCCCGTACTTTGGGCAGACCATTCGAGCGCATTAGTTTAGGTGGATTGAGGGATGAAGCAGAATTGCGCGGTCATCGTCGCACCTATATTGGTGCCATGCCTGGTCGTATTGTTCAAGCATTGCATCGAGCAGCAGTTAGAAATCCTGTAATTATGCTAGATGAGTTGGATAAGGTGGGTATGGACTATCGGGGTGATCCTGCTTCAGTATTGTTAGAAATTCTCGATCCTCAACAAAATCATAGTTTCCGCGACCTCTATTTAGATTTAGATTTTGACCTATCCCAAGTCTTATTTCTTGGTACTGCTAACCAGCTCTCTCGGATTCCCCCACCCCTGCAAGATCGTCTAGAAGTGATCGAATTATCGGGTTATTCCCCCCAGGAAAAACTCAAAATTGCCCAGAAATATCTCCTCCCACGACAGATTGCTCAAGCTGGACTACCAAATGATGCTTTACAACTTCCTGAATCTACGATTGAACTAGTGATTCAATACTATACTCACGAAGCAGGAGTTAGAAAACTCGAACAGCAGCTCGGAAGTATCTGTCGTCAAGTCGCTGTGTGCTATGCCGAAGGAAACAATAATCCTCAACTGATTCATCCCGAAAGATTAGAAGAATTATTAGGTGTCAGACAATTTCTCCAAGAAGAAATACGTCGAGAAACCAAACCTGGTGTTGCTACTGGTCTTGCTTGGACACCAAGAGGAGGGGAAATCCTATTTATTGAAGCCGTCCTATTACCCAAAGGTAAAGGTTTAACCATAACTGGTCAATTGGGAGATGTCATGCAAGAATCGGCAGAAATTGCGCGTTCCTATGTTTGGTCTCAAGCCAAATCATTGGGTATTGACATGGGTGTTTTCCAAAATAATGGTCTGCATATTCATGTTCCCGCAGGCGCAATTCCCAAAGATGGACCATCGGCTGGAGTAACTATGGTTACGGCGATCTTCTCTTTGTTAATGAACCGACCAGTTCGTAAGGATACAGCGATGACAGGGGAAGTCAATCTAAGCGGAGAAGTGTTACCCATTGGTGGTGTACGAGAAAAAGTCTTAGCTGCTCATCGAGTAGGGATTCAACAGGTTTTGCTTCCTCAGCACAATCAAAAAGATTTGATTGATGTTCCTACAGATATACAACAACAAATGCAATTTATTTTTTGCACTAATATTGACGAAGTATTAGCTAACGCTCTGGAAAATAGTACTAAAGTTTAGATTAATTGGGAAAAGGGAAAGCATAGAAATCTCCATAAATTAATTATTAGAAAACAACTAAACAAATAGCCAACAATAAACCCCAATCCCAATCTAAGGATAAAGCTTAGACAAAGTGTCAATGATTTTCTCATCTCTAACTCCCTTGCTTCGCATAACCAGAGCTTGCGAACCTGCCAGTAAAACATCGTGCCATGAGCGAAAACAAATCCAACATTCCCCAATGATTAGGTTCAAGTAATCAAATCCTTCAACAAAAATATCTTTAGAGAAGTAAATGGTTTTGTTATATTTAGGATCGAATTCTTTATAAGAGCCATACTGCACTGAAAATTCTTTTAAAGAACATAATTTTTGTTTATTTCCATCCACAATCGTTAAATAACTAGAAATATTTCTTTGCGCTGGTTTTTGAGGAGTAACTTTGACAAGTGCTTGCATAGTTTTACAATAAATTAAAGATGTGTTTTGAGGTGATTTGTAGCTTATCAATGCTATTCAGTTTCTTGAAAATCGCTTTTTATATTATAGTATATTTAGCTTGTTGATAACAGTTTATTTATCATTTTGTAAATATTTTATGTGTTAATTTTATTTACTTTTGTTTTCTCATTAGCATTGATTTGTGGGGCATAATAGATTGATTTTCTACTTGAAAAAGAAAGGCATTAAGTTAATTGATTGGCTCCCAGAAAGTTAATTATTTTTTTCAAGTAGTATACTTGATTTATTAGTCATAGCAAACAAAACTTTTAAAGAATCCAAAATGAAACTTACCATCGCTTTTGATTGTTTATGAGTTGATATTGTTCTATATTCTCAGTACATTGATATAAATTCAGCATCTTCGGCTTAATCAAACGTACAACAAAAGCCGAAACAATGAATGGAAGCACAGTTAAGATGGCAAGTGATTGAAAATCTATATTCTTTTTTTTACCTACTGTTGTATTAATCTTTTTTAAATCAGCTTCTATCTGGTTATTTAATAATTCTTCTATTTCTTGAAAGTTCTCCCAACTCAAGATAATTTCTTTAGGCAATTTATTTTTATTATTTAACAAATATCTAGAAATTTGAGCTTTACTATTATCTCGTTTTATAGAAACAGTTTGGATACCAGAAGTTTTATTATTCATAATTTTTAATTTTATTTATAGTTTCAAGAGGATTCATTCTACATTGGTAATAAACATAGCCAACGGCAAAATTCATTAAAATACCACTAAACAAACAAAGAATAAGGAAAATATTTAAAAATCTTGTGAAGTAAGAATCAATTCTAAATTCCTTAAGCTTAGTCCATTCCTTAGCTTCTTTAAGTTGCAATTCATTATTCTGCTCTTCAAAATCTTGCCAAGTCTTGATAAATTCTTCGGGCAAAATATCTCGATTACTTGAGACGTTTTTTCTTAATTCTAATAATGCTTTATCTCTTACTTCCTGATATTCTTTTACAATCATTTTACCTAAATTAAAACCCATAAATCAAAATTTCAAGCATTTTAAGTAAACCCCCAGAAACTATTAATATCATCATTGGGAATAAAGCATCTTCTATGGAACGTTGTTGTTTTCGCTTGAAAAAGAATAGACCCAAACATACAAAGAAAGCCAAGACTAATAAAACACTTATCCACCCACTAGCATTACATATTTGATTGTTGAGCGAACCTTGACTAACCCAACCAAAGGTTTTAATTACACCAGTTGTGATTTTTGGATAAAATATAATAGAGTTACAATCTTGAGCATTGTTTATCGCTGTTTCATTCAAGGGATAAGTTTGGAGAAATATTGGATTTTCAACTATTAGTTTTTTTAAGAATGGTAGAGAAAACCCAAAAGAATAATGCCCGATAAATTTAGGATTCATTTTAATTCAATTCTACAGTAATGAAAAACAAAGAGATTCAGCTTCTTAGTTGCTAGAAAACTTAGTTTTGAACTTCTTATATTTGGAGTGTGTTTTAAGCAAAGTGTTGTTTTTTGGTCTCAGGCAAAACACCAAATAAACAGAGGGGAGTATCAACAAAAGACCTGAGAAATCGTCGGCAATAAAAACAGGGAAAAATAAAAGTAGAATTATATAAATTAACCCCGCAAGCGAAACCCCGAAAATCGTATATTTAAAATCTCTGACTAAGATTTTTTTTTGGATTCTTCCCATCCTTATTGTGCAATATTTAACTATCTCACCCCTGTCAAACCTAGTCATTCCAACCATTAATTGCCTTAGTTCTTCATTGTCAATATCTGGAGCATCTGAGGATTTTTCAATAATTTCTAAAATGCGATAATAATTGTCAGCCATTATTTTTTGTTATTAAAGAGTTTATTTTTTGATTGAAACCCTTATTAATTAATTACATTTTTTCAAAGATGAGCCAGAAAGATCATTTCTTAAACGTTGGTTAATTACGGTAAACATATTGCCCAAAGAATATTTTTTTACTTGGACGACCTCAGAATCTATGTTTATTATTGAAGTGGGAGCTAAAACAGTTTCGGAATCTATATTGTTCAAGTGCAGTTTATACAAATAAGGGGCAATCAAAAAAATATCTAATCCCGAAACTTTATTAATTTCTTTCTCAACTAAACTAATCTTTTCTTGATAAAAATTAAGTTGTTCGGAGTCAAAGTTGCAATTATAAAGATTAATATTTTCCCGCGCCCGTATTGGAAATTGTTTGAGTTGATGTAACTGCCATAACAATGCAATAGACATAAGCAAATATCCAATAGATACGGGAGGTGGTATCAAAAGTAGTTTTTCTTTATACTTATTTATTAACATACTCATATCTTTCTTTTTTTTAAATAACCTGATAAATTACCTAAACAACCAACAGTAAACACCGAATATATCAACCAAAATAAATATACTAATGCCAATCGTCAAACTATTAAAAGTCAACAGTTTAAATTCATTTTTACTGCTAGATTTTCTTAATTGATAAACTTTTTCTAAAGCTTCGGATTTTTTTTGATTTTCTATACCCTTTAAAGAGGCTAAATCTTTCTCGGTGATTCCCCAGATATTTCTTAACTGAAAAACTGATTGATTTTGATATTCAGAAAAATTAATCTGATCAAATTGAATATCTAAGCTTTTGCCATAATCAAATCCCAAATCAAAGACTGGGAAATGTTCTGAAGAGAATTTGCATTCTTGGGGATAGAAATACCTGGAAACAAATTTATATATTTTGATATGGCAAGGTTTTATATTTGGATTATTCCCCATCGTGAAACCGATAACAAAAGCCTCATCAGATAAGGTTAGTCCACGATTTAAAAGTACGTGAATACAATCGTGA
Organism: Xenococcaceae cyanobacterium MO_167.B52; assembly: GCA_030065315.1. Taxonomy (GTDB): domain Bacteria; phylum Cyanobacteriota; class Cyanobacteriia; order Cyanobacteriales; family Xenococcaceae; genus JASJCP01. The sequence continues at coordinate 1,532 of JASJDB010000421.1, read as the reverse complement.
TTATAATAAGAAATTTTACCAGGTAATCCAAAAAGACTCTTATCGCTTTCCAACAAATCAATAATCCAAGGACTATCCTCTTCTTTCGTAACACTGATTTGTTTTTTGAGTTGCCCTAAAGTTTTCTGCTTATCTAAGATTTTTGCGCTCATAATCAATAAAAATACTGGAAATAACAGATTTAAACTGTTAATGGTTAATTATTTTTTTTTTACTAAGTAACCAACGATAAATCCCAAGCAGATCGGTAAAAGCAAACAAAGTTGCCGAATAAAATATCATAATTTTATCTACTTCTAAAATTGATGCTATTAACAATTGACTAGAACTACAAGCCAAAAAGATAAATCCGTAGCCACTCCAAGGGGTATTTAATGCTAATATTAAACCACCTAAAAAAGCAAAAATACTACTAGATATTTTTAAAGTATTAAGACTTAATATCCAAGGGTTATTTAATGTCAACATCAAGCCCAGTCCCAAAGCAAAAATACTACTAGATATTTTTAAAGTATTAGAATTTAATAGCTTGGATGGCTTGGTTTTTCTATCTCTAAGATTGGCTAAATACTGACTTCTATATTCATTTTCTTCTAGTCTTAATTGTAACAAATAATCTGGCTGAATCCCAAACCTTTCCCTTAAATATTTAATAGTAAAATAAGTGTATTTCGTAAGATAAATTCTTTGGATTTTTGGATCTAAACTTCTTCCATATTTGAAACCAAGATCGAAGCTGCAAAAATCTTCGGGAGTAAAATTGTAAGGATTTGGATACAAATATTGAGAGAAGAACTTAAATATTTTTATGTGCCAGGATTTGGTTTTTCTGTCGTTCCCCATCGTAAATCCAACAACAAAAGCTTTGTCGAAAGAAGTCAGATGTCGCTCTAATAGTAAATGCAGGCAATAATACCCAAGCCGAGAGATTTTACCTGGCAAAGCAACAGGAGAAGCAGGATTTTCTAATAATCTAACAATAATCGGTATATCCCTTCGCTTGTCTATGGGAAACTCTTTAAGAGCTTCTCCTAAAGTCTTTTGAGCATCTAATATTGCTACCATGATTTAATTCTTGAGAATAATAGATTTAGTAACTTCTACTGGAAAAGTAAGTATTCACTTAAGTGCTCTTATGGTTTGCTGTCTCCCGATGATGTCATTATTACCGACACCATCTTTTTCTAATCCCCAATGGGAACAAAGCCAGCCTGATCTACAATTTTCTGTCCCTGTTCAGACAAGATGATATTAGCGATCGCATTACCCGCAGCTTGGGAAATGGGATAACTGATCGAAACTAAATTGAGTTCTCTAGTTAGAGGGTAAATGCCTTGTTCAAAGGCTTGTTTGTTAGGTTGTCCATCAGCCATAAACGGGTCAACATAATCTATGACCGAGGGATTAACAGAACTGGGTTGACCCAATGTTAAAAACTTCAGTAAACTCTGACTCTGAACGAGGCTGGCAGAGGCATAGCCAATAGCCCCAGGAGTATTAATGACTTTCCTCACTGCCAAAGTATGATTAGG
>JASJDB010000420.1 GCA_030065315.1 Xenococcaceae cyanobacterium MO_167.B52 | reverse complement strand
AAACCAGCAAAAAATACTCAGGTACAAATCAGCTTTTTTATTCTCGGTTCTGGCAAACTATCGATGGAATTACGACAACAGCTACTAGATATTGCCAAACAAAATCTCTCAAAAGAACTGAAAAAATACGGCATTGGTTTTGAATTAGAACAAAAAACGATCAATGTTGATTCACCGATTACAATCTAATTCTTTTATGAATATTGAACAAGTTATAACCTGGTTAAATATCGATGCTGCAACCCAGGAAGCAGTAATTAAATTGGCAGCAAAACTAGGTTTATTTATTGTTTTAGTCTTACTTTCAATAATTTTAGGTAGAGGGACACCTAGTTTAATTAGTTTGTTAGTAAGACAATTTGCTCCGAAAAATTTTACTCTAATTTATGAAAATCTTCTGGCTCCTTTAGTAAATTTATTTAGAATTGCTGGTAGCTTAATTCTCATTAGACTATCTGTCAATTTTTTGGAAGAATACCCAGGATTATTTAAGCTTTTAAGATTTTTTATTGACTTGTCAGTAATTCTTAGTATTGCCTGGTTAGCTTCCCGTTTATTTCGTCAATTTATCTTAGTTTATGGTATTGAGTTGATTAATAAACTAGGACGAGAAGTGGATGAGCTATTATTAGTTTTAGAAACTATTGCTAATATTATTATTGGTTTTATTGCTGCGGTAGCTTTTGCCCAAAGTCAGCAAATTAATTTAGTAGGACTATTAGCTAGTTTGGGTATTGGGGGACTCGCCATTGCCTTTGCTGCTCAAAAAACCTTAGAACAATTATTAGGTACTGTAGTTTTATACTTAGATCGTCCTTATCTTCCTGGAGAATATATTCGTTTACCCAGTGAGTTATTTGGTAGAGTAGAATCTATTGGCTTACGTTCTACTAAAATCCGTACTGCTGCTAAAGGAACTTTGATGATTATTCCTAATTCTACTATGGCTAATTTAGAGATTGAAAATGTCAGTCGTGGTAGAAAAATAATGGTTTTACTTTATCTTAATTTTAATCATCAATTAAACCAGCAAGAATCGGCTCTAATCGAACAGATAGTTAAACAGAGTACTAGTTCTCTATTTGGAATCGATCCTGGCAGTACTAAAGTAACCTTAGTAGATGGAAAAAATTATCTTACTTCTCGTGCCAGAATCACATTTTTTATCTTGGGTTCTTCAGAAAATTCACTTCAGTTACGCAAGCGTTTGTTGGAATTAGCCAATGAAAAAATATCCCAAAAGCTCAAGTCTTATGATATTGAATTTACTATGGAAGAACCTACTATTTATGTGGATTCCTTAGTGACACTTTAACTAATAAAAATTACTATTTTTTCATCAATATATAACTATCTTATGACTCATAATTGTCATAGTATTTTGGGATTTTAGGGATATGGTCAAAAAAAATTTTTGTCTTTTGGTATTAGCGATCGCTGTTGCTTTGACGACTATTTTGATTAATTCTTCTCAGGCACAGTTACCATTATTGCCTAAAATAAATTTAGAAAATTTTAAGCTTGATCCCAAATTTACTGATCGGATAACATCAGCTTGTGTACGTCTTGATGGTCGCTGTATATTTGAACTTTCAGACCAAAAATCAAACCTGGCACAAAGAATTAAATACACTGAAGCAAGGCTAGCAGATGTCAAAAAAATCTATTTACAACAAGATACTGTCCCCTTAAAAGTTTTGCATCAAGCAGATAATAATCAACAAAATATTTATGTGCTTTTAGGAGAACGAGAATTTCCTGTACTGACTCTCAACAGTCAAGATGCAAGTATTCATGGGGTTAAATTGAAGCATTATGCCCAGCAAATAGTCCAGAAAATAGAACTTGCTTTTACCAAGACTCAACAGGAAAGACAACTATCTTTTCTATTGCAACAAAGCAAAGTAGCAGGAAGTATTTTTCTCGCTATGATCCTATTTAGTTTGCTTTTGGTTTATTGGCTGAAGAGATTATATCGAGCTAAAGTCAATCTTACTTCTAATACTGATATAGAATCTCTAACAAATAGTTTAGAACAAAGAAAAAAATTTAATCTTAAAGAAGTACAGTATCGACTCTTACAACTAGTTTTACTGATTGTTTGGCTAGGTGGCATCCTAATAATAGTAGGTTTATTTCCTCAAACTCGCTATCTTCAGTTGGCAATAATTACCCTATTCAGAATTCCGCTGCGCCTAATTATAGTCATTTGGCTATGTTATGTTTTGATTCGTTTAAGTTATGCTGCAATTGCAAGAGTTAATTCAGCAATTACCAATAACAGCTTTGCCAACAGCTATGTCTTCCAGCCCGATACTACTCGCAGAATCCAAGTAAGAATTAATACTTTTTCTCATTTGTTTCGAGGTATTGTCACCTTTTTATGGATCGGAATTGGTTTTGTTATTGCCCTCTCTATTATGGGTTTAAATATTACCCCCTTTCTTGCTGGTGCAGGGGTGTTAGGTTTGGCATTTTCATTTGCTTCCCAAAATTTAATTAAAGACACCATTAACGGTTTATTGATTATTTTTGAAGACCAGTATGCAGTAGGAGATGTAGTAACTGTAGGCGAAGTTGCAGGCACAGTAGAAAATTTGAATTTACGGATTACTCAACTGCGAGATGGGGAAGGAAGATTAATCACAATTCCCAACAGTTCTATTACCGTAGTTGCCAATCATTCTAATGGTTGGTCGCGATCAGATTTGAAAATTCCTTTTGCTTATCAAACTAATGTAGAGCAGGCAATTAAACTAGTTGAAGGAGTAGCAACAGCAATATATCACGATTGTGATTATCACCCAAAAATCATCGAACCCCCCCAAGTATTGGGAGTGGAAGATTTTTCTGATCGCGGTTTTGTGGTGCGACTATGGTTTAAAACAGAACCCCTCAAACAATGGGAAATTTCTCGCGAGTTTCGTCGTCGCTTGAAAAATGGAGCGGAAGAAGCGGGAATAATTTTATCTCTTTCCCAGCAGGAAATTTGGTTTAATCGTAATAACCAACACAATTAAGCAAATAGTTGTAACCAAAGCTAACATTACATCAGGCAAAGTCGCCAAACTAGGATAGATTAGATATGAAAAAATCTCTCTATATTGCTGTTATTGGGTGTGGTCGATTGGGAGCGATTCTAGCTAGTGATTTGAGTAAACAGGGTCATAAAGTAGTAGTTATTGATGTAGATAATTCAACGTTTAATCATCTAAGTAAAGAATTTAGTGGTTTTTCTATTGCGGGAAATACAGCGGAAATGAGCGTCTTAGAATCAGCTAAGTTAGATCAAGCTGAAATTGCGATCGCTGTAACTGGGAAAGACAACCTTAATATTATGGTATCTCAGTTAGCTAAGACTGTTTTTGAGGTTCCCATTGTACTAACTCGTATTCTCGATCCGGCGCGAGAGGAAATATATCAAAAGTTGGGGTTAACAACTATTAGTACCACTAAAATTTCTGCGGTAGCATTTTTAGATACTCTCCAACAAAAGTTAAATGTTTTAAATGTTAATAGTTAGTGGTTATTTGTTAGTAGATGAACAGGAATATGTCCGATGAGGATCATTTTAATTGGCGATGATCAGTTAGCTTACTTTTTAAGTAAAAAATTTGTTGCAGAAAAGCATCGGGTAACGATTATAAATGCTCATCCAGCTGAAGCAATCAAGTTCTCCCATCAAATCAAAGCCACAGTGATTGTTGGCGACGGCACTCATCCGACTATTCTCAAAGAAGCAGAAGTAGAAAAAACTGATCTTGTCTTGGCTTTAACTTCTCACGATGAAGATAATTTGGTAGCTTGTCAAATTGCTCAACATTATTACGGTGTACCTCGTACTATAGCTCTGGTCAATGACCCTGCTCATCAACAATTTTTCGAGCAGATGGGCATTAATGTTGCTTTTTCTGCTACTCAAATTTTAGCTAACTTAATCGAAAAAAGAGCCGATTTTGAAGATATTACGAATTTTTTTGCAGTTGATCGAGGTCAAATTACTGTTACGGAGATTATTCTCCATGAAGATAGTCCTGCTTTACAAAAAACATTGCAAAATTTGGAGTTACCAACAGGGGCTTTGATTGGCTGTATCATTCGGGAAGAGCGAGCCTTTGTTCCCCACGGTTGGAGTAATTTACAAATTGGCGATCGCTTAATTCTAATCAGTCAGCCCGAACATTACGAACAACTCTTAGAAATATTAACAGGAAAAGCGGAATAGATCGTGCAGAATCATCATTGGCTCAGACAAAAATATCAGGCTATTTTTTGTTATGGGGGATTAATTACTGCGATTACTGGTCTCACAATTCTCTTCCCTTTAATTGCTTTAATTGCCTATCCAGAGGAAATTAAACTAGCTTGGGGTTTTTTTCTGCCAGGTATTTTTTTAGTCCTAGTTGGTTTATTACTATGGTACAAACTAAAAAATTCCTCAACCAGTGTAACTCTACAAGATGGGGTAATTATTGTAGTTTTATCCTGGATAATAGCGATCGCTTTTGGGACAATTCCTTTTATAACTATCAGTGGTTTAAATTTTACTCCAGCCGTATTTGAATCGACTAGTGGCTGGACGACAACTGGATTATCAACGATGGATGTTAGTCAAGCATCTCATATAATTTTGCTCTACCGTAGCACGATTCAATTAGTAGGTGGTGCAGGGTTTGCAATTTTGGCTCTAAGTGCGATTATTGCTCCTGTTAGCATGGGTATTGCTGCTGCTGAAGGACGTAGCGAGCAATTAGTCCCCAATGTTCGACAATCGGCTAAGTTGGTTTTAAATATCTATACTGGCTATGTAGCAGTAGGTATTGTTGCTCTGAGGCTAGCAGGAATGAATTGGTTTGATGCGATCAATCATGCTTTCGCTGCTTTATCTACAGGGGGTTTTTCGACTCACGCTGCCTCTTTTGGTTATTGGGATAGCACCGCCATTGAAGTTGTAACTATTGTGTTGATGCTGCTAGGAACTTTGAATTTCTTAACCAGCTATTTATTATTAACAGGTAAGTTTGCGAACCTCTGGCGCAACAGCGAAATCAGATTACAAGCTTTCATTGTGCCTTTGTCGATCATAATCCTGAGTCTGGGGGTCACTAGCAATATTTACCCTACCCTGGGTAAATCAATCCGAGTAGCTATTTTTGAAACTATTACCGCTCTTTCCACATCAGGCTTCTCTACTGTTAGCTATACCAACTGGAATAGTATAGGCTGGTTAGTGTTAATTGTCTTGATGTTGATTGGTGGTGGTACAGGGGCAACCGCAGGAGGAATCAAACAGTTTCGCATCTATGCCCTTTATCGTGGAGTAATCTGGGAAGTGCGACGGGAACTATTACCTAAAAATGCTATTACCGAACCTGATGTGTGGCAAGGAGAAACTAGGCAGTTTTTAAGCGATCGCAAATTACGCCAGATTGGGATGTTTGTCTTTTTGTATTTGCTTGTTTATCTTATTGGTAGCGGAATTATTACTGCCTATGGTTATTCCCTTCCCGAAAGTTTGTTTGAATATGCCAGTACTTTGAGTACGGTAGGATTATCAGTAGGTGTGACTTCCCCCGATGCTCCTGCTGGTTTACTATGGACAGAAATAATAGGAATGTTTTTAGGGAGACTAGAATTTTTTCCAGTTTTTGTGGGATTAATCTTAATTTATCGTGATCTCCAGACAATTATTGGTCTGTCAATTTTGAAATGACTGGTTGAGACAGGACAAGGAGAAAAGGGAAAAAATTTAATCAACAATTTTCTGGGTCACTTAGTTCATTCTCTGCGGGAATCTCTGGCATAGGAACTGTTTGATAAACCTCAATTTGTAGCCTAACTTGAGTATCGGTCAGATTTTCTCCCCAAAACTTAACCACTGGTCTAGCATCTTCATACTTAAGTTCTAATCTTTTACCAGGTGAGCAACTGTAGGCATTTTGTTCGTCACCACAACGAATAATAGTATCTCCCGATTGAGAAGTAATAACAATCTTAGTAGCTGGAGGATCGATTATCATTTCTGCTCTGGCTCCTGCTAACACCAATAAATGGTAGGTTTCTAATGGGTGAACTAACTGTTCTTTCACCTGGGAATTTATTTCTTCTCCTATCGGTTCGGTAGTGATAATAGCTGGAGGTACTAACCAAAACCACAAACAAACCAAAATGGGTGC
>JASJDB010000419.1 GCA_030065315.1 Xenococcaceae cyanobacterium MO_167.B52 | reverse complement strand
ATTTAGAGTTTTCCAACCAGGTTGCCATAAAGAGTCATTTTTTAACTGCTTTGCATTGATCCAAAAACGAGTATTGGGATCGCAAGAAGCAACAATCTCAGCAAATACCCATTTTCCTCGATTTTGACGATTAATCACTTGAAAGTGTCGCCAACCACAAGTTTTCTGCCTAGCAGTCCATTTAGAACCTATTAGATAGGGAAACTTTTGTTTCTTTTTTTTCGACATTTTAACTTTAAAAGATAATAATTAATGTTAACCTAGTCGCAATAATGTATTATTCCCATTGTGATTTTTTTATGAAAATAACCTCTATTTTGTACCAACTAAATTTTAAGCACTCAAGTAAAATAACAGTTATAATCACAGCCTTATTTCTAGCTATTCAGACTCCCTCACTAGGAGCTGAACTTAACATTCAAGAAACTCGAAAACTAATTAGCTCAGAAGCCATAGCTCAAACCTCAGGAACAACCATTGGTTTTGCAAACCGTGAAACTAATTATACTCTTGGACCTGGAGATCTAGTTAGATTAGATATTTTTCAAGTACCAGAATATAGTGGTGAGTTTCCAGTTTTAGTTGATGGAACTATCAGTTTACGTTTGGTGGGCAATGTACAAGTTACTGGATTAAGTCTTGAAGAAGTTTCTGAACTAGTCCGCCAAAAATATGCCAATTATTTGAAACGTCCGATTATTAATGTGGGTTTAGTTTCCCCTCGTCCCCTCAAAATTGGTATCTCAGGAGAAATTGATAATCCTGGCTCTTATGAATTTGCCCTTGGTAGCCCTAATCAAAAGTTTCCTACTGTAACCGATATAATTGAACAAGCAGGTGGTATTACCACTCTTGCTGATGTACGTAATGTAGAAATCACCAGAACAATTAATGGCAGAAGTATTGTTTTCACTTCTGATTTATGGTCTTTGTTAAATAAAAATAGATTAGACCAAGATATTTCCTTGCGAGATGGAGATACTATTTTAATACCTACTGTAGATAAAATTGATAGTTCTGAGTTAGACCGTTTAGCGGACGCTAGTTTTGGTTTACAAAGTGATGAACCAGTTAATGTTGCTGTAGTAGGAGAAATATATCGCCCTGGTACTCACACCGTACGACCAGAGCAAATTGGCGATGAACAAGAAGCCTCTTTACCTCCTAGACTGACTCAGGCTCTTGAAGTGGCTGGCGGTGTTAAACCCCTAGCGGATGTAAGAAAAGTAGAGATTCATCGTGAGACTTGGGATGGTCAAGAAAAAGTTATGGTAGTTAATCTCTGGGAGCTAATTCAAGCAGGAGATGAAGATCAAGATATTATCTTAGAAGAAGGGGATACCATCATTATTCCCGAAGCAAAAGCCTTATCTCCAGAAGAAGCCGAGACAATTGCCGAAGGGGTAATTTCTCCCGCTACAATTACAGTTAATATTGTAGGAGAAGTAGGTAGCCCAGGTCCTCAAGAAGTTCGACCCAATACTCCTCTTAACCAAGCTATCCTAGCAGCAGGGGGCTTCAATAATAGAAGGGCTAATACACAAACCGTACAATTAGTCCGACTCAATCCCAATGGGACTGTGGCTAAACGCACTATTGACGTGGACTTAGGTGAAGGAATCGATGAGGAACATAACCCTGTATTAAAAAATAATGACGTTGTTATGGTCAGTCGCTCGGGAGTTACTCAAGTCACAGATGGTCTCGGTAAAGTTCTTAGTCCTGTGGCAGGAACTTTGGGAATATTAAGGATATTTTTTGGGTTTTAGATAGCTAGTGGAATATACTGCCCTTATAATCAGGGCAGTAATCAGGTATTGTGAGGATTGGTAAAAAATGCCAAATAAAAGTTTTGAGCAATCTCTTTATCCCATCAGCCAAAATGGTAATGGGAATGGTAATGGTAATGGTAATTACCTCTATTCAATGCCAGTTCTCAATGCAGAGACCATAGATGAAGAAGAAGACAGCATTGATCTGCGTCAGTTACTTAACGTAGTTAAACATCGTTTGCGTCTGATACTTTTAGTAGCAGCAGGAATTACTACTGTTGCTGCATTGTGGACTTTTACTAAAGAACCACTGTATAAAGGTAGTTTTCAAATTTTAGTTGAACCCCTAACTAAAGAAAAAGGGGACAGCACTTTATCTTTGATTAGTGGTGACTGGGGTGGTTTAGACTATAAGACTCAGATTGAAGTATTGCAGAGTCCCAGTGTTCTTAATCCCATTGTTAAAAAATTAGCTGTGCGTTATCCCGATCTAGAATATGAATCTTTAATCACAGATCGTAAGTCTCCTTTAGAAATAGAACAAATACAGAACACTAAAATTCTAGAAATATCTTATACTCATGGAGACCCAGAACAAATCAAATTCGTCATTGATAATCTGGTTCAAGACTATCTAGCTTATTCTCTGGATCAAAGAAGAGTTGGAATTAATCAAAGTATTGAATTTGTCATAGCCCAACTACCTCGCCTCCGAAATAGGGTAGATCAATTACAAGAAGAATTACAAATATTCCGTCAACAGCATAATTTATTAGACCCAAAAGCCCAAGCAACTCTATTGGCAGAAAGACAAGTAGCTTTTGAAGAAAGATATTTTAATACCCAAGTACAACTCAATGAAACCAAAACTAGTTATAATATCCTTCAAGCACAGATAGGAAAATTACCCCAACAAGCGATCGCAACAAGCTATCTCAGTGCATCTCCTCGTTATCAAAACCTACTTAATGAACTTCAAGAAGTAGAGATTAAGTTGGCTAATGAATCGGTTAGATTTGGGGCGCAAAATCCTGTAATCATTAGCCTAGAAGAACGTAAAAGTAAATTATTAAATTTATTGGGCAAAGAGGCCAGACAAGTACTAGGAAATAAACTATCTTCAGCAGTTGACTACTCTGCTGCTTCTGGTTCTGCTTCTTCTCTGCGCTCAGAATTAGAAAGCAAATATATCAGTGCAGCCAACACAATCAAAGTTTTAGAAATTCGAGAATCTGCCTTAGCTTTAGCTATAGAAAAACTCAATCAAGATATTGAATATATGCCCTTGCTAATCCGTAAATATACAGATTTACAACGGGAAGTGACAGTTGCCAATAGAAGTTTAGGTCGTTTTCTAGAAGCCCAAGAAAAACTAGAATTACAAGCTTCACAACAAGCCTTACCTTGGCAAACCATATCCGAACCTACAGTTACCGAAAATCCCATCTCTCCTAATGTTCCTCGCAATTTAGCTTTGGGAGTAATTGGAGGCTTATTAATGGGTATGGGAGCAGCCCTATTAGCAGAGCGTCTTGACCCCGTATTTCATTCTGCTGAGGAAATGAAAGAAAGCGTCAATTTACCTATTTTGGGCTTAATCCCCACTCAGAAAGACTTGAAACCTGCTCAAATCCAAGGTACCAACAATCAACTTAGTCTTCCTCAACTACAGATCGGTAATATTGCTCTAGAATTAGCAGGAAATTCATCTGCTCAATTACCCAATCGTGAAACTAAAAGCAAACGTTATAATGCGTCTCCTTTCCTAGAATCATTCCGTTCTCTCAATACCAACATTCGCTTACTTGGTTCTGATAGCCCCCTAAATTCAATTGTAATTAGTTCTTCTATCCCTTCAGAAGGTAAGTCAACTATTTCTTCTCACCTTGCTCAAGCTTCATCAGCAATGGGACAAAGGGTTTTACTCATCGATGCCGATTTACGCCGTCCCCAAGTTCATGAGTGGACAGGACTCAAAAACGATAAAGGACTAAGCAACATTTTGGCAACGGGTTTACCTATAGAAGAAGCAATTAAAACCGTTCCACAATGGGAGAATCTCTCAGTGATTACCGCAGGTGATATTCCACCAGACCCAACTCGCTTATTGGCTTCTCACAAAATGCAAGAGTTGATGGATAAATTACTAGAGAGTCATCAATATGACTTAATCATTTATGATACTCCTCCTATCTTGGGTTTTGCCGACGGTAGAATCTTGGCTTCTCGTACTAATGGGGTGGTTTTAGTGGTGAGAATTGGTAAAACTGACCGCTCTTTACTCAAGCAGAATATAGATAATTTGAAAATGTCTAATGTCCCTGTTTTGGGGTTAGTGGCAAACCAAACTAATCCTAATGCTGATGGTGGTTATCACTATTACAGTCGCTATTATGCCGAAAGATAAACCAGAGGCAGCGGGACTCAGCAATTGTCGTCGTGCAATCCAATGTAGGGATAATTATTAATTCAACAATTAATTATTCCTACTACACCCAAGCATGAATATACAAAAAAACCTCGAAGCAGTTAAACTAAATCTTGATAGTTAACATAAATTAATAATTGTGGATTCTCCTATTGTTACTTCAACTTTTTTCCTAACCTTATTGATGATGGTAGGCTTGGTGTTTTTTATTCGTGCTTCTGTAAAAGATCGTACAGAAGAAATTGAACTGTCAACTTCTGAATCAGAAGACAGTATATTACCAAAGTTACAAAAATACTTTGATGAGCGGGCGTATAAAGTTATTGCAGTTGATGCTCTAAGTAATCAAGTGACATTTCAAGGATTTGTCCAACCCAGTCTATTTATGGGTATTTTTCTCAGCTTTTTATCAGCTTTAGGATTATCTTGCCTGATCTTAGTTTTATTTATGCTATTTCCTCAGATGAGTCAGTTGTTTTGGTTGCTACTCTTACTAGCTCCTATTGCAGGAATATTTTATTGGCAAAAAGCAGGACGTTTGGAACGGGTATTACTAAGCATTAACCAGAATAACTCTGACAATCCCACTCAAAATATAATTAGAGTTACTGGACATCGAGATGAGTTGATTCAGTTGCGACAAAATGTTTCTTTTGAATAGTACTTGCTCATAATTTAAAGGACGTTTTTGTAAAAACGTCCCCAAATACTGATATGTTTATTATTCTATGCTTATCATCTAACTTTCAACGACTGTGAACGGCAGCCATAGTCTTCTTCTTATCTCCTTCTGGTAACTCGAATGATTGCAAGCTAGGAAAAAGGAAATGATTCTCTTCTACATATTGCGCCCCAAACAGGCCTTTTTCTGCCCAGAAGTAACGATCAGTGGTGTGTTCGTTGCGTCTGACTACTAAAAGCGCAGGGGGAACAATAGATTGAGATGCTATATGCTTGCGGGCTGCGGTCACAGGTTTATCATCACCGCTTTCGATGTTATATTGAGGGACTAGCTCTAGTATCTTGCGACCCTCTTGGCGACGGCGACTTTTACGCTTCCGTTTTCTAGCCAACCCGATTACCTCCTATTCTGTTTTAAAAGTTGTAATTATGGTTACAAAACTATGAGAAATTGTATCCTGATAATCAAAAAAAATCAACTACCTATTTAAAGTCATGGAGAGCAAAAATTCAATGTCAAAAGATTACTTACCAAGACTTTGACTGTTATACATAGAAAATACCTAAGATTAAAAAAGTTAATAAAATCATTTTCTTGAATGCTATACTCTCACAATTTTGCTAGTCCTGAATTCCATCTTTTGTGTCAATCCCAAATTAAATTGTTGACTCAAGCATTGGGAGCATTGTGGAGTGCTGTTTACTTAACGGAAGAGTCTAGACAAAATCGGGAAACTAATTTATTCCCTTTTATGATTTATCCTCAAAACGACAGTCAGATTTATCAAAAACTTTTTGGGACAAAATTACCTGAAATCTGGGAACAAGTTATCTCAGATAGGATTAATAATTCTAGTCTATTACTTCCTGATAAGGTGACACAAGATAGTTGGAGTAATCAACTTAAACCCTCTGAAGAACTGGATCATAAACAGCTAGTTTTGCCTCTAATATATGAAAATACGGTCATGGGTTTATTAATAGTTGCCAGGGAAAACAATAATTGGGAAGAGCAAGAATTAGAGCAAGCTGAAAATGTTGCTCAAACTTTGGCAATCGCAAGATTTATAGAGCGTCAATCCCAATGGTATCGAAAACAATTAGAATTGCAACAGGAAGCCAATCGTTGGCAACAAGACCGCCTGGATGATCTGTTGCATCAATTACGTAACCCTTTAACTGCACTGAAAACTTTTAGTAAATTGCTAATTAAAAGATTATTACCTGATGATAAGAATCAATCTTTGGCAGAAAGTATGCTGCGAGAAAGTGATCGCTTATCGGGATTATTACAACAATTTGAAG
>JASJDB010000418.1 GCA_030065315.1 Xenococcaceae cyanobacterium MO_167.B52 | reverse complement strand
TAATACTAAATCCTGTTTAGATACCCTACTTAAAAGTTGCGAGAAGTCAGAAGTCAGAAGTCAGAAATCAGAAAGGTTTAAGCTAATTTTATACTTTAAACTAAAAGTATACTTTGGTAAGCGGATTTAGTATAATACCTCAATCCAAAGATGCGCACCACACCTCAAAGGTTTATCTGGTTGATAAATAATTCGACATGGATAGGGAATTTCTAGATAATTAGTGTAAAAGTCGCCATTTTTTGCTTGACTAGCTTGCGATAAATTACTGCTGCTATTTTTGACAGCAATAACTTCTTTTCTTTTTTCAGGACTCTTGCTTTTATTAGCTTGAATGCGATTGCGATTGACATGAATAATCGTTTTTTTTGGGCGTATAGTTTTAACCCATGCACCTTTTCTGCCACGTTTTCCAGGAATAATCTGAGGTAATCCATTGTAGAGAGGGATTAACCAAAAACGTCCTGATTTATATGATCCTTTGACCGCGAGGGATGCTCTCGGTCAGAGAGCATATCCAATCGCGGTGTTGACTCTTCCTTTTCCTAGCAATTCTAGTAATCTTTTGTGAGGAATTTGAAGTAGTAAAGCAGCTTCGCTAGTAATCACATACATAGTACTTAAAAACTAGGGTAAATGAGGTTAGTTAAATTTTACTATAAAGAAAGGGCAAATTTTACATTAGACTTATTCAATTCAAATAAACCACTAAAATTAATACAGCCACAGCAGCTAATAATACTAACACCATGTTCTGTATATAAATAACCCTTTTTTTTAACTTTTCTATATAGTGATTTAGGTAATAAAGTTTTTGTTCTAAATCCACAATTTCACTCTGTAAATTATTAGTATTATTAATCTTTTTAGAATTAGAAATACTATGGGATTTTTCGGAGTTAATTTCTTTTAATAAGTTAGATTGTTCGGTAATTATATTTTTAAGGTCTTCTACTTCTTGGGATTTTAGTTGGGAGTTGCTGATTTTGTATAAATATTTCTCTAATAACCCAGGTCCTAATTGAAAATAACCTTTGTAAGCAGAATAAATGGCATTGATTAATTCTTTAGCTGGAGTTGTTTTTAAAAGGTATCCTTTTGCCCCTACTTGCAAAGAAGCATTGAGATAACTGTCTTCGTCATGGACACTTAAAATTAATACAGTAGATTGAACAAATTGTTCCACAATAATTCTAGTCGCACTTAACCCGTCCAGTACTGGCATTTCAATATCCATTAGGACAATATCGGGTTGACAAACTCTTACTATATCTAGAGCTTCTTGACCATTTTCTGCAAAACCGATAATCTCTATACCTGACTCATCTTTTAGATAATCTGTTAACAATGCTTGGACGGTTTTTTGATCATCTACTATTAAAACTTTGATCATTATTGTGTAATTTAGTTATCCAAAATACTTTGAATCATTATAAAAGTATTTAATAGTTATTTACTTATTACTGATTACTTATTACTTGATAATATATCTTCAATTGCTTCTGCCCACCCTTGAGAACCGTTAGAATTGGGAATTTTCCAATTCCGATTTGCTAAACGCGGATGAACTCCTTTTTTACTGCCAATAACAATAGGAATATCTACAGCTTCTAGCATTTCCAGATCATTCGGGCTATTGCCTAACCCAACCGTAGTAATGTTAGAGGAAGCTACTGTTGATTTATATTGTTGCAATAGCCACTGAACTGCTCTGCCTTTTCCTGCTTCAGATCCAATTAAATGGCAAAAGCGATCGCCAATTAAGATTCTAAAACCATATTCTGCTGCTTTAGTTTCGATCTTTTCTGGGGGAATATCTTTGGGAGTGACAAAAGGTTCGGTAAACTCTCTGGTTTTAGCTTGTCGTACTTCTTTGATTGGTAATCCTGTCAAATTCTGTATATCTGTTTCGGCTAAATCTCCAAATCCTTTAAGGTTATTAATTCTCACTTCCGATTGAATAATTTTTAGTCCCGCTCTGGCTTCGATATAGGTACAACCTAAGGTCTTAACATAGTAATCTCCCATCTTAGTCGCCTCAGAAGTATCAAACCTATTATCTTCTTGGGGAATAAATATACCGCTACCATTTTCTACAATAAAAGGGTCAGTTAGCCCAAGATCCTGACAGAGTTGAGCTACCTCCGCACGAGTTTTACTAGTAACGGGAATAATCGGAATATTTCGAGCTTTTAGTTTTGCGATCGCAGAAAGAGCGGGTTGATAATCATAGTCTTCCTGATTTAAGAGAGTGCCATCGAGATCGGTAAAAACAAATAACATTTCTATTCCGTTCTATATTTTACTGAATCTCGGTGAGAAGGTAAGCCTTCTGCTTGTGCCAATATCTGGATTGTACTAGACATTTGTTTGAGAGCTGTAGCGGAATACTGAATCAAACTAGAGTGCTTCATAAAAGTCTCCACACCCAAAGCAGAAGCATAACGAGCAGCACCAGAAGTTGGTAAAGTGTGGTTAGGACCAGCCAAATAGTCTCCCACAGCTTCTGGGGTAGAACTACCCAGAAAAATCGCTCCTGCGTGCCGAATCTGCTCGATTAATTCCCAAGGCTCGGCTACTTCTAATTCTAAATGTTCGGGGGCAAATAAATTAGATAATTCTGCTGCACTGGCTAGAGAATCTGTGACTACAATTAACCCATAATGAGCGATCGCTTTTTCCGTAAGAGTTTTACGGGGGTGGGTTTCTAGTTGTTTGGAAACTTCCTTTTGTACTTGCTGTGCCAGATTAGAGTCCGTTGTCACTAAAATTGCAGCAGCCATCGGATCATGTTCTGCTTGAGCTAATAAATCTGCTGCTACATACACAGGATCAGCTGTATTATCCGCTATCACCAAAACTTCCGAGGGACCAGCCAAGGAATCAATCCCTACTGTGCCATAGACCATTTTTTTAGCAAGGGTAACGTAAATATTACCAGGACCAGTAATTACATCTACCTTGGGGATAGTTTCTGTACCATATGCCAACGCTGCAACAGCTTGCGCTCCCCCAATGCGATAAATTTCTTCAATTCCTGCTTCTTGGGCTGCTACTAAAACGGCAGCATTAATCCTTAAATCCTCTCCTGGTGGAGTTACCATCACAATACGAGGAACTTTTGCCACCTTAGCAGGAATAGCATTCATCAGTACGGTACTGGGGTAAGCGGCTCTTCCCCCAGGGATATACAATCCTGCCCGATCTACAGGAGTGTAGCGTTTACCTAACACCACATCATTTTTTTCAAATTGAACCCAAGACTTAGGCACCTTCTGACGGTGAAATGCTTCGATTTTCTGGCAAGCCAACTGAATAGCATGAAGCAAATCTTGAGAAATCTGCTGATAGGCAGCATCCAACTCAGAGCCAGTTACTCTAAATTGCTCTGCTGTTAATACTTGTCGGTCAAATTTTGCCGTATAGTCAATTAGGGCTTGATCACCTTTTTCTTGAACTGTTGTGACGATTTCTCTGACAGTGTTTTCTTTTGGTTTAATATCACTGTCATGAGTGCGATCGCCAATACGCTTTAATTCTATTTGTGCTTCAGTTTGCTGATCGATTATTCGCAGCATGAAATCCCACCACTAGCTAGACCTACTACATATATCTATAGCTTAACTTGTATTCAAGATTGGATACACGGATAGTTCGGAATCTTCTGGAGATTTGGGGGAGACGGGGGACAGGGAAGATTAGGGAGACAAGGGGGACAAGGGAGATTGGGGAGATTGGGGAGACAAGGGGGAAAGGGGGAAGAGGGAGACACGGGTGACAATGGGGATAGGGGGGACAAGGGAGACAAGGAGACAAGGGGGAGCAATGAACGATGAACAATGAACAATGAACAATGAACTCCGACCCCACGTCTGTTTACCTATAAGATTTGGGAATTGAATTACGAAAAACCATTTTAATCACGGGAGCTTGGTTGATTTCTCTTGCAGCTCTAATTAATAAACCTGCTAATAAAAAACTGGCAATAATTGAGTTGATGCCATAACTAAAAAAGGGAAAAGGTAAACCTGTAGTGGGTAAAGAGCCTGTAGCTACTCCGATATTAATTAAGGATTGACCTACTAAAAATACCATTGCACCGATCGCCACTAGTCTTTGAATCTGATTATCTGACTTGAATGCCACTCTTAAAGCGATTGTTGCATAGAGCATGAGCAATATTATTAAAAGCAGACAGCCAATAAAACCAAATTCTTCGGCATAGACAGCAAAGATAAAATCTGTGGTCCGAATTGGTAGATAGGAAAGCTTTTGTTGAGAAAGTCCAAGTCCCAAACCAGCCCAACCACCAGATGCGATCGCTAGTAAACTTTGAATTAATTGGTATCCTTTACCCTGATATTCTTGCCAGGGGTCAAGAAAAAAAGTAATACGGTCTAATTGATATTCGTTTTGGGATATGCTTAATGCTGCTAAACCCAACCCCCCAAAACACACGGATAACAAATGAACCCAAGGTAATTCGGCAGCTACCGCAATCAGCCATAAACTCATGCCACATAAAGCAGTAGTACTAAGGTCAGGCTGAATTAAAATTCCTAGTAATACTAAAGCAAAAATTCCTAACCAGGTACCCCGTACCGTCCAAGTTAACTTACGCCACTTGGCAAAGATATAAGCAGATTGCATCACCAGAAAAGGTTTAATTAATTCTGAGGGTTGCAAGGAAAAAGGACCCAAAGCAATCCAGCGTTTGGCACCATAAACTTCAGTGCCAATTCCAGGTACAGATATGAGAAAAATTAACAACAGCAACAATAAAATTATCCAAGGGCAAAATTTAAGGGTTTGACGTAGGGGTTGGTCAACAATTACTTTAAATCCGATCAAACCAATCAATAATCCTAGTAATTGACGCAATATGGTGTAATACCCGTTGTTATGATCAATCACTCCTTCAGGATAGGAGGCAGATAATAAAGTTACCAGACCCAGAAATAGCCAAATCCCAGTCAACCAGTATAGTAGTCTTGCTTCCCACGACCAGCTACTAGAGTGAATCTCAATCAGCGATCGTAAGCGTCTCCAGTATTTACCCACTTTAATTAAGCACAGTTATTTTTGTTACCCCACAAAAATAACAAAAAGAGGTCAGAAAAGACCCCTCGTAAATAAATTTTTTTATTGATTATTTATAGTAAACCTGTATTAACACCTTGTTTACCAGTGGCTAATTCTACTTTGACAATTTTGCCACCCATTTTCATAATTCTTTGTTGCTCACGAAACCAGCTATCATAAGGAACCAGCTTAGTAAAGTAAGTATTTTGTAATTCCCGTTGAGTCCTAATTCTAGTCTGACTAGGAACACAAGCAGTAATTTTAAACATACGCATAGGTTTATTTTCTCCCGAATCTATTTAAAGGTTTTTCAGTATCTAATTTCGGCTTTGATTTTAGAAGCCTAACTATGTCATCTTATTGCAGCGTCAAGATGACCCTAATATACGCAAAAGCTTGGGAGTCGGGAGTCAATACTAGATCGTCAAAACTTATCTTTGATTTCGCGCTCGAAAGACAAAGCCCATAAGAACTAGCACTCACTCTAGACTTCCCAAACCTCTTGTGTGTGCTATCTGCAACCAATAGCAAACTTCTCTTGTTGAGTAATTAGCTCAAGCCAGAGCAAACGTAGTCTAAATAAACACCCATTTCTTTACCAGCATCAGCACCAACTAAGCTAGCAGTAACTTCTTTCATAGCTTGGATAGCTTGAACAGTAGAAGCAACGGGTACACCCAAAGAATTATAGGTTTCTTTTAGACCATTGAGTACACGCTCATCAAGGATGGAAGGATCTCCAGCCAACATAGCGTAAGTAGCGTAACGTAGGTAGTAGTCGAGGTCGCGGATACAAGCTGCATAGCGACGAGTGGTGTACATATTGCCACCAGGACGAGTTACGTCAGAATAGAGCAAGGACTTTGCTACTGCTTCTTTAACGATACCTGCAGCATTAGCACTGATTACGCTAGCTGCACGAACTCTAAGTTGTCCAGTTTGAAAATAGCTTTTTAGCTTGTCCATGGCAGCACCATCGAGGTACTTACCTTGAACGTCAGCAGAATTGATAACGGCGGTAATTGCGTCTTGCATAGTTTTATTTCCTTATCTTACCTAGTCTTAAATGCTTTAACACTGATAAGTTAGTGTGTTTAAGAAGTTTTTGAC
>JASJDB010000018.1 GCA_030065315.1 Xenococcaceae cyanobacterium MO_167.B52 | reverse complement strand
TCTATGAAGGAGGAACAAAAATTGCTTTTGTTATACCTAAAGATGATTAAACAAAATTTTTATTCCGTATTATTACGGTTGTAAAATCACTTAGCAATGAAGCTTAATAGAGGTAAATTCATCTAGGAGGGGACTTTAAATGAATTATGTTTCAACAAAACCACTTATAACTACCCAAAAAAATTCTACCTCACTAATGATTATCGATGATAATCGAGAATTTAGGGATAACCTCAAAACACTTTTACAATTGTATAATCAAAATAATTTACTAAAATTCAAAATAATAGCAGATACTTACTCCCTCAAAAAAGGAAAAATACTAATAGCAAAATATAAACCTCAGATTTTGTTACTAGATTTAGAATTACAGCAAGAAAGTGGTTTAGATATTCTTAAATATTTATCTGTAAATCATTACCAAACAAAAACTTTAATCCTATCTGGTCACGAAGAAGAAGAAATGATCTTTAAAGCCATGTATTTAGGAGCTAAAGGATATATCTTTAAACCTAATATTGTAAGCCAACTCCAAGAAGCAATTAATACTATACTCAACTTTAAAATCTATTTACCTCCTGAAGCAGCTACAGGTTTTTTTAGATCTTTTAATCATTATGTTACCAAATTTGGCACTCTAGAAACCGAAATAGACCAGCATAAGAATTATTATCATTTAACCCACAGAGAGAAAGATGTTTTGGGGTATTTAATACAAGGTTTATCTAACGAAGAAATTGCTCAAGAACTATATGTAACCATTGCTACAGTTAAAGCTCACCTTGGTTCTATTTTTAGCAAATTCTGTGTGAAAAATCGGACTCAAGCTATTGTGATGGCTCTTAAAGAAAATATTGTCTAGGGTTAATTAATTACTTAGTTAATGAACGTCTTTTTTTCTCTAAATATTGTTGATCCGACTCTTTTGCTAAATAATAGTCTGAAGCAGCTTTGATTTGAGTTACAATTTCTTGCTGAAACCGACCTGATTGTTGTAACTTTTGTTTAGAAACTCTCGCTTCTATTTCTTGTTCAGGAGTGTGATAAAAAATTACTGAGCGATATTGTTCTCCTCGATCTGCGCCTTGGCGATTCAATTGAGTAGGATCGTGAATTGACCAGAAAACATCTAATAGCTCTCCATAGCTAACTATATTAGGATAGTATGTTAACTGGGCTACTTCTGCATGACCAGTGATTCTCGAAAGTACATCTAAATAACTTGGATTAGCAAAATGACCCCCCATGTAACCTACAGAAGTTGATTCAACTCCCTTCAGTTGACGGAAAGCATCTTCTACTTTCCAAAAGCATCCCGCACCAAAGGTTGCTATTTCCCCATCACTAGTCAACATTTTATTCAAACAAAATACCCCTTTCTATCCGATAATAGACAATATTAAGGTAACAATTAATCAGGGATAATTACTCATGAAAAAGTTAATTCGTGGTTTAGATGAATTTAGAAAAACTTATGTTCCTTCTCATCAACAACTTTTAGAACAACTTTCTCATGGTCAAAAACCTAGAGTTCTTTTTATTACCTGTTCCGATTCTAGGGTGGCACCCAATCTGATCACTAATACCGATGTGGGAGAATTGTTTGTAATTCGTAATGCTGGTAATATCATTCCTCCCTTTGGTGCTGCTAATGGGGGAGAAGGTGGGACTATCGAATATGCCATAACAGCTTTAGATATAGAACAAGTAATTATTTGTGGACATTCCCATTGTGGAGCCATGAAAGGACTGCTTAAGCTCAATAAACTGCAAAAAGATATGCCTTTAGTCTATGATTGGCTCAAACACGCAGAATCGACTCGACGCTTAGTCCTAGAAAACTATCCTCATCAGTCTGGAGAAGAATTGATTGAAACCTTAGTTGCGGAAAATGTTCTAATCCAAATTGAAAATCTTAAGACTTATCCAATGGTCAGAGCTAAACTGCATCAGGGTAAGTTACACATCTATGGCTGGATTTATGAAATTGAAACGGGAGAAGTGTTAGCTTATGACAACACAACTCACACCTATCTTCCCCCCCAAAGCGAATTATTTGAAGAAGATGATTCTGATAGCACTAGATACTGTAATTTAGAAGCAGAATTGACTTCAGAAAATCTTAAAAGAGTTCGCGCTAGATTAGAGGCTTTATTAAAAATTACGCCTCATTCCCCTGGTGCAGCCCAATTAGCAATTCGTTCTCTCCAAGAATTATTTGAAGAAGCCAGTAAATTTGGTATGAGTACCAAAGAGATGAGAGATTATCATTCTTTGTTCGCTGAGTATATTCAGATTTGGGCTAAAAAAGTTTATATTAATGCAGAGTAAATAACTTATTTTTTACCCACCATAAAAACAAAAGTATCGTTAAAATCAAGAGTTGATTGAGATAAGTATTTTGCACTCATCTCTTCTAAACCTTCTTGAATTTCTCCATCGGTAAACCGAGAAAGTAAAGACATATAGCGATTTTTTACCATACTAAAATATCGAACTTTATCAATTGATAGAGGGTAACTAACAAAACTAACTTCAGTTTTAAATCCTACATCCTTAAAAATAGTTTCAATTGTTTTATAGTGTGGTTGCACTTCTTCATAGGTTTTTTTAGCTAATTCAAATAAAGGATATTCAATTGTAGGAGGAAGTAAGATTAAAAGAAAAATTCCCCCAGGATTTAAACTATTAAATAAATTAGCTATGAGCTTGTTTTTATCAGGAACATGGTGAATCATCTCTTTTAGTAAGATTTTATCCAAATTATTAGCTTTGCTGGAAAACTCGACAGCATCCATGAATATAGGCTCATAGCTATGATTTACAGGAATTTGCTTCAGCATTTCTGAAGAAGAATCAACACATAAAATAGGATATTTTAATTGCATTTGCTTACAAATTCCTTTGGTAAAAAGACCAGTACCACAACCTAAATCAACTAATTTATCATTAACTTGTAACTCTAATTTTTCAATAATATTTTTAGCAACAAATTTAATAAAATCTGGATTGTAAGTCCACAAAGCATCATAGTTATGGGCAATGTTAGAGTAATGTTTTTGAATTCGTTGATTCATGATTTAAAAAAAGGGCTGTTACAAAAAATGTTTGTTTAACAGGAGGTGGGCAATGTCCACTCTCCCTAATGATTAAATCCTATCTTTGGCTACTAAACGGGTTAGTTTAGTTTTTGTACCAATTTAGTATAAACTCCAGTTGACAGAAATTTTGTGGCAATAATATCATCCGCTATCAATCTTCTTTTAGAATTTTGACTCAAAGGAATTATTTAGGGACATAAATACTAGTTCTAAGTCCTGACGCTTTCTTGCACTACATAGGAATCAAGACTGTTCGGTTAAAAAAGTTATCTGTTGAGAAAGAGAGAGAGAACAACGTCCTTCGGAGGATGGAGAAGGTGCAGAAGAAGGAGAGGACAAGGGAGCAAGACTTTCTCCACTCTCTCCCCACACCTCCCACACTCCCTAATTTCATTAAGTTTTTAGGCTTATCCGAACAGTATTGACATAGGAATCATTGGTTTATCGGCTTAAACATCCTTGCAGAGAATAGACATTGCTGATTTAGAAAATGGTTTATTGTTATATATATGATTAATGCTTATAAAAAGTCTAGTCAATTCCATAAAAAAATAATTACTAAAACTAATTGATATGAAAATCGCTCAAAAATTATCTTTAGGTTTTTTGTCTACTTCTTTTGTTTTAGCTATTTTAGGGGGATTTACTCTCCAAACTAATTTGAAGATCAAAAATGAAACAGATATTGTTGTCAATCATACCCTTAAAGAAACGGAAAATTTAACAAAAATAGTCAATAATTTGTTATCAATCGATGACCAATCCCATGAATTGTATATAAATGTAGTCAATAATAATAATTCAGAAGAAATCAATTATAGCAACCTAAAAAGCTTCAGAGATCTCTTATTGGACATCGAACAAAAACTCTCTGATAGTGAACAGTCTGAATTTAACAATCAAGTTCATTTTAATATTGAATTACAACCAACAGAACCAAGTAATTTGGCAGTATTAAAACAAATAAAAAAAGAATTTTTTATTTATCAAAAAGGCTTGGAAGAGTATCTTAATTTGTTGTCAAAAGATCCGCAACTTGCTTATCAATTCTATTTTGATTTTACTGATAAGCAATTAGAAAATAATCTTTTGCCTCTACTTAAAGAATATCAAGATTCTCATTTTCAAAAACTCAAATCTGAAGCTTTAGATGTTGAAGACTCTCTCTCACAAGAAAATTTCTTAATTTGCTTATTTATTCTTATTAGTATTTCTCTAGCCTTGGGATTGGGGTTGATTATATCTGAGTCTATTGCCAAACCAATCAAACATCTTGAAAAAACTGCTTCTGAGATTACAAAAGGAAAATTAAATACAATTTTAGCCTTAGATACAAATCGAGAAGATGAACTTGGTCTTCTGGCTCAAAGTTTTAATGAAATGGTACATAGTCTCAAAAGTTCTACTGTCTCTAGGTCTTTTCTCGATAATATTTTAAATTCCATGCTTGATAGCTTAATTGTAGTTAACATGCAGGGGGAAATCCAAAAAGTCAATCAGGCTACATTACATTTGTTGGGATATGAAGAAGAGGAATTAATTGGTATAGATCTCTCATCCATACTGCCAAATGAATGGTCCTCAAACAAAGCTTGGTATCCCCCAAATTTTATTGGCACTAGTGAAATAAATTATATAAGTAAAGACAGTAGGGAAATTCCCGTTGCTTTTTCCAGTTCTTTTATCCTTAATGAGCAAAATGAAGCTAAAGGGATAGTCTGCCTAGCCCGAGACGTAACTGAAAAGCATTTAGCAGAAAAAGCTTTAAAAGAAAGTGAAGAACGATATGCTCTGGCTTCTCGTGCTACTAATGATGGATTATGGGATTGGAATCTGAGGACTGGACAGATTTATTTCTCCCCCCGCTGGAAATTTCTCCTTGGTTATGAGGAACATTCTTTGACTAATTCTCCTGATGAATGGTTTAAAAGGGTACATCCAGAATATCTCGAAGAACTTTCCCGACTCACTAGCACCAGTATCAACAATAGTTCTTCCCACTTTGAAATTAGTTATCTCATGATGCACAAAGATGGAAGCTATCGTTGGATGCTTTGTCGTGGTATTGCAGTACCTGACGCACAAGGGGAAGTTTATCGTCTCACAGGCTCTCAAGCTGATATTACTAATTCTCGCCAAGCTATAGAACAATTAAGACATGACGCTTTACATGATAAATTGACTAGCCTACCTAATCGTGCCTATTTCTTGGAAGAGTTAAGAAAGACTTGGGAAAACGCTCGTTCTTATCCAGAACAGATGTTTGCTGTGATATTTTTAGACCTAGATCGCTTTAAATACATCAATGATAGTTTAGGTCATGAAGCTGGAGATCAATTACTAGTAGAATTTGCCCGTCGGATCCAAACCTGCTTGAGTCGCAAACATTTTTTCGCCCGTTTGGGAGGAGATGAATTTACTATTTTAGTCAGAAACATTAATTATCTTGATGATGTAACTCAATTAGCTGAAATTATTCACAAGCAATTGCAACTTCCCTTCTACCTTCAAGAACAAGAACAAGAAATATTTGTTTCTAGTAGTATGGGGATTGTGATGTCCGATGAGCGCTACCAACAAGTAGAGGAGCTACTCAGGGATGCAGACACAGCGATGTATCAAGCCAAAGCTGCTGGCAAAGGTCGCTATCAAATATTTGAATTATGTATGTATCAAAAAGTCAAGACGATCTTAGGTATAGAAAATGACCTCAGACGGGCTTTAGAAAAATCGGAACTAGTTGTTTTCTACCAACCGATTGTGGAACTAGATAATGGAAAAATAAGCGGATTTGAAGCACTCGTGCGCTGGCTACATCCGAAAAAAGGCATGATTGAACCTGGTGATTTCATTTCCATCGCTGAAGAAACTGGCTTAATTGTGCCTCTGGGCTGGTATATTTTAGAGCAAGCTTGTTCTCAGATGTATCAATGGCAAAAAAAATACCAAGTCGCTCGTTCCATGAGTTTGAGCGTTAATATGTCACCTGTTCAATTAAAACAGCTTAAGAGCGAAGACAACACCCAACTACTTAGCCATATTTTACATAAAACCGGTCTAAAACCGAAATTTCTGAATCTGGAGATTACAGAAAGCACAGTTATTGGCAATCTCGAAGAAATTGTACCTTTGTTAAAAAAATGGAAAAATTTAGGGCTAAAATTATCGGTAGATGATTTTGGAACTGGTTATTCTTCTCTTAGTTACCTCCATTCTTTACCAATAGATACCCTCAAAATTGATCGAACTTTTATTAACCAAATAAATTTAGGTAGTGACCATCTAGAATTAGTCAAAACAATTGTTAATCTAGCTAACAAAATGAACTTGAAAGTGATTGCAGAAGGAGTAGAAACAATGGAACAAGTTACTACTTTGAAAAAATTAGATTGTTGCTATGGACAAGGATATTTATTTTCTAAACCAATTAATTGCGAAGGAATCAAAGTTATATTAGAAACAATAGAACAAATAAATAAAGGACAACTATATCCTTATTGATCAGAAATAATGGTACAAATAAGTAAAAAGGAATGGCTGTTAACCATTCCTAATAATTAATAATTCAGATCAAGGTATTAAATTTGAGGAACAAATTGTTCTTTTTCAGGAACTTCTGTGTATTCCGCTACTATTTGACGTAATTCGTCACCGTTAATAGTTTCTTTCTCAATTAGTAAATCTACTAAACGGTCAATAACTTCTCGGTTATCGCGGATGATTTTACGTGCTAGGTTATGAGACTGTTCGATAATCTGACGTACTTGGTCATCAATACGAGATGCAACTTCTTCGGAGTACTCAGAACGAGACATTAAACCACCACCGAGGAAAACTTCCCCACCTTGTCCTTCTAAGGATAAAGGACCAAGATCACTCATTCCGAAGCGTGTTACCATCTGACGCGCCATTTCTGTAACTTGTTGTAAGTCACCACCAGCACCAGTTGTTACTTCGTCGTAGCCAAAGATTTCTTCTTCTGCTGCACGACCACCCATTGCCCCAGCAAGACGAGCCTTTAATTGGGAGCGGGAAATTAAACCTTGTTCTTCATCAGGGGTAAACCAAGTTAAACCTTGAGCTTGTCCGCGAGGAATTAAGGTTACTTTCTGTACTGGGTCGTGTTCTTTAACTAGAGTACCGACGATCGCGTGACCTACTTCATGATAAGCAATTAAACGCTTACTCTTACCATCTACTAGGGGTGTGCCTTCCATACCAGCAACTACTCGATCTACTGCGTCGTCAATTTCAGACATAGTTACAGCTTCTTTACGTCTTCTAGCGGTGAGAATTGCAGCTTCGTTGAGTAAGTTTGCCAAATCTGCACCAGAGAACCCAGGAGTACGACGTGCAATTGTTTCTAAAGAAACTTCAGGAGCAATTTTCTTATCTCTAGCATGAACATCTAAGATTTCCAAACGTCCTTTAATATCGGGGTTATCTACCATTACCTGACGGTCGAAACGACCAGGACGCATTAAAGCCGAGTCTAAAACATCAGCACGGTTGGTTGCAGCAATAATAATAATGCCACTATTACCTTCAAAACCATCCATTTCGGTAAGTAACTGGTTGAGAGTTTGTTCTCTCTCATCGTTACCACCACCAATGCCTGCACCCCGTTGGCGACCTACAGCATCAATTTCATCAATAAAGATTAAGCAAGGAGCATTTTCTTTAGCTTTTTTGAATAGGTCACGGACACGAGACGCACCCACACCCACAAACATTTCAACGAATTCTGAACCAGAGATACTAAAGAAAGGTACAGCAGCTTCACCTGCGATCGCTTTTGCTAGTAAAGTTTTACCAGTTCCAGGAGGACCAATTAACAGAACCCCTTTAGGAATTTTTGCTCCCACAGCAGTAAATCTTTCAGGTTGCTTCAGGAAAGTTACTACTTCTTGTAGTTCTTCTTTGGCTTCGTCGATCCCTGCTACATCGTCAAACATAATTCCAGTTTTAGCTTCCATCTGGAAACGAGCGCGGGATTTTCCGAAACTCATTGCTTGACCAGGACCTCCTGGCATATTGTTGGAGCGACGGAACAATAAAAATAAAGCAGAGATTAAAACAATGGGGAAGATTAAATTACCTAAGAGTCCCCACAACGCGCCATCATTACTGGTGGGATGATAATCAAATTTGATATCTGCTTCTCTAAGTTTAGTAATTAATTCGGGTGAGTTAGCAGGAAGATCAACTCTTAGCTTTTGTAAGCGTTCGTCCAACTCAGGATCCATTGCTTGAACAATTGCTGTTCTACCATTCTCATACAGTTCGACACTTGCAACTTTTCCTGTATTGAGATAATCCAAGAAACGACCATAGGTCATGCGAGTACTCGCTGTATTGTTACCGAGGTTACCAGTATTAGGGGTGAAAGTTCCTTGAAACAGGAAAAATCCCACTACCAGAATCGGTAATGTCCAAAGTACTAAAGTTCTCCACGAAAAGTTTTTCATAGGTTAGATATTGTTGAAATTGATTATGGTTAAAACTATTAACTTTTAAGCTCTTGCCTATATTTTAATTTTTGTCGAAGTTGCTGCGTCATTTTAGGACGGAGTAACTCCGACTTTGTCGGTATTGATTGTTGTAATTTGGTGGCGAGGTAAGCTCTTGGTCGAGAAGCCCATACAATCGCGCAGTTATTACCGTAAGGTTTTCCTTTATTGACTTTAACTTAACTAAATTTAACGTAATTCTCATCTTTAAGGCAAGCATTACGCCACAGATAATTAATATTGACGAAGTCTCACTTCGCTCCGCTGTAAAACGGCGGAGTACCTTCCGACTGCGAAATAGGATAAAGTAAAGAACAAGATAACTACTAAAAAACCATTTTATCTTGTTTTGGGCTGATCCTCGTCTTCTCTTGGAGTATGAATCAACACCTATAAATTACGGTTTTTATCACTTCGAGAAAATTTAGAACACGATACATTGAAGTCACAAGATAAATAAATATTAATTAAGATTAATCTAAAACTCATGTTTGAATATTTCAACGAAAAGGCTATTAAAACAACTATTCTGGCTCAAGAAGAAGCCAGAAAAACTGGGCACAATTTAGTAGGAAGCGAACACGTTCTTTTGGGTTTAATGGAAGAGGGGTCATCTTTTGCATCCCAAGTACTAAAGGATCAAGGAATTGGTAAAAATCAAACTCGTCAGTTAATTCAAGAAAGAGTCGGTAGAGGTGCAGGCTATAGTCCAGTTAATATTCCCTTTACACCCAAAGTTAAAAGTATTTTTGAGCAAGCTTTTGTAGAAGCACGTCAACTAAATGTTAACTATATTAGTCCCGAACACATTTTACTTGCGATCGCCCAAAAGCAAGATACAGTAGCAGCTAAGGTAATAGCTGCCCAAGGTTTAGACCTCAGTAAACTACGAACTGAAATCATTAGGAAATTAGGCGAAAAAGAAGCTGTCGCAGCAGGAGAAAAGAAAAAGTTTAATCCTTTCGGCTTAGGTGATAATGGCTCTGCCCAACCCAAGTTAAAAGAATTTAGTATTAACCTAACTGAGTTAGCTAAAGAAGGAAAACTTGATCCTGTAGTAGGAAGAGAGACAGAAATCGCTAGAACTATTCAGATTTTAGGTCGTCGCACCAAAAACAACCCAGTACTGGTAGGAGAACCAGGAGTAGGAAAAACTGCGATCGCTGAAGGTTTGGCTCAAAGAATCGTAGCAGGAGATGCACCCGAAACTCTAGAAGGCAAAGAAGTAATTAGCCTTGATATGGGACTATTACTTTCTGGTGCCAAATTTCGAGGAGAATTTGAAGAAAGACTTAAAGCAATCGTCGAAGAAGTAAAACAAGCTGGCAATATTATCCTGTTTATTGATGAAATTCATACCATGATTGGTGCAGGAGCAATGGGTGGTGCTATGGATGCTGCCAATTTACTCAAACCTGCTCTAGCTAGGGGAGAATTACAATGTCTGGGCAGTACTACCCTAGATGAATATCGTCAATATATTGAAAAAGATGCAGCTTTAGAAAGACGCTTTCAAAAAGTTACTTTGGGAGAACCTTCCATTGCTGATGCCAAAGCCATCCTTAAAGGATTACGCAAAACTTACGAAGACTTCCACCAAGTTAAATATAGTGATAAAGCTCTCAGTGCAGCAGTAGAATTATCCCATCGTTATATCAGCGATCGCTTTTTACCCGATAAAGCGATCGATTTAATTGATGAAGCTGGTTCCAAAGTCCATCTCAGACACTCTTTAAATCAAGGATTAGCAGATGCAGAAGTATCCCCCATTAATCCTAAATCTCTAACCCCTATAGTAGATGCAGCAGAAATTGCTGAAGTAGTAGCTGCTTGGACAGGAGTACCAGTCAATCAGATCGATGAAATAGAATCGGAAACCTTAATCAATTTAGAGGCTCATCTTCACGAAAGAGTAATTGGACAAAACGAAGCTGTCAAAGCTATCTCCAAAGCCTTACGCCGTTCCCGTTCGGGAATTGGCGATCCCAATCGTCCCATTGCCAGTGTGATCTTTTCTGGTCCCACAGGAGTTGGGAAAACCGAACTAGCTAAAGCTCTTGCTACTTATATGTTTGGTGATGAAGATGCCATGATTCGCTTAGATATGTCCGAATACATGGAATCCCACACTGTTTCCAAGCTGATCGGTTCTCCTCCAGGGTTTGTTGGTTACGATGAAGGAGGACAATTAACCGAAGCAGTCAGAAGAAAACCCTATGCGGTAATTCTGTTTGATGAAATTGAAAAAGCTCATCCCGATGTTTTCAACCTTTTCTTGCAACTTCTAGATGATGGTCGTCTCACTGATGCGAGTGGTCGAGTAGTAAACTTTAAAAATACCATTATCATCATGACTTCTAATATCGGTGCCAAAGCCATTGAAAAAGGCGGTACTGGACTCGGTTTTGCTTTGGAGGAAAATACAGGAGAAGCGGAATATCAGAAAATTTGTGAGCGAGTTAATGACGAACTAAAAAACTATTTCCGTCCCGAATTCCTCAACCGTCTTGATGAAGTAATTGTCTTCCGTCAACTCACTAAATCTGAAGTTGCTGCGATCGCAAATATCCTTTTACAAGACATTTCAGAAAGACTTCAAGAGCAAAGAGAGATTAAATTAGAAGTTACAGAAGCATTTACCGAAAAGGTAATTACCGAAGGTTTCGATCCCAGTTATGGTGCAAGACCACTCAGAAGAGCTATTATGAGACTCCTCGAAGATAGTCTGGCAGAAGCAATTCTTTCTGGTAAAGTTGCTGATGGCAACCTGGCTTTGGTAAATGTTGATGAGGCTGGAAATGTAATGATTTCTGCGATTAATCAACCAGTTTTTACCCCAGCTATGTAGTAAAGCTATTTGTTTAGTGGCAACATAACTTTAGGTGGAATTAGATAGCGGTTCTCAAATTTTTAAAACGAGAACCGCTATTAGATTATTCAACCTTATTCAACCCATTGAAAAACATAGGTACAAACTTCTTCATAAAAGATTCTGGATCTCGTTGCCAAGCCTTTTGCGCTACTTGAAAAGGGTGATCAGATGGATCTCTGGCTCTGCGACTATCTTTTTGAGTATGTCGCGAGCATTCATCCCATTATATTTGTGAGGATAAGCAACTTTCATTTACTAAATGGAGTGTAAATTTTTGCTTATCCAATTAAAACACAGATAAAAAACCACAAATAAAACTGACAATTCCGCAAGACTGGTTAGGAAAATAATTCTCCTGTTTCTTGTAGAGAATGAAGACGATAATAAATACCCGAATGATTTAATAATTCCTGATGATTACCAACTTCGACAATTTTTCCTTTATCTAGCACCACAATTTGATCGGCTTCGCGAATTGTGCTAAGACGATGGGCAATTACGATAGTTGTACGAGTACCTAAAATAGACCGCATTGCCAATTGAATAGACCTTTCCGATTCGTAATCCAGACTAGCAGTAGCTTCATCAAATACGAGAATATCAGGATTTACGATCAATGCTCTAGCAATACCCAAACGCTGTTTTTGTCCACCAGAAAGACGCACTCCCCTTTCTCCCACAATGGTGTAATACCCTTGAGACAATTCATTGATAAATTCATCAACTCTAGCAATGTGACAAGCTTGCTCTACTTGGGATAAACTTACTTGAGGATTGCCGTAGATTAGGTTATCTAAAACAGTACCGTTAAAGATATCTACATCTTGATGTACAATCGCGAGTCGGCGACGATATTGAGTAACGTCTAAGTCGCTAATATCTTGACCATCTATGAGAATTCTGCCCTGATTGGGTTCAAAATAACGAAATAGCAGTTTAACTAATGTGGATTTACCCGAACCAGAACGACCCACTAGAGCTACAGTTTGATAAGGTTCAACTAGCAAATTGATGTTTTGCAAAATTGGGCGACTAGCATCATAACCAAAGGTGAGGTTTTGTAATTCTAGTTTTCCCTTAAATTGATAAGGATTAGTTGCTATATCTTCTCTGTTTAAACTAGCAGCATCTTTACCTACTGGTAGTTGCATAAATTCATGAAAGCGTCTCATCGAAGCATAGCGACGGGCAAAGACTTCAGACAATTGGGTAATAGGTTCTAGTTCCGCATAAGCCATACTAGAGATAGTTAGAGTGGTGATAAAATGCCCTAGAGAAATAGTTTGTTTGACCGCAGCAATAAGAGTGAACAGTAAAATTAGAAAAACACAACTTTGAATCATGGTACGCTCCCAAGTTGCTAACATAACGTAACCTTTGTGGATGCGAAAAGTGATGACTTTATATTCTCTGTTGAATCTTTGTCTTTGTCTTTCTAATTCTTGTGCTTCTGTGGCAAAAGCTTTGACTGTTTTGATATTGGTAATGATTTCGGAAGTGCGACTGTCGGTATTTTCAATATGTCTGTCAATAACTTCTTCTTGCTTAATTAATTTCTTTAAAGATGCCAAACTAAAAGCAAGAATCAGAATAAAAGAAATCAAAAATACCACTGCAATCCATCGGTCAATTAACCAAATAATCAGGAATATACCCAGTATTCTTGCTAGTTTTGGTAACAGTTGTCCTGCAATTTCAGGATATGTCCAAGTATGATTTTCAATCCCTCTAGCAATGCGACCTGCAATGCGACCTGGATTATGTTCGTCATAAAACCCTAGAGGAAGGGTTAAAATTTTTCCTATTACTCTGCGTAGATGATCTTTTCTGGCTCTCAAAGAGATTTCCCAATGAAACCAAGAGCCAATCCAGGGCTGAATTGGAGATCTAACAACAGTAACTAAAAAAATTAAGCTTAATAGTACTGCTAAGTCTAAAAATTTCCCTGCTTCTAAATTAGTTATGTTTGCTACTTGATTTACTAGAAATTGAACTGGGGTATCTAAAGTTTGATGGGATAATACATTGAGAATTTGTCCAATAACATAAGGTACAACTAAATCAATAATTTCAAATAAACTAGATGCTGCGATACTGAAAAATGCGATCGCTCTATATTGGTGGTAATAACCGAGAATATCCCGAAAAGATACCATGATTTTGCTCTCAACTGATTATTAAGTTGCGAATAGTTTGATGTTTGTGAAAAGATTAGAACTTAGATTTTCGTTTGGCAGTTTATATTATAAACACGACATAAATATTACAACAAACTTTTTTCACTCTCGCAGGGATGTAGTGCCAATAATGTTGCTTTAATAGCAAGACCAGACTCAACAGACGCAGGATTTGGTGACATTTTCCCCAAAATAGCTCATGAAAAGTGGTAAATTTGACCACTGCATAGTCTAGTTTCTCCCAGAAATATGAGCTTACATAACAAAAGCAAATAAACCCCCTCAAAATTCAAGAGAGAAAAAATAAATGGAGTTATTGGATTTTCGACCTACACTTATGTTGCCTCATAGCTTTTCTAATGTACCCATACAGAACATAAGCCATCAAGAAAATATTTCTGGTACTGTGTTGAATAATCGTTACGCCATACAAAAGGTTCTTGGGAGAGGAGGAATAGGTCTTACTTATTTAGCTTTCGATTCACATCGCTTCAATGATGTTTGTGTTATCAAAGAATTTGCTCCTGTGTTTCAAGAGACTGAACAATTTAATAAATTACGAGATTTATTTATTCGCGAAGCCAAAATACTTTATCAGCTAGAACATCCTCAGATACCTAAGTTTTATGCTTGTTTTCAAAGCCAGGAACGACTTTTTTTAGTGCAAGAATATATTAAAGGAGAATCCTATTCTAAACTTTTTCAACAACAATTAAAACAAGGTCAAACTTTTTCGGAGTCAGAAATTATGATCTGGCTAAAAAATGTATTGCCTATTTTAGATTACATTCACCAGCGTGGTATTGTTCACCGAGATATTTCTCCTGATAATATTCTGAAATCAGCAGCAGGAAATCTGCCCATCTTAATTGATTTTGGAGTAGGTAAACAATCAAATTTTTCTACTCAAGAAATAACAAATAACTCTATAAATCAGTCTCATACCCCTACTTTAGTCGGCAAAACAGGTTATGCTCCTTGGGAACAACTAGCGTTAGGTCAATGTTTTCCCTGTAGCGATCTTTATAGTCTAGGGGTTACTGCAATTGTTTTGCTCACTGGAAAACAACCTACTCAATTGATCGATGATTCCTTACAATGGCAGTGGCGTGACCATACCAAAGTTAGTGATGCTTTTGCTCAAATTATTGAGCAATTCGTAGCTTATAATCCTCAACAACGCTATCAGTCAGCTCAAGAAGCTCTTACTGCTCTTAACTCCTTACATACAACTTCTATAAAATCAGTTTATTTTAAATCTTACTCATCACCAAAGCCAAAAATTGAGAAACCTAAATTGCTTAATAGTGCCAGTACATCTGACAGGTTAGCTGTACAATTTACTAAATATTACCAAGACGAATATAAATTTGCACTTTTTTAGCTTCCGCCTGGGAAGCCCCGCGTTCGGCTGACAAACGAGCGTCCCAAAGGATCTCTAGAGGGTATATCCGCAGGTGTTATCCGAAGGTGTATCCTTTAGGAATCCTTTAGGACTTCCTTGTCCCCCTTGTCTGATTTCTCCGTTAAAATCTAAAAATCATACACTTGTAAGCTCCCCCCCCTTCCTTGTCTCACCCCACAAAAAATTTCTGGTTACTGAATCGACGTTCTAGGTGATCGCGCCAATCCGCTTGATTTTTAGTTTAGACTTAGTTTACTGAGTTGCTCAACATCTTCTGGAGTCAATTGCCAGCCCATAGCTCCTGCATTTTCTTGGGCTTGTCGAGCATTTTTTGCCCCAGGAATCGGAATTACATTTTCCTGGGCTATTAGCCAATTTAGAGCCACTTGAACAACTGTCTTGTGATATTTGTCTCCAAGTTGTTTTAACTGATCAATTAATGGTTCAATCTTACTCAAACCATTAGCTGAAAATTTGGGGTCAAGTTTTCTGGCTCCTGTAACTTGCTTTTGTGTATCGGGAGTATATTTTCCTGTTAATAATCCCTGGTCTAGAGGGCTATAGGCAAGGATCGTAACTCCTAAATCGCGGGCGGATTTTAAGACTCCGTTTTGTTCGATTTTTCTTGTTAGTAGAGAATAGCGAACTTGATTGACAGCTAAGGGAACATCGTATTTTGCCAGAAGTTCGTGGGCTTGTTCCATCTGGGTGGCTGAATAGTTACTGACTCCAACGCTAAGAATACGACCGCGTTTGACTTCAGATGCTAAAGCTTCCATTAGGGTTGACTGCCCCATAAAAAAGTCAAAGGGCATATGAACTTGGTACAATGCAATCTGGTCTACATCAAGTCGCTTCAGACTAGCTGTTAAAGCATCTGATACCGATTGTTTCACAAATCTCCAAGGCAAGGGAAAATACTTGGTGGCTATCTGTATGGGTTGAGTAGTTTGCTTTAAAAATCGCCCCAACAGTCTCTCGGATTCTCCTAAACCATAAACTTCGGCAGTATCAAATAAAGTTACACCATTGGCTATGGCTGCTTCAAAGGCTTGCTCTACTTCGTTGACTCCATAGTTAGAACCGTAACCCCAGAATAAACTATCGCCCCAAGCCCAAGTACCAATGCCCAATGTCGGGAGAGAAATATTTTTAGTCATTTCTATAAGCCCATCCTAAAATGTGAGTTAGTAACTTTACATTACTTTACAACAATTTTTCAGATCAGAAATGCGATCGCTATACTTGATAGTACTGGGAACTTGAGGTTAAGTCGGGAGAAATTTTGGCTACTATAGAGAACAATAATTATTCTATCCATCTTGATGAGCCATACTAAAACTTTGCGTCGTATAGGAATATTACTGATCAGTTGCTTTGTCGGAATAGACACAGTAGGCATCACACAAAAAACATCAGCGATCGCAGCAACAGAAATTGATTTACAAGTAGGAATTGTACAACGTTTTGGCGACGAACCAATTGATGAAAAAGATGAAATTGTCAGTCAAATAGATATTACTAGTACGGCTGGAGATTGGTTAACTGTTGATTGGGAAACAGACCGAGAAAGGCAACAAAATGCACTTTCAAATACTTCTGATTCTGAAGTAAATCAAGTAGTAAAAACTCAGAAGATTAAGCTGAGAATAAAGCAGCAAACTTTAACTGAACCTATAGTATCAGAAAAAATAGTGTTAGGTAGTCATGCTACTTTTGAAACAGCAGAAGCAGACGCAATTGCTTGGCGTAATCTGGGTATTCAAGTAGAAATAGTCCAACCTGGAAGATGGGAAGTTTGGGCAAAAAGAGATGTATATTCTACTCCTTTAGTACGTCGTTGGTTACTAGACAGTTTAAAAGAAAATGGCTATCATACTCCTTATTTATCTAGTGAATTACTAACAGAAACTCCTCAAGTCGTTTTATATATTGATGGCAAAGAATATGCTGATAATGAATTAGAAATTAATACCAGTAAAAATTTAGTTCGGGTTCATACTGTCAGTAACAAAAAAGAAGCTACTTACCTTTACGGCGGTTCCCTACGCTTACAACCTAATGCTTATGGTAATTTTTCTCTAGTTAATGAAGTTCCCTTAGAATCCTATTTAAGAGGGGTCGTCCCCTACGAAATTGGAGCTGGTGCCCCTGCAAATGCGATCGCAGCTCAAACAATTATTGCTCGTACCTATGCTTTAAGAAATTTACGACGCTTTGAAGCAGATGATTATGAACTTTGCGCTACCGTTCATTGTCAGGTATACAAAGGGATTAGTGGTGCAACTCCGAGGACAGATAAAGCGATCGCTCAAACCAAGGGATTAGTGCTAACATACAACAATGAATTAACTGACGCACTCTATTCTTCCACCACAGGAGGAATCACCGCATCTTTTAGCGATGTATGGGAAGGAGAAGAACGCCCTTATTTACGCCCAGTTATCGACGCGCCTAAGCAATTATGGGATATATCTCGCTATCCTCTTCA
The DNA here is from genome assembly GCA_030065315.1 of Xenococcaceae cyanobacterium MO_167.B52. Lineage (GTDB taxonomy): Bacteria > Cyanobacteriota > Cyanobacteriia > Cyanobacteriales > Xenococcaceae > JASJCP01. Next base: position 17,649 of record JASJDB010000018.1, on the reverse strand, counting down.
AAATGAAGCCAGCTTGCGTTATTTCCTCAATAAAAGCCAGGGATTCAATGAAACAGGAAGAAAAGTATTTCGCTGGAAAAGATCTCGCAGTATAGCGGACTTAAACAAAGATTTTCGACGATACCTCAAGAAAAACTATCATCCCCTAGTAGATTTTACAACTATTACCAATTTAGAAGTCATTAAGCGATCAGCTTCAGGTCGCATTTTGACCCTCTTAGTAGAAACGGATTTAGGAATAGTCAAACTTCACAAAAATGAAGTGCGTAGTGCTTTTGAACCTCCTATCAGTACCTTATTTTATCTCGAACCTTTTTATAACAGCGAAAATAAATTAGATGGTTACTTCTTTATTGGTGGGGGTTTTGGTCATGGTGTGGGTTTGAGTCAATATGGCTCTTATAATTTAGCTAGATTGGGATGGTCACCCACTAAAATTCTCGCTTTTTACTATCCTGGTACCAAAGTCGAACCTTTGAATGATTCGATTATTTTTTATCGAGGTAATCAGTCAGCACCCCACTCTAAAGTTATCTCTAATTAAATTTTTAAGCAATATAGAAATAATTGAAAATTAACTTTTATTGATTTTGTTTAATTTTAGTAATAGCGTGAGATTTTAGCGATCTCTAAGTTAAGGATAGGGATCGCTTTCTCATGTACGTCTCTTATATTGCTAAAACTCATGAAATTGCGATTAATGATCGCAGTAATCAAAGAGTTGTATTTTATGATGCTAATACTTTTGAGGTTACGTCCACCGTACCTACAGGACAAGGAAGCTTTCATATCTGGGCAAATCCCTTTGGTACTCAATTGTGGGTAAATAATTCTAGTGACGATACTGTCAATAAAAACGTAGTAACAACGGTTTCTATGCCAACAGAGTTTCTATAAGGAATGCCCCATGATGTGATTTATGACCCAAATCCTAGTGAGAACTTTGCCTATGTCTCGATTTTGGGTTTAGGTCTCAACAATGGAACCAATGATGTGATAGTTAAGTTCGATACTACTGATTTTACTGTAGTAGATTTCCAGGAAGTAGGTTTAGTTCCTCACCTTTCTGCTACCTCTAAGAACGAATTTTTATACGTTCCAGTTGAAAATAGTAATGCAGTGCAAATTTTAGACCGTGACACTCTAGATATTGTGAAAACTCTGAATTTTGAGGGCGCACACGGTACAGGAATGTCCCCCGATGGTAGTGTGTTTTGTACAACAAATTTTCTTGGAGGTACGGAGGATACATTATCTTGTATTGATACGGCAATTAATGAAATTGCGGCGGGAAATCCCATTGATACTCCAGTGGAACGAGCCCACAATTTAGTTTTTAATGGAGATGGAACGAAACTATATGTGACTCATTCTAGTACTGACCTAGATCTAGTTTCTTTTTATTCAGTAGAGGATAAAGTACCTAGTTTATTAGGAACAGTCAATACAGGAACAAATCCTTTCGGGATTGCTTTTGTACCTAACTCAGTCCCCGAACCGAGTTCTCTTGTAGGATTAATCACTACTATCAGTATCATGGCGTTTTCGCGCTTACGGGAAAATCAATCTGATGATTAGAACCTGACTGCAATGAGAATTGCTGCATAAATTTTACTTCAATTCAAATTAATTGCACTGCTCTACATCTAAAGCTGAAGACTTGCGGAACTTCAGTTTTTTTTGGTCAACAAAAAGTTTTGTTGGAGTCGCGTTAAATCTCCTACTGAGCCTGATAGGCTTTGTATAATTGTTGTACTCCTATCCATTGCCCGTTAATCTTGCAACACTTTTTTCTTAATCCAAGGAATCCCTTTTTCCTTACCCTTCAAGATTTTCCGAATGATCAAAAAAAATATATATATGAAACTCAAAAATGTAATTGCACCCATACAACAAAAATTTAGAAAAACTATTTCCCTCCTAAGATTCAATCCCCTAACAGAACAGGGCAGAAGATCGATCGCGACTTCCTTGTATAATCGGGGCAGGCGTAAGTTAGACAATCTCGAAATTCCCCAAGGGGAAAGAGTTTCGCCTTTTAATCAAGGTCAGTTAATAGAGCGTACTCAAGATTATCTTTTTGAACCCTTACCCAATCCTTATCTCCAGTATGAAAAATGCGATCGCAATAACCCTTTAGGATGCGATCATCCCTTAGAAACCTTAAAAAAAGCACCATCAGCAAAATTTTGTTCTAAATGTGGTTTTCCTGCCCAACTGCCAGATAATAAAGAACTTCGGGGTAGAAGGGGTATTTATCAGATTGTTCGCTTTCTAGGAAGACAAGGCAATGGACGCATCTATACCGCGATTCAGAAAAGTAATGGTCGTTCTATTGTCGTAAAAGAATATTTATTACCTCGTCGTAGTTTTCCAGAAGTAACAATCAGAAACCAAAAAAAAGAGATTTTTGAAAGAATAGTCAATTTTCAAGTAGCAGCAAGCATACCTTCCGATTTTCGTTTAATTATTCCTCAAGAAGGCATTAAAGACAGCAATCAAGACCGTTGTTATTTAATAACATCTAATAACTTAGCATCCTTACCCAATCTTAAATCTTACTTAACACAGCACGGCAGAATGGAGCAGGAGCAAGTACTCAAGTTATTAGACCAAGTATTGCAAAGTTTAGAATTTTTACATTCCCACAGATGGCAATTTACTTCTGGAGAAATTCAACAAGGAATAGTTCACGGTAATCTGAGTTTGGATAGTCTTTTAATTAATCAAACAGAAGTAGGATTTTTAGTTTATTTATGGGATTTAGCTTTTTGGGAAGAATTATTCGATCCTCAAGTTCAGCAAATATCTAATAAAAAAGTCAGAGATGATTTAGCAGCATTAGGCAATATTGGTTTATACCTCCTAGCAGAAAAACAGATTACATCTCAAACCCCTTATCCTCTCAATGCTCGCGATGATCTTAATTGGCGAGAGATTCCTTTACCAGTGAAGAATTTTTTACTGAGACTCATTGGGTTAAATTCTCCCTTTAATGACGCTGCAACTGCAAGAAAAGAACTGCGTCAGCTGATGCTAAATTTCCAGGAGCTAGAATCTGTACCTGACACCTATTTAGATATCATAGATGATGGAAAAAATCGTAATTGGTTACTTTGGATAATTTTCTCGGCAGCTATTCTCTTGCTGGGGGGAATACTCTGGAAATTATTGAACCGAACTGACCCACTTCCTTCAGGACCAAAAATAGTTTGTTGTATTGAAAAAATCAAAAAAGTATCAGTTCCTACTAATAATTTAAAATACGGGACAATAGCTTCAGAAAAACTAAATTCTATTTTTGATATTGACTTTGATCGAGATAATAATTCTACTTATTTAGAATTTACGAGAAGAAATGGCAAGATTAAGATTGTTCCTTCTAATGCCAGGAGTTTTATCGAAATTTTGCGAGAAAAACAGGAACTTAATTTAACTCAGAGATCTTTTAATAACCAAGAACAACTAATTAATAGTCTTGAGCCTGGTCAACTAAGCTTTGGTATAAGTCATTTTAATTCCAATAATTATCAAAATAAATTTACTAGAAATCAAGATAATCAACAAGTAATTAATAGTATAATTGCTTATGATGGATTGTTGGTATATGTAGCTTTAAACCCCTGTCCAAATTGCGAAGAACTAGCAGAATATTTAGAACAAAAAATAACCCTAAATCAAGTAAAAGATATCTATACGGGGAAAGTTAATTATTGGCATGAAATAAATCCTAATATTCCTAAGAATATTAAAATTCAGGCTTTCGCTCCTAAAAATGATTATGCCAGAGAAATATTTAAACAATTAGTATTTCAAAACCAAGAAGCAGATATTAACCAATTTGAACAAGCGATCGCGTCTGGTAAAATCAAAAAACAAGAAAGCAATAGAATGATTCGTGATATTAGAGACGTATGGAAACAAGCAGATAACGCAGATGGAAATACAATAGCAGGCATTGGATTCACTTTTCAATCCATAGCTTATAAACAATGTAATGTTTATCCTCTTGCAGTGGTGAGAAATTCTGAAGAATTTTTCCCTATGTTGATCAAAAAAGCTGACAATACAGGGGTTAATCTTTTTCAAGACTTAAATTGCAAAGATAATAAAGAATTGTACCAACTTAATGAGGCAGTTTTTCGCGATCGCAGATACCCTTTGGCTTTTTCTTTAAATTTGCTATATCTCAATAACAATAAAAAGCAGCACTTAGAATTAGGAGATAAAATCAACGAAATCTTCAAAACTAAAGAATTTCAGTGTCATTTGTCCCATAAAAAACTCATTCCTCTAGAATTAAGTGAAAAAGACTGTAAGTAATTAGGGGTTAGTAGTTAGTAGTTAGTGGTTAGTGGTTAGTAGTTTCGGAGTTAGTAGTTTATAGTTTTTAGCATGAACTTTATGAGTTGAACTTCTATAATAAACAAAATTTCTTTTAATAAACCTAAATATATAGAAGCAAACAATGGCGATAGTTAAATGTATGAACCCCCAATGTGACTACTTTGAAAGAGCGGTTCCAGAAGGTGATTGCTGTCCCTATTGTGGCGAACCATTAAATATGGAATCAAGTAGTTATCAAGAACCAGATTCCTATTACCCTCCAGTAGAACCCCCAAGACAATATGAGCCTATTTCATCATCTCCACCAGGTTATGGTAATGCACCTGCACCTATTCGTACTGTTGTAGAAGTTCCTACTGCTAGTCTCAAATTAATTCACGCTACTTGTGGAGAGGTCTTTGTGATAGATCAAAACAGTGCCATGAATAAAATGTATTTAGGTCGTCAAGATGGCATACCCAGTGAGCGTCCAGTAATTGATGTTTCTACTGTTCCTTTTGCGGAGAGAGTTTCACGACTCCACGCCTATGTAACTTGGGATAATTACACTAATAGCTTTACCATTGTGGACGATAACAGTACCAACGGTACAATTCTTAATAATCAAACTTTAACACCTCAGCAATCTTACCCTCTTAAAACAGGCGATCGCTTAGAATTTGGCAGAGAACATAAGGTAATATTTAGAATAGAAATTAGTTAACTTTTTCTTTTACCCCATACCTAACACCTAAACCTAATACCTAACACCTAATACCTACTAATCAGTGTTATCAGTTTTGTTGAATAGTGATTTTATGCACTAGTGACAATTTCTGATTAAACTATAGATAAGGTTTCACCTATACATAAGTAACAACTTAATCTATCGAGAAAATTACTCAATGGCAAATCTGGACTTGCGGAGAACAAGAGCAACAAGTCAGCAACCTCCCTATGATGCTTCCTATGTTGATCCACACCCTTTCAAAGACAGTGCTTTAGGCTTAGTCTCTACTACTAGCTTTCCTGCAATCGTGGGAACAGCAGATATGATGCTCAAATCAGCAGAAGTAACTATGGTAGGGTATGAGCGCACAGGTAGTGGACACTGTACCGCCGTAGTAAGGGGCAACATAGCAGATGTGAGATTAGCCGTAGAAGAAGGGGCAAAAACCGCCGAAAAATTCGGACAATTAAGGTCAAAACTGGTGATAGCCCGTCCGATGCCTAATTTGGAAGCAGTGTTTCCTATTGGCTCTCATTTAGCAGAGTTAGCCCAGAAAAGAAGGGGATACAGTCGCTTAAGTAATCGTTCTATTGGCTTGCTGGAAACTAGAGGTTTTCCTGCAATGGTAGGGGCAGCAGATGCCATGTTGAAGTCAGCAGATGTACAGTTGGCTTCTTATGAAAAGATTGGAGATGGCTTGTGTACTGCTATTATTAGAGGGTCAGTAGCTAATGTTGCGATTGCGATTGATGTAGGAATGCAGGAAGCAGAAAGAATCGGTGAATTACACGCTGTAATGATCATTCCTCGTCTCTTAGAAGACTTAGAACACACTCTACCAGTGGCTAGTTACTGGATGGATGAAACAGAGCCTTTACCTGTATTACTGCCGAATAAAGTTAAAGAGAAAGAAAAAGAACCTATACTACTGCCCGAAACTCAATCAGAACCTATACCTCTTAAAAGAATAGTAGAGATAGAAGAGTTATAGGATGTAGTATCAGTTCTAGCATTAAAGAAACTACCAGTATTTACAAATTGAAGTAGGATTAGGTTCAACCGACTTGATTTTTTTGTCGCCATTACCTTCAAATACTGTCTCATATGAGTCATTAGGACTATTCAGGATATGCTCTAAAACCCTCTTGTAATTCTGTACAGAATGGTTATTTACAATATCAAATTTTCCTGTGAAATTATCACGGTAAAATGCAATTAAATAAGCAAAGGGTAGATGTCTGTATCCTTGACTTTCCAAAGGAGTGCAAGGAACTTTATCATAAACATTCTGAAAGCGCACTGTTGTAGTTCCAGGATTTTGTTGCAGAGATTGCTGTTGGTAGAAATTAACAAATTCCTGATTGCCAACACGGGGAGAAGCATAGTTATAGTTTACAACTTTAATCTCTGGTCTTGATAATGCTAGATCAAGAGTAAACAAAGTAGCTAAAGTACAGCCCAAGCTATGACCAGTAACATAGAGTTGATGGATAGGTTTGGCGGAAGTTTGATATTTATCGATTAGGTCAAATAGTTGATGTTGCATGGAAGCAGTATTGTCATAACTATCGGAATAAATATGATAGAATCCAGACTCTACTAAAATCTCTGAGGCAACTACGATATTTTTGTCATAAGCTTGAAAGGTAACAGAATCGAAACCAAAATCATCACAAAGGTCTTCTGTACTATCTGTTCCTCTAAAGGCAAAGATATAAGTATAGGGGTCTTCTTGGGAGCGGAAAACAATTCCATAACATTCCACTCGCTTCAACTGATTAAAAACTGCATCAACCCCTGTCCAAGAGTCAATAAGTTCATAACCTTCTGGGGGAGTTACCTTTTCTTGATTGCATTTAGCAGGATTTTCCTCATTAAAGGCGTTGTAAGCCTGAATACTTGCTTCAATCAAAAGTAACGTCTTATCGCGATCAATTTCAAAAGTTGAAAGATAAGTAATAGAACTGTCCATAGTAATACTCTTAAAATTTACAATTAATACAAATATATTGATGAAGTTAAAGTGTTTTGAGGAACTCTACCAGTTCCCAAAATAGCGCAGTTTGCTCATATTTTTGTCGGAACGAAATAATTCCTGACTTGAATCTTGTTCCAAAGCCAGAAACCAAGGATAGGGCATCAGTTGTGATCCTTGATCCACAAAATAGAAACGCTGCTGAGTATCTTTAGTCCAGCCCTGATCTAGATTCACTATATTATTGTTGATAGGAATCACAGCTTGACCTGCTTCTTCTAAAGCCAATCCTTTTGAGGGAAAACTGACAATTCCACAAATTAGAAACAGAATAAAAATTGCTGTCAGAATTTTTTGGGTAACATGAGATTTTTCCTCTTGGTGCCTCAATCGAAAAAGTTTAAATAAATTTTTACTGAGCATAAATTATGTTAAGTGGTGGCAGCTTTAGGATTATTAATAAGAAATTGAATTAATAAAATAGAGCTTCACAAGTTTTTACAGCTATTAGAAATTAGTGAGCTTTAAAGAAAGAGAAGGTGACGACTATTGGTTTTGGTATTTTTGCAATTAATACAGTAAATAATCATCAAATTTTACCCCCAAAAAAAGTCTAAAAAATTTTTATTTTTGATATTTTTAAATTATCTAGATAGTTAATCTCTGAAATATTGAATTAAAAAACATTAATAAAGAGACTATCATCTTAGTTAAATCACTTCTATTTTACTTTTAAATATATATCAACTTTTGTATCAAATCTTTTAAAAATCGTCAAGGATTTATTAAATATTCTGCCTGAAAATGATTATCCAGTTCGGAATAAATTGATGTTTACATCTTGAGTTAGCCAGGCTAATAAATTAATTTCACTGTAAATGTAAAGTTTTGTTTCTAGATTCAATATTTTTGGCTTTTTCCCTGTTGTGTCAAGTTAAATTTGATAGTTCAATATTTTGATTTAGGGACTTAGAGGAGAAATTTATTTCAAGTAATTATCTATACCTGATATCTAATCATTATTTTTTTCTCGCGTTTTTTTATCAAAAAGTTTTTCTATTTCTCGACTTAGTAAGTAGCCTATAATTGTGCCAAATAGACCTAATAGTGTTGTACCTAAACTAAAAACTCCGAACCAGAGCTAAGTGACTTTGACAATAATCTTTCACTGTTGATGCCGAATCAATTTCAATACCCGCTCCTTTCCTGACAACAAATTCGCTTAAGCCGATATGATTTGCGGATTCTCCCCAATCGTAGGTATACCCCAATCTTGTCCAGGGAAAAGGTATTGTGTCTGGTTTCATTTCCTTTAATTGACTGTTAAATTCGTTTAATCTTTGGTTAAACCAGTCTTTATATTCTTGGGAAACTATTAGAAAATCATTGGATTGGGGAAAGTCTAGTTCTGCTTCGTGATCGGTAATTTCTGGGTCTGGAGTTGGTCGAAATAAATCCTTTGATGCCACCCAGAATTCGACAATATTTTTGGATTTTTTATGACTAGGTGGTAATCCTAAAAGTTGCTCTAATCGTAGGACTAAATCTTCTTCATTAGAATTATATTTATTACAAAAATTTTGCAGTTCTGGGACTACGGTAACCCAAAGATCTACTGGCTGAGGTTCGGTAGATCCAACTTCGTACTTATGATTCGTGAAGGTCGCTACTTTAAGGCGATCGCCTTGCCATTGAATCAGGGGATTATTTTTAACAATGGCAATAAGCTCTCTGGATATTTCTTCTGATTTTGCTTCTTTAACATCTTTTAAGGCATTGTAATAGACTTGAGGGAGAGGAAGATCAGTTTGCTGGGCAATAGTTTTCTCTGGTGAATTAGTGCTAAATATCAACAAGGATAAACCAATACTAATTATTAAAAAACATATGCCCAAAAGTAAAAATATATTTTTTTTATTCTGCAAAAAATTTGTTATATTCATTTTGCTGTTTTACTAAAAGATTAATGACAGATTGTTGTGAATTTTTAGCTCGTAAATTCACAACAGTAGCAATTATTTCTTGAACAGTGAACAGTTAACTGTTCACTGATTGAATGATGAGATGTACCTCAATAATGTTTGGAAAAATGCTATTTTTTCACTTAGGAGATTTTCCTTGGCAAGCATATTTTCCATGCTGTTGGATAAGTTTTGCTACTACTCCTGTCCAGCCTGTTTGATGACTAGCCCCAATCCCAGCACCGATATCTCCATGAAAATACTCATAGAAAAGAATGTAGTTACTCCAGTTTGGATCAGTTTGAAACTTTTGAATATCTCCATAAACTGGTCGATAACCTTGATTGGGATTTTCTTCTTTTGGCAAGAAAATTTTCATCAATCTTTGAGAGATTTCTGTGGCTACCTCCCAGAGATTCATCATGTTTCCCGAACCTTTGGGACATTCCACCTTAAAATCATCTCCTAGATAATGATGAAACTTTTGCAGGGATTCAATCAGTAAATAATTAACTGGCATCCACACAGGACCTCGCCAGTTAGAATTACCACCAAATAAACCACTACTGGATTCGGCTGGTTCGTAACTTACGCGATTTTGATTGCCATTAACATAAAAATCATAGGGATTATCTTTGTGGAAGCGAGACAATGCACGAATGCCATAATCGCTGAAGAATTCATCTTCATCAAGGAGTTTTTCTAGGATGCGTCGTAACTTGTCTTCTGGTTCAAATCTGTCTGGAGTAACATAACAAAGAGCTAGCATTCTTCTTTCCCCCATACCTTCTTTTTCCATACAGGCGACATTTTTCGTTAAGCTAGTGCGATTATTGATAAACCATTCCAATCTTTCTTTAAAACCTGGGAGTTTATTAATAACTTCTGGTTCAAGGGTGGTAACGGCAAACAGAGGAATTAAACCCACCATCGAGCGCACCTTTAGCCTGATTTTTTCTCCATTAGGTAAGTGCAATACATCATAAAAGAAACCGTCTTCCTTGTCCCAAAGCTGAGTTTTATCACCTCCGATATGGTTCATCGCATCGGCAATATATAGAAAATGTTCAAAAAATTTGGTTGCCATGTCTTCATAGACAGGGTTTTCTAAAGCCAACTCCAGAGAAATTGTCAGCATATTCAGACAGTACATTGCCATCCAGCTTGTACCATCTGCCTGTTCGATGTAACCTCCTGTAGGTAAGGGTGAACTGCGATCAAATACGCCGATATTATCCAAGCCTAAAAAGCCCCCTTCAAAAATGTTATTTCCTTCCGCATCCTTGCGATTTACCCACCAAGTAAAGTTAAGTAATAGTTTCTGAAACACTCTTTCTAAGAACTTGCGATCGCCTTTTCCAGTGCTTCTTTGTTCGATTTTATACACTCGCCAAGTTGCCCAAGCATGAACGGGAGGATTAACATCACCAAATGCCCACTCATAAGCAGGAATTTGCCCGTTGGGATGCATATACCATTCCCTGGTCATGATATCTAATTGATTTTTGGCAAAGTCTGGATCGATTAGGGCAATGGGTAGGCAGTGAAAAGCCAAATCCCAAGCAGCATACCAAGGATATTCCCATTTATCGGGCATGGAGATAATATCCTCATTATCTAAATGAATCCATTGATGATTGCGTCCTTTTTTTCTTTCTGGTGGTGGTGTGGGTTGGGTAGAATCGCCGTTTAGCCAACGCTCGATATCAAATTTATAGTATTGTTTACTCCATAACATCCCAGCAAAAGCTTGTCTCTGCACCTTCCGCATTTCATCCGACAATTTCTCAAAGGGAGTAACAGCAAGATAGAATTCATCGGCTTCAGCCTTGCGTTGTTGAAATGTTGATTCAAACTCAGCACCAAAGGGTAAAGCTAAATTCTGAGAATCACTCAGTCTTAGTCGGACTATTTTTGTTTCTTGTGGAGCAATATTTAACTGATAGTAGGGTGTAACTTTAGTTCCTACTGGCTCTGGATTTACGGCATCTTTTTGACCGTGAACAATATAATCATTGATGCCATCTTTGACGTAAGAACAAGAATTCTCTCCCCATCCAAATCTTACGTTATTGGTTTCGTTTTCGGTATAGAGCATTGCGTTGGGATGTTCGCAATAGAGCCATTTTTTCCCTAAGCCTCGTTCCATCAAATCGGGATTGGCAAAGTCTGCTTCTACCGTGCTGAAATTCTGGTCAAATTTTATTCCCTTCAATGATGGCTTATTTTGCTCAGGAATTCCCCAAGACCAAGTGTTACGAAACCAAAGGGTTGGTGCCAGATGTAAATCTTGTGCTTGTGAACCCCGATTAACAACAGTTATTTGAATCAGAATATCTTCTGGGGAATTTTTGGCATATTCGACAAAAACATCAAAATAGCGGTTATCTTCAAACACACCAGTATTCATCAGTTCAAATTCTAACGCTCCAGGATCTTGTTGTTTTCTGCGGGCGTTTTCATTAACTAACAAGTCATAAGGGAAGGCACTATGAGGATATTTGTAAAGTCCCTTCATATAAGAGTGACTAGGAGTATTGTCTAAATAAAAGTAATATTCTTTAACATCTTCCCCATGATTTCCTTGACCATTAGTTAAACCAAATAGCCTTTCTTTGAGAATGGGGTCTTTGCCATTCCATAGAGCGATCGCAAAACAAAGATTTTGGTGGTTGTCACAAATTCCCATAAGACCGTCTTCACCCCAGCGATAGGCACGAGAGCGAGCGTGGTCATGGGGAAAATAGTCCCAAGCATTACCATATTCACTGTAATCTTCTCGAACCGTTCCCCATTGGCGATCGCTGAGATAGGAACCCCATCGTTTCCAGTCTTTCTGGCGAGCGAGGTCTTCTAGCAGTCTTTTTCTTTCTTGGGTGTCTTCAATGTGTGTCATAGCTTTTTGAGATAGAAGGGATATTGGGTGGATATCGTGTTAATTGGGTAACTTTTTGGCTATTTCTACCCAAGAGCGTAAAACTTCGGCAACAGACCAAGCTTGAGCAATACAACCTCTCGGACGATAGGGGGTATTGCCATCAAAAATTTCACTGATGCTGCCTAATCCTGTACTACTCAAGTGATAGGCTATTGGCTCCAAAAAACTCAGGGCTTGAATAGGATCGTTATAAACTCGCAAATGGGCAAGGGCAAAAGGACCCATTAGCCAGCCCCAGATAGTTCCTTGATGATAGGCACTGTCTCGATGATACTGATCGCCACCGTAGTAACCTTGATACTGGGAATTTTCTGGGCTTAAGCTTCGCAGACCATGAGAAGTAAGTAGAAACTGCTCACAAGCCTTGATAACTCCCTGTTGTTGCTCTTGAGCCAGAGGGCTTTCGGGTAAAGATAAAGCAAAAAGCTGGTTAGGTCGAAGTGAGTCATCATTGGTACCATCAGGAGAATCGAGGACATCAAAGCAATACCCCTTTTCCTGATTCCAAAACCGTTCAAACCCCTTTTTGGTTGTTTCAGCCATATCATCGTATTGGCTAGGAGCTTTGCCGAGAGTTTTGGCAAATGCCGACATTGTTCGCAACGCATTGTACCAGAGTGCATTAACTTCAATAGGTTTGCCGTGGCGGGGAGTAATCACTTGACCATTTACTAAGGCATCCATCCAGGTGAGTTGCACCCCTTCTTCACCAGCCGAAATTAGTCCATCCCTATCAAGCTTAATTTTGTAGCGTGTTCCTTGACGATGCCAGTCAATGATTTCTGCGAGTTTAGGAAATATCTTATTGAGAAAGTTATTATCTTTAGTCTGGGCGTGATAAAGACGAATCGCCTCAAAATACCACAAAGTTGCGTCCACAGTATTATAGTCAGCGTCTGTCAGGCTATTATTATCGGGAAAACGGTTAGGCAGCATTCCTTTACTAACATATTGAGCAAAGGTTTCAAGAATTAAGCGAGCAATTTCCTGACGCCCGGTCACAAGGGTTAATCCAGGGAGACTAATCATGGTATCTCGTCCCCAATCTTCAAACCAATGGTACCCGGCAATAATCGATTTTCCTTCTGGATTATTCTCTAAACGACGGTCAACAATAAATTGATCCGCAGCTAGAACCAATTGTTTAATCCAGTCAGGAGCTTTTGGCGCAACTTCGGTATTAGTCTGTTGCCAGAGTTTGAACAGTTTTTGTTCATAATTGCGGCGATTTTCTAAGGCTGTTCCCCCATCTAGAATCCGACCTAAAGCTTCTGTATTCTTGACATCTAATCGATTACCCATCAAAGGATTTGGGTCTTCCGTGCTAGCGACAAAAGTAAGGGATTCTCCTGGTTGAAGAGTAACTTCAAAAGTGGCAATATGGAGATGATTATCGATGTCGTTGAGTCCTCGGTAGTTCTCTATTGGCAATTGGAAATCATAGTAAGGTTCGTTAGCCAAAGAGGTGCTACCTTTATTTACCAATAAGTAAAATGGCTGGGCATTTTCCTCATCCATTATGATCCGAACTCCGTTTTCTAGAGATTCTTGGCTTTTGAGCTTGGGCAAATTCCCACCGTGATAACTGCGATAGTTAACAAGTGCTTTGAGAGATAGATTGATTGCCTCACTAGCACGTTTAACGGTGTAATAAATATAGGTTGTATTCGCTTTGGGCTGCATCCAGATACGCTTCTCCAGCAGTGCATCACTAACGGTAAAGTGCCACACAGGGATTGTTGCTTCTAGACGGAAGCTTTCGATATATTCATAACCAGCAGGATTGACTGAATTGCCTTTCCAACGATTGCTAAATAAAGGATAAGATTGCCCATTATATTCAACAGTATCCTCAATTTTGGTTAGGAGTAGAGTTCGCTTTAAGGGAGGTTGTAGGGCTGCCACCAAGAGCCCGTGATAGCTTCGTGTTAATACACCCGCTACTGTGCCAGAAGCATAGCCTCCAATGCCATTAGTTACCAGCCATTCCCTCCCCTGTGCTGTATCAAGCTCTCCACAAATTTCACGCCCAAAACTAATACTCATTGTTTTTCCTCTGATTTAACTTGTGGGTTGATTGACAATTTCGACGACTTGCATCATGCCTTGATCTTCATGGTCTAGGATATGACAATGCAAAACAAACTTACCAAGAAATTCAGTGTAACGAGTACGAATGGTTTGTGGTTGACCCTCGGTAATCATTAATGTATCCCGCCAAATGCGCTCTGTCTCATTGTTAGGATCTTTGCGATCATACTGAAAAGGATTAACGTGGATATGGAAAGGATGTTTATCAGGCGTATCAGAGTTTAACTTGCTATCCGTTTCTAAATGCCAGATTTCTGCCTTATCCAGTTGAAGAAGTCTTTCTCCTTGAGACTCGAATGATTGACCGTTAACTGTAAATGTAAACGCCCCAGAAGGTTCTTTATTAATGCTGAAAACAACTTTTTGAGGTTCTCCTGTTATTTCATAATCCCTGATATCCTGAGGTGCATCTTTTTGTTTAGCTTCAGCTAATTGATCGGTATTAGGTAATTGCATCATCAACGGTTTACCCTCGACAATAACTTTAGCCAAGATGCGTCCTGGCTCTCCTTTTCCAAACAAGGATTGTTGATTTGAGGTTGGTTTATCAATTAGGATATACTCCTCTGACTCTTGCCCTGGTAATAGTGGTTGGGCTTGAACCAGTACATCACTTCGATAACCTGGTTCAAGTTCAATGGGAGCATTATTCCAAGAATCAAGCTTTCCCAGGGCAATGCCATCTACAGCAATCTCATGAAGTGTAATCTGATCTCTATTATTGCGCAATTCTAGATTAAGACTTTCTTTTACACCTCCATGAATAAAACGCCATCGTTGCACTTCTCCAGGTCGCATTTTAATTACTGGTCGAATTTGACTATTAATTGTTGTATACCGCCCTAAATCGTCCCATGCATTGACGCCAAAATTATCATAATTTTCTATTTCACCATTGCGATCATAGGCAATTTGCTGAAACATAAATACTTTTTCAGTCGCCTCGGCAATTTCTGGTATTTCATCTAGTCCACCCCCCTCAATAATTAAGGCTCCAGCCATACCACTAGATACTTGTAGAGCAGTCGAACCATGAAGATGAGCATGATACCAAAAGGTTCCTGATGGATGATCTTCAGGAATTTTAACTTCAATGGCATATTCTGGTGCTGGATCTCCATCTTTTTGCTTCGGGTTCATTACTCGGAAAATATTATCACTACAGCCATTGGGATCGACGTGAAGACCGTGGGTATGAAAATTAGTGGTATTGAAGTTGTGAGGAATGTTAGGAATGTTACTCATCATAGTTGCCATTTGATATTCGCAACCTTCGGGTGTAGTTTCGCTCATCAACTTGCTTTCTGAAGAATTTGGCTCTGGTGGCAAATTATTGATCAGTTTGATCCGAATTGTATCTCCTGGTTTTGCTCTTAGAGTAGGTCCTACTAGCTTGCCATTATAAGAGCGAAGATTTACTTCACAGTCGGCAATCCTATTTTTAGCATATTTAACCTCTAGGGTTGTTTCTAATAATCCATCTTGGGACTCAATGGATTCTGGATTTTCAAAAGGATGTCCAACATAATCAGTCTGATTAATGTTGAGCGGTACTGCATACTCACAACCAGCCTTAAAAACATCAATTTTATTGCTAGCATCGGCAGTTGTTGCTAAATTTAGCAAAGCATCTGCGTTATTGGCTGGATAAATTAACAGCAGACAAGTGATTATAATATTTAGCAATATTTTCATAGTTATTTTAATTGTTCGCTTCCTCACTTTTTCAATAGTTCTTGGAGAAAGACAACACAGCGATCACATCCAATTCAAGAACTATTGCCTATGGTCTTAATTTCTTACTCTTCTAAATAATGCTGGAATCTGACCCTCATCGATATTCTCGACAACCTAGGTAGCAGAATATCGTTTTACTGCTTTGTCAAGATTGATTTAAGGGATAAGTGTCACTAAATTTTCTCCCTTGTCTTCCTTGTCTCATCTCAACCCATCATTTCAAAGTTGACATAGTACTACTCTTCTCCCCCTTCTCTTTGATTTAACGTCCCACAAACCCTGGTGCAAGGGGCTGCAATCGAAAAATATAATAAGGGGGACTATAGGTATTTTCAGCTTGCTAAATCACTGTTAAATCTTGCACTTGAGATAATCCCCTACACGAAGGGCGTTAGCCACAATTGTCAAAACTGGATTCAGCGCTGGCGCGCTGGGGAAGAAACAAGCGTCGACAATGTATAAGTTCTCCAAATCGTGGACTTTGCAATAGCGGTCTAATACTGATGTAGCAGGGTCGTTACCAAAACGAGCAGTTCCACAATGGTGATATCCACCACCTTGCTTGACATCTAGAAAAGTTTTATACGTTATTAACCCATAGTCAGCTTGCTTGAGCTTATCAATGACAACCTCAATGAATTTTTTATGACTGTTCACATTATTTGCTTGGTAAGCAACACTAATTCGACCGTCAGAGGTTAGAGTAACGCGATTATTACTGCGGGGCAAATCCTCGCTCAATAGGAACAAAGGCAACATTTGTGCTGCCAACTCCTCTCGTTTTTCCTCGGAACTGTCGAGGGAATCGGGCAGAAAAATAGGCATACTTTCATGATAGTTGCCAGTGACTTGAACTGTTCCTAACGGATAAGGCCAGTCGGAGGTACCATTGAGATAATAATCGTTAAAGCCAATCGTTTTCCAAAAATGATTTTGCGGGAGTTTAACTCCTGCTGGATTTTGCGCCAGAACCACTGTAGAAACGTGTCGCATATAATTGGCACCGACTAAACCAGAGGAATTACCTAAACCGTTGGGATGATGTTCGTTAGCTGAACGCAATAAAAGAACTGGGGTATTAACTGCACCACCGGAAACAACGAAAGTACCAGCCTGAATTTTATAGGTCTGACCTTCTCTCTCGATTTCAACAGCAACTACATTAGAACCGCTAGGATCAGTTAACAGTTTTACTGCTTTAGCCTTAGTTAGAAGAGTGACTTCGGGCTTCCTCATTGCTGGACGAATACAACAAAGTTCTGGATCGCCTTTGGCCAAAACTTGACAGGGATGGCTATCACAATAGCCACAATACAAGCAACGCCCCCCCGCAAAAAGTGCCAAACCTTGGGGGACGGCAAAGGGATGTAGCCCCACTTTACTCATCCGTTTTTTGAATTCTTCAAGTTCTGGAACCAAAGGCGCGGGTGGATAAGGAAATGCTACCGAACGGGAAGGTTCCGTTGGATCTTCCCCTTCCTTTCCATGAACGAAGTAGAGTTGTTCAGCCTGAGTATAGTAGGGTTCAAATTCATCATACTGAACCGGCCAAACTGGTGAAATACCATCTTGGTGACGACTTTCTTGAAAATCCTCTTGCCGAAATCGGAACAAAGTGCCAGCATAAAGCTTGGTCATGCCACCAACATAATAGTACATATTGGGTTGGTAAGACGTTCCGTCAGCTGCCACCCATTCTTCCGAGTTTGCATACTTTTGCTTTTCGAGTACCACTCTGGAGTTCCAATTATCAGGTTCCTGGGGCAGAAAATCACCACGCTCAACCAGTAAAATAGATTTTCCAGTATCCTTAAGAGCATGGGCTAACGTACCACCACCAGGTCCCGAACCAATAATGACGACATCATATTCATCCTTGAGAGGTTTATCG
>JASJDB010000417.1 GCA_030065315.1 Xenococcaceae cyanobacterium MO_167.B52 | reverse complement strand
TTATCTGGTTCGTAATAAGCAGCGGATGGTCTTTTTTCTAAAACAGTAATATCGGTGCAACCCCTCTTAGCTAACATTAGGGCTGCTCCTAATCCTGCGGGACCTCCACCAATAATCACAACTTTTGTTAGATAGGGATTGTTCATTTTAGTATGTTAGTTAGGGTTTTTTGTGAAAAATTCTTTAACTACTTCTGCAACAGGGCGCAATTGATTATCAACTTCATAGTTCATTTGTTGCATTTGTTCAGCCGTAATGAATCCAGCAAGATTAGCTAGAGCTGGTTCTATCTCTCGGTATTTTGCTAAAGTTTCCTGATTAAAAACTGGTACTGCTTCATAAGGGGGAAAATATTTCTTATCGTCTTCTAATACAACTAATTTCAGTACAGGAATCAATCCATCGGTCGAATTCCCTGCTACTAAATCTACTTGTTTCTCCGCTAGGGCTTTATACATCAGTCCTAGATCCATCTGTTGAGGCGTATTTTTGAACTTTAAGCCATAAGTTTTAGCTAATCCTGGATAGCCATCCTTTCTTGCTAAAAATTCATAACCAAATCCAGCTCGCCACTGGGGGGTGTATTGAGCTGCTTGGGAGAGGGTTTTAATATTGAGATTTTGGGCATCTTCACGGCGGATCACGATAGCGAAAGTATTTTCAAAGCCCAAAGATTTCATTACTGTTAATTGAAACTTTTTATCATAGGCTTGTTTGACTATTCGATAGACTTCTTTGGGATCAGTAATAGGCTGTTGTTTGAGAATTGCCGTCAAAGCAGTCCCAGTATATTCAACATAACCATCAATTTGACCAACTTTTACTGCTTCATGACAAATAAAGGTTCCTCCTAAATTAAACTGTCGCTCAACTGTTAAATCAGTTTCCGCTTCAATTTGTTGAGCAAGAATTTCTCCTAAGATTACTTGTTCAGTAAAATTTTTAGAACCAATAGTAATTGTTTCAGTATGGGGATTTTGTAGTCCAAAAATCCCTAATAACAAACCAGTCATCAAGACAGCCAAGACTCCTAAAAGAAAATACTTCTGCTTGCTTTGACCTGGTTGTGTTAGGTATCTCTCCAGCCAACCCAGAAATAAGTCCGCCCCCAAAGCAATAAAAGCGGAGGGAATTGCACCAGCAAGAATTAACTGAGTATTGACGGTAGAAATACCCCGAAAAATAAATACTCCTAACCCACCTCCTCCAATAGCTGCTGCAATAGTAGCAATCCCCACAGAAATCACTGTTGCAATGCGGATTCCAGCAATAATAATACCCAAGGCTAAAGGAATTTCTACCTGAAACAGCAATTGTGTATCGGTCATTCCCATACCTCGTCCCGCTTCCCGAATCGTGGGGTCGATGTTAATTATTCCTGTGTAAGTATTGCGAATTAGAGGAAGTAAAGCATAAAGGCTAAGTGCCACAATGGCAGGTACTTTTCCAATTCCCCCAATAAATGGCACCGAAATCAGAAAGCCAAATATAGCAAGACTGGGAATTGTTTGAATAGCATTAGCTAAACCCAGAACCACTTTTGCCAGTTTTGGCTTGCGGGTAATCACAATCCCTAGAGGAATACCAATGCAGATGGCAATGGTCATCGCAATAGCGACGAGGATTAAATGTTCTCCCGTACGTAAGAGTATTTCTCCCCCATAGGGTATGGAAAACAAGTTACTCAAGATTAAATCAACAATAATCAATGAACAATTTACTGAGGAATTTGGCAACAAGCCATAAAACGCCTGGCTTCAGGATGTTGCGATCGCTTAAATTCGGTTGGTGTTCCCTCTAAGACTAATTTACCTTCAGAGATTAAACTAACTTTAGTAGCTAGTAAAAAAGCTTCTTGAATATCGTGGGTGACAAAGATTACTGTTTTACCAAGTTGGGCTTGTAAATGACGCAATTGCTGTTGTATTTCCCAACGGGTAATAGGATCAAGTCCGCCAAAAGGTTCATCCATTAATAGTATAGGTGGATCTATAGCTAAGGCTCTGGCTACCCCCACTCTTTGTCTTTGTCCTCCAGAAAGTTGATGAGGATAACGTGGGGCAAATTTACCTGGTTCCAAACCTACTAAATCTAATAATTCATATACCCGCCTTTTTAAGGTCTTAGGTTTCCAACCTTCTAGAGATGGAACAAGTCCCACGTTTTCCTCCACAGTAAAATGAGGAAATAAACCAATTTCCTGAATTACATAACCAATGCTTCGTCTCAGTTGAATAGGATCCCAATCCTCTGTTGCACGTCCGTGAACTATTACTTTGCCTGCTGTTGGCATCACAAGATGATTAATTAATTTTAGGGTAGTAGTTTTTCCGCTACCACTACGCCCTAGTAACACCAGAAATTCGCCTTTGGAGATAGTAAGATTGAGATCCAATAAAAGATTGTTTGCTCCGACCCCATAGCTCACATCCTGAAATTCCACAACAATTTCTTTGTCCTGCAAAAGCTTCGGGCTTTTTGCCATCAGTAATTCTTCCTACAATTGTTTTGATGATTTGATTTAATTATTATTATCTACCAGAAAAATATGACTCTTAATGTAAGAAACGTTGCTGTTATTGGTGCTGGACTTGGAGGATTAGCTTGTGCAATCGCTTTACATAAACAAGGTTTTGAAGTTCAAGTTTATGAGCAAGCTAAGGATTTCCGTCCTGTTGGTGGAAGCTTGGGTTTGTTTCCCAATGGATTAAATTTTTGGTAGTGATTCCCATGTGTTGAAGTAGAAGCTACAAAGCCCACCATAATAAGCTTTACCGAATCTTTAAAGAAATCGGGTATAGTTAATTGAGAACCCCGAATTTATCTATTTAAAAATCAAAATTATCGTATTTACTAAATTGAACAACTGCTGATCTATGGCAAAAATTGAAACTCGTACCGAACCCATGGTTATTAACATGGGACCACAACATCCTTCAATGCATGGCGTTTTACGCCTCATTGTAACTCTTGATGGAGAAGACGTTATTGACTGTGAACCCGTCATCGGCTATCTTCACCGAGGAATGGAAAAAATTGCCGAAAGTCGCACCAATGTTATGTTTGTTCCCTACGTTAGTCGTTGGGATTATGCAGCAGGAATGTTTAATGAAGCAATTACTGTTAATGCTCCTGAAAAACTAGCAGGAATTGAAGTTCCCAAACGCGCCCAATATATTCGGGTTATCATGTTGGAACTCAATCGTATTGCAAATCATCTCTTGTGGCTTGGTCCTTTTCTGGCAGACGTTGGCGCACAAACTCCTTTCTTCTACATTTTCCGTGAAAGGGAAATGATTTACGATCTTTGGGAAGCTGCTTCAGGACAAAGATTAATCAATAACAACTATTTTCGTATTGGTGGGGTTTCAGTAGATTTACCCTATGGTTGGATTGATAAATGTCAGGATTTCTGTGATTATTTTCTACCCAAGGTGGATGAATATGAAAAACTCATTACTAATAATCCTATATTCCGTCGTCGTGTAGAGGGAATTGGTACTATTACCAGGGAAGAAGCAATTAACTGGGGTCTTTCTGGTCCCATGTTAAGGGGGTCTGGAGTCAAGTGGGATTTACGCAAAGTTGATCACTATGAATGCTACGACGATTTTGATTGGGATATACATTGGGAAACTGCTGGCGACTGCTTTGCACGTTATCTAGTGCGTATTAGAGAAATGCGAGAGTCAATTAAAATTATTAATCAGGCTCTGGTAGGTATTCCCGGTGGTCCTTACGAAAACCTAGAAGCTAAACGCATGGCTGAGGGTAAAAAATCTGAGTGGAATGGCTTTGATTATCAGTACGTAGCCAAAAAAGTTGCTCCTACTTTCAAAATTCCTTCAGGAGAACATTATGTTCGTCTCGAAAGCGGTAAAGGAGAATTAGGTATCTTTATCGTGGGTAATGATAATGTTTTTCCTTGGCGTTGGAAAATCCGTGCTGCTGATTTCAACAATTTGCAAATTTTACCTCACTTACTTAAAGGAGTAAAAGTAGCAGATATTATGGCGATTTTGGGTAGTATCGACATAATTATGGGTTCAGTAGATCGTTAAATTAGGGAATGAGGAAATTTTCTGATTTCTTCAAGCCTTGTTTCAAAAACATAAAAGACGATTATTAAAATAAATCTTTTTAGCGGGTATATCCCGCTTTTTTTATGGAGGAGCAGTCAATGATTAAGGAACAGGAGAGAACAAAGCAAGACTTGGTATTTAAATCACAGCAACTTACTGACTAATTTTGTTATGTTGTTTGTAACAATTAGTAATAATCTTGGATTTTTCAGTTTTGGATATGATTCTGACAACCTCCGTTTCTACGGCAAATTTGCTAGATAGTCTTTCCCTAACTAGGGTTTGGCAAACTGTCCACAGTAATAGCTGTCCTTACATATATAATTTTCATATGCACACTAATGTCTCTGATGGGAAGCTTTGTCCATTGGAATTAGTTGACCAGGCAATTGATATTGGTTTAAAAGGAATTGCTATCACAGATCATCACTCTCTAGGAGGTTATCAACAAGCTGAATCTTACAGAAATCAAATACAGACAGCTAATCCTGACCAAGAAATCTTCAATCTTTGGACAGGAATTGAAATAACTTCTAATTTAAAAGGAACGGATGTGCATATCCTAGGCTACGCTTTTGATGCTACTCATGCTGCTCTAGAGCCTTATATTCAGTCTGTTAGCCCTGAAGGTCAAGATGCCAATGCTCAAAAAGTTATTGCCTCAATTCATCAAGCAGGAGGCTTGGCAATTTTGGCTCATCCCTTCCGTTATCGTCGTCCAGCCAGAGAACTAGTACTGTTAGCTGCTGAAATGGGCATTGATGGAATTGAGGCATACTATGCCTATGGTAATTCTTACCCTTGGAAGCCTAGTCCTAATCAAACTGAAGAAGCTCTAGAATTAGCTTTCAAAAATGGTTTATACACAACCTGCGGTACGGATACTCATGGATTAAATCTACTCAAAAGAATCTAATGCTCATTGGCTTGGGACAGAGGAAAGTATAATTTTTTCTAGAATTGCCAGCTTACCTGATGATTAAACTTCAAAAAATACCTTCTTATTTAGATCGAGATACTCTTGCAGCATGGATTTTTCTAGCTCCAGCATTGATTCTACTGGGTATTTTTTTGTTTTATCCCATTGCCTATTTAATTTATCTGAGTTTCACTACTGGTAGCTTTACTATTTCTGGTATCAGTTGGATTGGGTTGAGTAATTACCAGCGACTGTTTTCTGACTCAGATTTCTGGCAAGTTATAGGTAATACCATTTATTTTGCAATCGCAACAGTAATTCCAACTATCATCATACCTCTAGGATTAGCGGTATTACTTAATCGCTCCATTCCTTTAAAAAGTACGTTACGCACCGCTTACTTTATCCCTTCTATTACATCCCTAGTGGCGGTGGGATTGGGCTTTCGTTGGTTATTTCAAACTCAAGGACCAGTCAACAATTTATTAATTGCCCTAGGCTTAGACCCAATTTCTTGGTTAAGTAGCACCATTTGGGCAATGCCTGTCTTAATATTACTTAGTAGTTGGAAACAGATTGGATTTAATTTAGTGGTTTTCTTGGGAGGTTTACAAACTATTCCCCAAACTCGCTACGAAGCAGCAGAATTAGATGGGGCTAATAGTTGGGCAAAGTTTTGGTATATTACTCTTCCTGGGTTGCGTCCTACTTTAGTCTTTGCAATTGTTACTACTACCATTTTTACTTTACGCAGTTTTGAACAAGTTTATATTATTACTGGTGGAGGTCCTTTAAACTCTACAAATTTGCTAGTATTTTACATCTATGAGCAAGCTTTTGCTCGGTTCGAGTTTGGCTATGCAGCATCAGCAGCAACTATTCTACTGATTATAACTTTAATTTTTGTCTATTTATATCTACGCAATTGGGATAATTCTAATTAAACAAATATAGAATCAGAATAGATGAAATTAAGTAACTGAACTCTTGGGTCTTATGAAATAGTTCCAATTGATTCTTAACAAGCATGAAAATTGATCAAACAAAAGTATAGATATACTGCGAGCGGATGAGATTTAGACTTTTTAAAAAGTAGCAAAAGCTTTGTCTAGTTTTGATCTTAGCCTTTGATCAAAAGTCCAGTTTTAACCCGCTCGCAGTAT
>JASJDB010000416.1 GCA_030065315.1 Xenococcaceae cyanobacterium MO_167.B52 | reverse complement strand
CTAAATCCTGTTTAGATACAACACTTTAAATTTGTGGGAATTTAGAATGCAGAATTTAGCCCTAAAGGCACTAAAGTATTCCCTTCGGTCATTCCCTATCGGTCAATTCAGAAAGGTTTCAGCTAATTCTACGCTTTAAACTAAAAGTATACTTTGGTAAGCGGATTTAGTATGACCCAACTCCTGGGACTGGCTTCCAGAGCAAGGATTTAAAAGTTGTAGCAATTAAGGGGAACTTATTGTTATCACGGCTAATTTATTAGCCGAGTCGAACTTCCTGAGTGGCTGTCGCTTGGGGTTTCCCCAAGCGTTTATACGCCACACCCTCGAACTGAAGTTACGAGGCTTCCGTTCTCCCGTGAGGTTCTCGTGATTAATTTGGGAAAAATTCGACTAAATCATCAATTTAATCTTAATGATTTACGCCAGAAAGTTTGGCAATTGGTGAACCTTTTAACCAAAGATAAGATTATAGCTACGAGATTGGCTACTATAACATCCCAAATTACTCGTCTAGTTATTGATTCTGGGATAAAACCATACCTTAGTTTTCAAATATATCCTAATATTAACCCACCAGTATTATCAATTATCTTTACAACCGAAAACCAAATTTTGGTTCCCAGTCTAATTTCTGCCTTTTTTGATCGAGTAAACTTACTAAAATCTGAGAATAAGTCTTATCAAATTAAAGCTGATTATTGGTTGAGTAATAACGGGTTATTAACAGAGAGACAAATTAAAGAAGCTCAGGCGATTTTTGAACAGAAGAGCCGTGAACAGTTAATGACTGAATTAGAAGAAAAAAATCAAGCTCTCCAAGAATCATTATGGAATTTAAAGCGTATGGGCGCTGAGTTGGATGTTGCCAGACAACTTCAGCAAATGGTTTTGCCTAAACCAGAAGAACTAGAAGCTATTGAAGGTGTTGATATTGCTGGCTATATGACTCCTGCTGATGAGGTAGGAGGGGACTATTATGATGTGTTATACGCTGACGGTTTAGTGACAATGGGCATTGGCGATGTCACGGGACATGGTTTAGAGAGTGGTATTTTGATGTTAATGACTCAAACTGCTGTCCGTACTCTTCAAGAAATCAAGGAAAGCGATCCAGTAAGATTTTTGGATACTCTTAACCGCACGATCTACCGCAACGTGCAGCGGATGAACTCTGATAAAAACCTTACCCTAGCCATTCTCAACTACTCAGAGGGCAGAGTTAGCATCAGTGGACAACATGAAGAAACCCTGGTAGTTCGGGCTGGAGGTCACATTGAACGCATTGATACGATGGATTTAGGTTTACCCATTGGTCTAGACGATGATATTGCTGATTTTATTGACCACACCATCGTTGAGTTACATCCTGGTGATGGAATAGTTGTATATACCGACGGCATTCCCGAAGCTTTCGATTTGAAGAAAAAACAATATGGAATGGAGCGACTCTGTGAGATTATTAGTCAAAATTGGCACCAAACTGCTCAAGAAATTAAGCAAGCAGTCATTGATGATCTTAGAACATTTATTGGCAAACAAAAAGTATTTGATGATATTACTTTGGTTATCCTCAAACAGCAATAAAGCTAATCACAAAAAAATCTAGCTAGAGTTCAGTTCACTTGCTTCAAGATGTTTAGAGTTTGGGAAAACGCTGCAATAGCCGAATTACCAAAGGGTAACTAAACCAGGCAATTTCCCAAGCTATCCCTCCTAAAAAAGCACAGGGAAAAGTGATCAGAGCGGTAATTGGTTCTCCTAGTAAATTGCGTTTCATCTCTCGGATCTCTGGTGCAGTGAGTTCATCTGAGAGTAAGCGACGGTTTTGTTGGGCATAAAACCAGCTAATTACACCAGTAATGCCAATGCAAGCTGCTGTCAGACTCTGTAGAGCCAAGACACCAGGTCGATCCTCAAATTTAGGCTCAGTTCCCAAAATGACGGCATAAAGATAGGAAAAAACGAATAAAATCTGTAAAAGTGATAATGAGCTATGAATGGCATCGGTACGGACTAAGTTGCCAAATAAATTGTTGTTCTGTATCCAATAACTGCTCAAAAGAACCAAGGCAATAATCACTGGAAAAAAATCCCCTCTTTGGCTGGTTAAAAATTCAACTAAAGTCCCTTCCGTCCATTCTTCTTCTGAAGGGAAGGGAAGATTAGTAACCAATATTACCAATACTAGAGCATAGATCGAGTCAACCAAGGTGGAAAGCCTGTCATACTGTTTTTTTTGACGCTCTATTTTGCTTTGACTCTTCATTTAGACCTCTAGTTCAAAAATTTTTTATCAAGAGTAGTTGATACACAAAACAAATTACACGAATTTATGTTTTTATGGAACTCACCTTTACCTCGCTATAATCTTACCAATCTTGCCAATTCTAAACCTCTGGTAAAGTTTACCCAGATGAAGATGCTGCACCTGCCTGATTATCGAGAAACTAAGCAAATCTATACTGGAACCAACACCCTGGTTTATCGAGCTATCCGAGGTATTGATGACCAACCAGTCATCATCAAAGTTTTACGCAACCCCCTCCCTAACCTCAATGAGTTAGTAAAATTCCGCAACCAATACCTGCTCACCCGTGAGCTAGAGCATCCTCTGCTGGTTCAACCTCTGGCTCTAGAAGACTATGGCAATGGTTATGCCCTGGTGATGCAGGATGAAGGGGAGATACCCCTCGGAGAATATTGGTAGGAGTCCCCCCGTTCTCTAAGCGAATTCCTGGGAATTGCCATTCAACTGAGTGAAGTCTTGCATGATCTGAATAAATCAGCTCTAATATTATGAAAGTAGTAGGCGAGGAAAAGGGGTCATTGGAGGCCATCACCGAGCAGTTACAGTCCCCCTCCCGCTGCTTGAGACGTAACGCCAATTTTGTGGGGAGAACTTCATGCA
Organism: Xenococcaceae cyanobacterium MO_167.B52; assembly: GCA_030065315.1. Lineage (GTDB taxonomy): Bacteria > Cyanobacteriota > Cyanobacteriia > Cyanobacteriales > Xenococcaceae > JASJCP01. The sequence goes on along the minus strand of JASJDB010000416.1, from coordinate 3,221 downwards.
AATTATCATACCTTTCGTACTACTTGTCATCGTCGCAGCTTTATTATGGCCACAGCGACGTTATTTATTCGCACGAGCTGGCGGGCTATTTTTGCCGTCTCCGACTCTGGGCGAGCCTACCGTGGAATCAAGGTCGGTTAAATGGTACGATGACTATTTCACTATTGAATACATTGATTCCCAAACGATAGCAATTGGCGAACCAAGATACCATCAGCATAATTACAATTATCTGATTATAGGTGAAGAGCGCGCTGTTTTGTTTGACACTGGATCTGGAGTTCGAGACATCAAGCCAGTCGTTGAATCACTGACTATGTTACCAGTAATAGTCAGTCAGTCACACCTACATTATGACCACATAGGCAATCATGATAAATTTGATGGTACTGCTCTTCCCGAGCTGCCTCATCTCCGTAGGCGATTACAATCAGGTACATTTCAAGTGTCCGTAAAAGAGCATCTTGGTTTTGTAGAGGGGATCGAGGCGCCAAAACTGACCGTATCGGAATGGTGGACTCCAGATTCGAGCATCGACCTAGGAGGCCGAACGCTCACTGTGCTCCACATACCGGGTCACACACCGAACTGCATCGCGCTTTTTGACCGTGAGCACGCATACTTGTTCACCGGGGACTTCCTCTGTCCGGGCCTCAATGTGGCGGGGGGGATACCCGGCTCTAATATAAACGAATATTTGAATAGTGCTCGCCGATTGCTCGGGCTACTTCCTCCAGAAACAAGGCTTCTTACCGCGCATCGCGATAAAGCGTCCGAGCCATTTGGAGCGCCAATGCTAAAGTACACGGACTTAGTTGATTTGGCAAGAGGACTGGGAGGAATCATTGACGGAACATTGAAAGGCAAAGGATTCTACATCAAATCCTATTTGATCAACGAAAGGATACAGCTCTATTGTGTAAATAAGTGAAGAATTGCGCTACTGGCGCTGACAAATATCAGCAATTCTCATTTTAAAAATTCCTAGAGAAAAAGAGATGAGAAATGAGATTTTGTTCGCGATTGAATTGAGTTTGTTGGCAAAAGTAATCAATAAGTAATTAAGCGTAATTCAAAGAGAGAAAAATGTCAGAATGGTAAAGTTGACCCAGATGAAGATGCTGAACCTGCCTCAGTATGAGAACTGCTATAAACAATAAGTAATGAATCCTTCTAAAAAGATATCTCTACGGTTATTACTGATTTTACCCTTTATTCTGCAAATTTTTGGAGCTGTAGGGTTAGTGGGATATCTCTCTTTTCAAAACGGACAGAAAGCAGTTGAAGAGCTAGCAAATCAGTTGATGTTAGAAGTTGGAGAGCGAATCTCAGAGCGTCTCAATCTCTATTTAGAAACTCCTCATCTAGTCAATCAGCTCAATAAAGATGCCATAGATTTGGGACAGTTAGATTTAGAAGATTTGCCCAGCATGGAGCCTCACTTTTGGCGACAAAGTCAACTTTTTAATCTGATCAGTTATATTCAATTTGGTAGCAACAGTGGGGAATTTGTCGGTTTAGCAGTCAACGATGACGGCACTTTTGCCTATCAAGTGACGGATTTTACAGGAGTCTTGCAAACCTATGCCATCGACGAACAGGGGAAGCGGGGCAAATTTTTGCAAACTTCTCCCAACTTCGATCCTCGCCGACGACCTTGGTACATTGTTCCTAAACAAGCCGATAAGCCAGCTTGGACACCAATTTATGCCTGGGTAAACCCTCCTACTCTGGCAATTACCTTGGGACAACCCTATTACGATAAGACAGGAAAGTTTCAAGGGATTTTAGCCACGGATCTAACCATTGCTCAAATTAGCGACTTTCTCCGCAGTTTAAAAATTGGCAAGTCGGGAAAAACTTTTATCCTGGAGCGTTCGGGACTGTTAATTGCTACTTCCAGTACCGAGTCCCCTTTTATGATCAAAAATAACACTCCACAACGACTGGCTGCGAGTGAGAGTAGGGATATGATCACTCGCTCCACTTTCAAATATTTAACTGACTATTTTGACAATTTAACCAGTATTAACAGTAGACAACAGCTTAGTTTCACTATTAGTGGTCAGCGACAATTTGTGCAAGTAATGTCCATTAATGATAGACGTGGAGTTGATTGGCTTAGTGTCGTAGTCGTTCCCGAATCTGACTTTATGGAACAGATCAATGCCAACACCAGGACTACTATTTTGCTCTGTTTAGCTGCCTTGGGTATTGCCACTATCTTAGGGATCTTTACTGCCCACTGGATTACTAAACCTATTCTGAGGTTAAGTCAGGCTTCTGAAGCAGTCGCTACGGGCAACCTAGAGCAAAACGTTGGTCAATACCGAGTCAACGAGATTGATATCTTAGCGCAGTCTTTTAACCGCATGGCACAACAATTGCGAGAATCTTTTACTAAGTTAGCCAAAACCACTGAAGAACTGGAAATCAGGGTTAAAGAACGCACAACTCAACTGGCTGCTGCCAATGCCGAAATCATCCAACTCAATGAAAAACTCCAGACAGAAAACCTACGCCTGGGGGCGGAAGTAGACGTAGCTCGGCAGATTCAGCAAATGGTTTTGCCTAAACCCGAAGAATTGGCAAGCATCGAAGGTCTGGATATTGCTGGCTTTATGGAACCAGCAGCTGAAATGGGGGGAGACTACTATGACGTGCTGGAAACAGATGGGATTGTCACCGTAGGCATTGGCGATGTAACTGGGCATGGTTTAGAGAGTGGTCTGTTGATGCTAATGACCCAAACCGCAGTATGTACCCTACAAGAAATTCGCGAGCAAGATCCTGTGAGGTTCCTAGATACCCTCAACCGCACTATCTACCGCAACGTGCAACGGATGAACTCTGATAAAAACCTCACCCTAGCTATTTTGAACTACTCGGAGGGGAGAGTTAGCATCAGTGGACAACATGAAGAAACCCTGGTGGTGCGCTCAGGAGGTTACATTGAACGTATTGACACCATGGATTTAGGTTTACCTATTGGTCTTGACGATGACATCGCTGATTTTATTGACCATACTATGGTTGAGTTACATCCTGGTGATGGGGTAGTTCTTTACACTGATGGCATTCCCGAAGCTTTCGATTTGCAGAAAAAACAATATGGTCTGGATAGACTCTGTGAGGTTATTAGTCAAAATTGGCAGCACACTGCTCAAGAAATTAAGCAAGCAGTCATTGATGATCTCAGAGCATTTATTGGGGGACAAAAA
>JASJDB010000415.1 GCA_030065315.1 Xenococcaceae cyanobacterium MO_167.B52 | reverse complement strand
AGTAGTAGATTTCTTGCGTCCTCTATTACTTCGTCTTACAGTTTGGCGATAGGCTTTATCCCCCGTTCCAGAGGTCTTAATAATACGCAGTCCTTCATCGCGGATGTTTTTTGCAGCATTAACATCACGATCTATATTTTTAGTGCCACAATTAGCACAATTCCATTTTCTGATTTCTAGTGGTAGGCTATCTACTTGATTGAGACAAACATTGCAAGTCTTAGAACTCGGAAAAAATCGCTCTACTTCTTGGTAAATTTTTCCTTCTTGCTCGGCTTTGTACTTAAGCATAGTACAGAATTGCCCCCAACCTACTTGAGAAATAGCTTTCGCCAATTTATGATTTTTAACCATGTTCGTTACTGATAGATTTTCAACACATACAACTTGATTCTCGTCAACCATCCTGCGTGATAGCTTGTGGTGAAAATCGGAACGACAATTGGCTATTTTATTGTGTACTTTAGCTACTTTTAATCTTGATTTATTTTTATTATTACTTCCTTTTTGCTTTCTTGATAATTGCTGTTGTTTGATCTTTAAATTACGCTCGTGTTTATCTATCCATCTGGGATTATCAAATTTACTTCCATCACTCGTGATAGCAAAATGAGTTAAACCTAAGTCGATTCCTATAGCTTTTCCTTTATTGCTTGATTCTGGTTTGTCTTTGCCATCGTCAAATAGAATAGCAGCAAAATATTGCCCAGATTTGTTTAAAGATACAGTTACAGTTTTGATTTTGCCCTCAATTTCTCGATGAAATATAGCTTTAACCTCTCCAATTTTTGGCAATTTCAAATAATCATCTATCCGCTCCACATTTTGCGGATACTGTATTGATTGTTTGCCATGCTTTGATTTGAAGCGAGGATATCTAGCTCTACGTTCAAAGAAATTATTAAATGCCACACCAAGATTCAAACAAACCTGCTGTAAACATTGAGAGTAAGTCAGCTTTAACCATTCATACTCTTTTTTGAGATGTGGTATTTGCTTCTTAACTTCGTACCCAGATAAACCTTTGCCTGTATCTATATAAGTTTGATTCATCAAGCTAAGACAATGATTCCACAGCCAGCGACAATTGCCAAAAGCTTGATTTAAGGCTTGCTGCTGTTGGCTATTTGGTTTTAATCTTACCTTGACAACTCGAAGCATTAGAGCAATTTTAATTTACTATAAAATATCGGTAGCACAAAAAGTGACTCGCATTCATGAGGGGCTGTCGCCTGCGCGAGAGGGATGCTGGGGGAACCCCAGCATATCCAATCGAAGCGTTGTGGTTTCCCTTCCCAGGCGTTTAAAAGTCCCGACTTTCGTGCTATCGCACAGAAAGCGGGGCTTCTCCTCGCATAGCTAAATTGCTTTTTGAGCAAAGCTAAAAACTACACTTGTATAATGGCAGTATGAAATAGCCCGAGTAAGCAGAATGACTTGTATTGCTGCAAAATGGACAATAGATGAATACCATCATATGGTTGATGCTGGTATATTATGCGATCGCAACGTAGAACTACTCAAAGGAGAAATTATCGAAATGCCTCCAGAAAGAGAGCCTCACGCTTATTGTAGTGATGAAGCTGGAGAGTATTTAACCAAGTTACTGGCAGAAAGAGCAAAAATTCGCCATGCTAAACCCATTACTTTACCCAATAATTCTGAACCCGAACCAGATATTGCTGTTGTGCAAAGATTAGGAAGAGAGTATCGAAAACATCATCCCTTTCCAGAAAATATTTTTTGGCTAATTGAATATGCTAACTCTAGTTTAGAGAAGGATTTAGAAATCAAAAATAAAATTTATGCTGAAGCGAGTATTACAGAATATTGGGTAGTAAATCTTAAAAAATCCCACTTGGTAGTGTTTCGAGAACCCTTAGATGGAGATTATGCCAGTAAATCCACATTTACTACTGGAACAATTAAACCCTTGGCATTTCCCGATATCCCTATTTCAATAGATCAAATTATTAATCAGTAAACAGGATATTCTTAGAGTGTCTAATATGTTCAAGCAATAAATGAGTGCCGAAATTATTTGTATTGGAACTGAAATTTTACTAGGAGATATTCTCAATACGAACTGTCAGTATCTCGCCCAGGAATTGGCTGGTTTAGGAATTCCCCATTACTATCAAACCGTTGTGGGAGATAATCTAGAGCGTATTCATCAAGTTATTGAGGTTGCTGCTTCTAGAGCGGATATTCTGATTTTTACAGGGGGTTTGGGTCCTACTCCTGACGATCTTACTACAGAAGCGATCGCCAAATTCTTCAAAACTTCCCTAGAAGAAAATCTCGAAATTGTTGAGGTAATTAAAACTAAATTTGCTTCCATCGGTCGTAAAATGACCTCTAACAATCGTAAACAAGCCTTGATTCCTGTAGGGGCGAAAATATTACCTAATCCTACAGGTACAGCCCCAGGTATCATCTGGGAAGTTCCCTACAATGGTAAAACTATTACCATCTTAACCTTCCCTGGTGTGCCTTCCGAAATGCGAAGGATGTGGCAAGAAACAGCTATACCTTTCCTCAAAAGTCAGGGTTGGGGTCAAGATATTATTTATAGCCAAATGCTGCGATTTCGGGGTATTGGAGAATCTACTTTAGCAACTAAAGTAAATCATTTATTTTCTTTGAAAAATCCTACTGTTGCTCCCTATGCTTCAGCGGGGGAAGTTCGCTTAAGGATTTCTGCTAAAGCTGCATCAGAAACCGAAGCAATGGCTCTGATTCAACCAGTAGCAGCAGAGATACAACAGATTGCTGGATTAGATTACTTTGGCAAAGATGAAGACACCCTAGAAGCAGTTGTCAGTAAGATATTACGCGATCGCAAACAAACTATTGCAGTGGCAGAATCCTGCACTGGTGGTGGTTTAGGCGCAATCTTAACAGCAGTGCCAGGAAGTTCTGAATATTTTCTGGGAGGAATTATTGCCTATAGTAATCAGGTAAAAATGGCTTTGCTTGGTGTCTCAGAAGCAACTCTTGATCAATGGGGGGCAGTGAGTCATCCCGTAGCGAAACAAATGGCACAAGGAGTCAAACAAAAACTGAACTCCGATTGGGGTATTAGTATTACTGGCATAGCGGGACCTGATGGGGGAACAGACACCAAACCTGTGGGGTTAGTTTATCTTGGTCTTGCCAGTCCTGATGGTGAAATAGAAAGTTTTGAATGTCGTTTTGGCAAAGATAGAGAGCGTTCACTCATTAGGTATTTAAGCTCCTACAAAGCTCTCGATCTTGTACGCCGAAAACTATTGAATCTTTAAACTGCTTCGAGCCAGTCATAAATACGTTCTAATTCTTCAATAGTGACCAAACCATATTGCCATAACACCATAGGAATGGGGCCTTGATTTTGCTCACTAGCTTTTTTGGCAATCTCTAAAGAATCAGGAGACAAACCTAATTCATCTTTTAAAAATTGAATCAATTTACTATAAATAGAATTTTTCAATTTTATCGACCTCCTTTAAATTTATGTAATCTCAACAGAATAAATACGCAATTATGATCCCCATAGGATCATTAGTTAAGCAACTATCTTGGGATAGTTCTATCCATTATTGGAGTCGTATTTTACTTTGCCAGTGTTCTAGATCACAATCCAGAAAATATATTTTATTATTGTGAAAAATTAGATAACCACCTGCTAAATTGCAGTCCTATTTAGGATTAAATCTAGTTAACTATGCAGAAAATTAATTACCCAATTTTCTGTAATGTTTAGAATAGGTATATTTTGTAGTATAAAATTTAGAATCAACTGAGAATTTAAAGTATTGCTGAGTTTTATTGCGAAATATCTAAAAACTCGATTTTTAAGCGATCGCTTGCCCGCAACTTCAATTCTTTGGCTCTGCCACTTCGTAACTCTATAACCCCATCCACTAGGACATCTGGACCATAAACTGGACAATCCTCTGGCGCACTATTACAAGGCGGAACCCTATCTGCGATCGCAACTACTTTACCATCTCTCAGAAAAATCATATCCAAAGGAACCAAACAATTTTTCATCCAGAAACGGGTAACTCTAGGATAAGCAAAGGGAAAAAACATCCCCCTATTATCAGCTAGTGCTTCACGAAACATCAAACCTTTTGATTGTTGATCAGGAGTTTGAGCTACTTCCAATTCAATAACTTCACCATTAATATTTACCTGAGCTGTAATAGGTAATCTTTGGGGTTGAGATTCAACTTCATCAGCTTGTGCCACATTATTAGTCTTAGTAGAGCTAATTTCCCCACAAGAACTAACAACCACTAACGATAAAGCCAAAATTCCCAAACTAATTATTTTCTTCATTGATAACTGATAACTGTTCAATGTCTAACCTCTGTATCGAATAGGCACGGTCAATGTTAAATGTTAAATGTTAAATGTCTAGCTTTCCCGCAATACATAACCAACACCTCTGACAGTTTGAATCACCCTTTTTTTACCTTCAACTTCAATTTTTAAGCGTAAATAGCGAATATAAACTTCAATAACATTGGATTCTCCTCGATAGTCATTTCCCCAGACATTTTCGATAATTCTGTCTCGGCTGAGAACTTTATTGGGATTGGACATTAAGTACTTTAATAGTTCAAATTCTTTAGTAGTTAAGTCGATCTCAGAGCCGTTTCTAATAACTTGATGAGTAGTTAAATCTAAAACTAATTCCCCAAAGCGTAATTGTTCCGTGACGTTAATAGTAGGCTTGAGATACAAATGAATTAAGCTCAGTAACTTTTCCCTATTATAGGGTTTGAGCAAATAATCATCGGCACCAGCTTCCAGACAAGCAGTTCTCTCGGCTACTGTGTCCTCTTCTACCAACATGAGAATAGGAATCCTTATTCCATCACTCCTCAATTGATGACAAAAATTAATTCCTGATTCTCCACTCCGTTTCTTATCTATGATCACCATTGCTGGTTCAAAAATGTTGAATTTTTGCCAACTGGGAATAATCTCTTTTTCGATTACAGGATAATACCCTGCTGCTTGTAAGTCTGGACTAGCTTGGCGCGAAAAAGCTTCGTCTGTTAGTAAAAGAACGCGAAAATTATCAATCATGATCCTCAAAATGCCGAAGCTGTCTTCTTGAAGATACAAAATCTATCAAGGAAGTTCCACAGAATTCGGTTTGGCTATATGGGGCAAACCCCATCCTAACTTTTCTCGTAAAATGCGGAAAAATTCTGGTGATTGTAAGCGGATAAATCTGGCTTTATAATCGGATTTAGCCAGATAAATTCGGTCTTCTGGTAGTATATAGCAGCCTCCATTGCCATCTACTACCATTACCATACGGTTTGGTGTAGCAGGAAAAACATTAACTTCTTCTCGATCAGAAAACACTAAAGCCCGAGAAGCCAGAGAATGGGGACAAATAGGAGCTAACTGTAATACTGGAACATCAGGGGTAACCACGGGACCTCCTGAACTCAAAGAATATGCTGTAGAACCAGTAGGAGTAGAAATAATAATGCCATCTGCTGCAATATCTACAGGAGCGTGTTTACCAATTTGAATCTCAAAATGACACATACTGGTTAAAGGTTCTCGATGCAAAACCATTTCATTTAGAGTCAAAGCTTCCCAGAATAGAGCATCATTACGAAATACTTTGACAGTTAGCATCGAACGTTCTTCTATTTCATACTCTCCTACTAATAATTTTTCTAGAGCTTGGGAAAGTTTATTGAGATAGGTTTCAGTTAAAAATCCCATGTGTCCTGTATTAACAGTAAGTAATGGGATACCACAAGGAGCAAGCTGGCGAAAAGCTGATAAAACAGTGCCATCACCTCCTAAAACAATCGCAAATACCATATCAGAATCAAAATTAGGTGGCACTAATTGTTCAATCTTAGTATGGCAAACAGGACTACCAGGAGTAGAGTATTCCAGGATGCCACCAACTCCTGTATTGGTAGCAACTTCCCAACCACAGGCAGTCAGTTTTTGTTCTATCTCTAATGCTACCCGGCAAGCCATGGGTTTTATATCGTTGTAAATAATACCTGCTTTGGGCTTTGCCACGATTAACTATCTATCCTAATTTTTGAGCTTAATTATATAATGTTATGAATTTTGGTGTTATC
>JASJDB010000017.1 GCA_030065315.1 Xenococcaceae cyanobacterium MO_167.B52 | reverse complement strand
GTTTATTTTTGCAAGGATGGTGGTTGCCCAGTATTCCTAGTATTTTGTCTGCATCTTGTTCTGCTATAGCTTTAAGTAATTTTTTGGATCGTAAGGCTAAAACCAGTATGTTTTTTGACAAGGAAACTTCTTTACCTAATCGCTACTATTTAGAGGTTTTTCTTGACACATTACAAGAAGAATTTTCTGTGGAAGAATTACCTCTATTAACGATTGAAATTAATAACTTTTACAAATACTCCAATACTTATTCAGACAAAATTATTAGTGCGACCTTAAAAAATATCTCTAAAGTTATTTGTGATATTGTTCGCGATAGAGACTTTGTTTCTCGCTACAACAAGACTTTCTTTTGTGTGGTTCTAGTCAAAGGCAATTTGACTGCAATATCTAGAGTCAGCAAAGAGATTGAAACCCAAGTTTATGATTTAGCTATTCCCTTTGAAGGTGAGCCAGAAAATATATTAACTGTTTCCTGTGTGAGCAAATTTTTAGATGATGTTTAATATCAGCTAAACTAACTTTAGTGCAGTTAACTGTGCTTCTGCTTTGTTCAAAGATTCATACCATTCTCGCTCAGGATCGCTGTCAGCTACAATTCCTGCTCCCACTTGTCCATAAACAGTATTTTTTGTGCCATCACTAGTATATAGTAGGGTACGAATTAAGATATTTAAGTCTAAATTGCCCCTTTTGTCGATATAACCACAAGAACCATAAAATAGACTGCGCTTTACTGGCTCTAACTCTTCGATAATTTCCATACATCGCACTTTCGGACAACCAGTAATTGTTCCTCCAGGAAACATTCCCCGAATTAAATCTATAGAATTAGATTCTGGTTTGAGTTTTCCAATTACATTACTTACCAGGTGCATTACATGACTATATCGCTCTATTACTAATAGTTCGTCCACCGCTACTGAACCCCATTGACAGACTTTTCCGAGATCATTGCGCTCTAAGTCCAGTAGCATAATATGCTCAGCTCTCTCTTTAGCATTCGCCAGTAATTCTGCTGCTAATTCTCGATCTTGTTGTAGGTTAATTCCTCTGCTTCTCGTTCCTGCAATAGGTCGAGTTTGGGCTGTATTTCCTTGCAGAGCTACTAGTCTTTCTGGAGAACAACTGACTATTATACCACAAGGCGATCGCAAATAACAAGCAAAAGGGGAAGGATTAATTTGATGTAGAGTTTTATAAATACTCCAACTATCAGCATTAGTAGTAGTTTGAAACCTCAAAGATAAATTTGCTTGAAAGATATCTCCTGCTTTAATATGTTGTTTGGCTTTTCTAACTGCTGTTTCGTAGTCTTCTTGAGGTGTTAGGTAGGCGATGGGAGATAAGGGAGACTGGGGAGACAAGGGAGACAAGGGAGACTGGGGGGATTGGGGAGAGTTAAGTTTGGTTTCTAGCTCGTCTAGTTGTTGGGGAGAGGTTGCGAATAACCAGAGGATTTGTTCTTGGTGATCTAAAACAGCAAAGGTTGATGGTTGATACCAATATGCGACAGGAAAAGGAAGAGGATCAGGATTAATATTAGGGAGTTTTTCGATTTCCCAAGCCAAATCGTAACTAAACCATCCCAACCAACCACCAGTAAAAGGAAGATGATCTATTTCTGGATTAGATGCTGTTTTTTGTGATAGCAATGATTGTAAAAAGGGTAGAACTTGTCCTAATAATGGGGTATATAGTTGCAGCTTTCCCTTGATAGTTATGGGCGCGCCACCACATATAGAATAACGGGATAAATGGGGATAATCTGTGGGAGTCGGAAAAGGACTTTCTAATAAAGTTGCGATCTTTTCCTGACTATATAACTGTTCAAAAATTTCTGTACCAGTGCGATTTTTTAATTTTTGCGATCGCCAGTAGCTCATAAAACGAAGAAAAGAAAGACTAAATTCTTAGTTTATATCGAAAGGATTATAAATAAAAATAATATCTTTTCATTTCGTGTAACGAATAAAATCCATATCTTCTCCTACATCTGGCATAGCAAGAAGTAACTCTTTTAGTGATTTTTTGGGATTTTGTGTAGCAAAAATAATTTTTAAAATTGAATCTAATTCAGATTTGATGGAGCAACCTTTGATTGCTGCTCTCTGCTCTAATTGATGACTAACATGGTCACTCAAATTATCAAGATTGATACTAGTCATGTTGAATTTTTATATGCAGTAAGTACCTAAGCATAATTATTTACACATTAGATACCCTTGTATTGCCTATTGCCTGTTCCCTCTCCCAACTATGTAATTAATTTGGGACAACTACTTAAGTACCATTTTACAGAAAGCAACCTATTTGACTATTTTGGAAAAATCGAAATGTGTAGTGATTGCAATTGTGTCTTAAAATGACTACAGTTTACTTCAGTTTACTTTTTCTGATTCTTCAAATATTCGCAGTCTTGTCTAATCTGCTTACTACTTGGGTCATTTGCTCCCAGTAATTTTGCAGCAATCTTTTTCAACTTAATCCTAGAAATACTATCCTTTCTCAAATAAGTGAGGTACAGTCGATGAACGATTAGCCATTAACCATCCTAAAGGATGCCGATTCGCATATGAACGAAACCCGAGATATTTGTTGTATCTCATTAGGTGAGTTAATAAGCGGTGGGTAGTTTACAGTTCCATAATCAGATCATTATCTTCAAGATCCTGATCATCAGAATCACTATTAGGAGCTTCTGATGAGGACTGTGGTTTGACAACTCGTTTAACTTTACGAATGGGTAAACTAGCGATGAGAGCTGTAATACGCTCGCTGTTTTCCAAACCAAACTCTACTTGTTCTCGGTCAATTTCCACATAACGAGCTACTACATCCAAAATTTCCTCTCGCATAGAGGCTACAAGTTCAGGATTGAGGCTGGCGCGGTCATGGGCAATAACTAATTGTAAGCGTCTTTTAGCTTCTTGCCGACTATTTTTATTGCTATTACGCAGAAAAAGCATATCTAAAATTTCGTTGATCATAATTATTTTATAGCTGAGAGTTTAGCCTCCAAACATTCGGCGTAACCGACTTAGTATATTATCGTTTTCGCTCATTAGATCAATAAAGGGTACTTTTTCTCCTTCGAGACGTTTGGCAATATTCATAAAAGAATTGGCAGGAAGACACTTTTCCTCCCCAATTACCAAAGGTTCTCCTTTGTTGGTTGCTACAATTACCCTTTCATCGTCAGGAATTACTCCAATCAAAGGAACCGCGAGCAACTCTAACACATCATCTACACTCATCATTTTGTTGTCTTCTACCATTTTGGGCTTGACACGATTAACGATTAAGCTAATTTTATGAATACCTTCAGCTTCTAGAAGTCCAATAACTCGATCAGCATCTCTCACTGCTGCAATCTCTGGTGTAGTAACGATTAGAGCTTCCTTAGCTGCGGAGATAGCATTGCGAAATCCTAGTTCAATACCCGCAGGACAATCGACGATAATATAGTCATAACCTTTAGCTAAAGCACTAGCAATTTTTTTCATATCTTCGGGAGATACAGCTTCCTTATTGCGGTTTTGGGCTGCTGGTAATAACACCAGCCCATTTAAACGTTTATCTTTTACTAAAGCTTGAGCTAAACGACAATCTCCTGCTAGTACATCCAGAGCGGTATAAACTACTCTTTCTTCTAGTCCTAAGAGCAAATCTAGGTTTCTCAGTCCAAAGTCTGCATCTAGTAGAGCCACTTTACGATTGAGTTTTGCCAATGCTGCACCTAAATTCGATGTAACTGTAGTTTTACCTACTCCACCTTTACCAGAAGTAACAACAATTATGCGACTCATAGATATTATTAAAAAAAATTGTATTAGTTGGGTTTTTTATATTTATTGATTTATGGTCGATCTAACCAGACACTTTTAAGTTCAGAAAATTCGTGGGTTTTGGCAAAATCCATTGCCTTTGCTAAACTAATTCCTTCTTCACTAATGAAAGCGATTTCTGGTTGTTCACTTTTGGGCAAAAATTTAGGATATCGTGCCACGGAGTCAGCAATACGTAGTTGGGTAAAATCCATTTGGAGGGTAACAATTCGAGATTGCCGATTGCCCTTTGCTCCAGCATGAGCCATGCCTCGCAAGCGTCCCCAAACAAAAATATCACCAGCAGAGATCGCTACCCCCCCAGGATTGATATCACCAAAGATTATAATAGTCCCTTCATGACGTAATTCTACCCCTGAACGTACTGTTTGGTTAAAGTAAAGGGGTTCTGCTAGATTTTCCTCAGAAGTTTCAGTGCTAGAGGTCAAAGACAATTGAGACAGTTTATTTTGTTCTACGCAGTAACCTCCAGTAGCAGCAGCAACTGCTGTTTGACGACGGGTTGTCGCCACAGTTTCTAGAACCAAGTCTACTTCTGCTAAAATTTCAGCGATGGTCTGTAATTGTTGAACATCTAGTAATTGATCTTGAGCAATTAAAGATACAGAATCTCCCGCAGACCAAGATTTTTCTCGTCCTTGCAAATAGTGTTTAAGTTCTTGCCATAATTCTGCCCAAGATAATTCTTGTTCCAGTTCGCTTTCAATTGGGAGGAGTAAAAACAGTCTATTATCTTCGCTCTTGAGACGGATTTGGGAATATTTTTCCACTACAGGCAAGAGAGGAGTATCGCTAGGCAAATCTAAAGATAACTTGGGATCGGCAACCATTCCATAAATTGGGGTTATAGGGTTATTTCTCAAGGACATAGTAGCGTAAGTTGGCTATGGCAAAAGATTAGGAATTTCTTAAGTATTTAAACCCAGTTGCCAAACTATGGTTCTCTCCCACGTTGCCTGGAAATAAAACTACGGGTAGATTGGGAAATTGAGGGTGATCTGCTCCTGTACGAATTACAGAACACCCAGGTAATATTTGCCCTAGAAGTCTGGCGGTGGTTAGGTTTAAGCCATCCGATAGCACATCATTAGAAGTGATGCCCCCTTTACTAATTAAGAATCCAATTTTTGAGGGTAATCCTCGCACCACATCCATTAATAAAGCAGACACGGTTTTACCAAATTTAAGACGTTGTTGAACATCAGTAAAGGTTAATTCTTCACGGGAAGTATAAACTACGGGAGTTTTTCCTCCTTGCCAGCTTGTATTAACTAGTGCCAGAGTTTTTTGTAAGATATTATCCCTAGATGAGGGATCATCTCTTAAGGCTTTAACATCTATTTCAATGCCTACTGTGTCCGATTCTTCTAATAATTTTCTTAATTGTTCAGTGGTTTTGCGGACATGGGAGCCAACTAAAATCACTCCCGGCTTGTCACTAGGTTTATAGTTTGCCATAGCTTCTGGTGGTGTTGGTTGGTCGCCCAATTGAGCTAAGGATGTTAGAAGACTGGCAGCAGAGCGGAATAGGAAGCGTTTACCTTGTTTAGTGGCAGCCAAAACCCCTTGGGCAAACTTGTCAAAATCAGCTTGAGTTTCTCCATCCACTACTACACATTGATTATTAGTAAGGGATAGTAACTTCTCTTCTACTCCTTGGGTGCGGATATCTTCTAAAGTAATTCGCTCTACTTCCTTAGCCGTAATAGAATTTTGGGTTTTTTCAGCCACATAATCTGGTAAATAGCTATGACTGTAGCCGAATACAGAATCTTGGGCAAATTCTGTTTGATCAACAGGGGTTTTTACTCCATCAATTAGTAAGTAATGAACGCTATCAATGGTAACTCTACCTCCTTCAAAAAAAGCAGGGGTGAGAAAATGAGCATCAAAACCACCTAGTTCTTGGGCAATAACATTGGTTTCGATAGGATAATGACCCCTTAAGGTAGAATCAGACCGACTTACGATCAAAAAATCCTGAATTCCCAATTCTGCGATCGCAATTTTTAAGTTTTGACAAACTTCTTGGGTGACTTGAGCTGCCAGAGATGGGGCGATAGCCCTAGTATTAGTGAGAATAAACAAGATTGGTGCAGCATCTTGTAGCCCTATCTTCAGAGTTGGGACATCCCAGCTCATTAGTAACAGACAACTGTGAACCGTTTGCGAACCAGTAGGATCGTCATCGAGAACAATAATTTTTGCTTGATTTTGACTCATATTTTCTAACTCTTAGAGGTTGGTTCATGAAGCACTTTATCAATTTTCTTAATTAATTCTAAATATTTTTACTTAATTCCAGACTTTCCCAAAAATCTTTGGCATTATTAGAAAGTACATTTATCTAATTAACATTACACAGTAACAAAAGTTAATAAGATTCTGTATTCATTTAGTAGCTGGAGTCGTTTAAATACCATCTGGTACATAGGAAGCTAACCGTGCATATTTCCCTCGATTATTATAGGATTCTGACCGTTCCGATCAAAGCCAATAAAGAACAAATTGACCGCGCCTATGAAGATCGAATTCAGCAGAAACCGCGTCGTGAATATACTGCAATCGCCATTGAGGCTCGTCAAAGTTTATTGCAGCAGGCTTATGATGTTTTATCCGATGAGATTCAACGGGCAGAATATGATGGGAAATTCCTGACTAAATTGAAACAAGAACCAAGTTCTATTACTGCAACTCCTGGCTCCCCAGAAACGAAAAACGGTAAAACTTCAGGTAGAATAAATCGTTCTTTAGATGAATCTGTATCTTTAAAAACATCTCAGAATTTACCACAAGAGCGATCTCAAACCCCAGCATCAGAAAAGCCTAATAATAATTCATCTCCTCAAAATCAGCTAGCTTTAACAGCAGAATCCTATTCCGTCTATCCTACTATTGAAATCTCCCCAAAACTGTTAGTAGGTGCCCTCATTATTCTCCAGGAACTAGCAGAATATGAACAGGTTATTAGACTAGGAAATCAATATCTTAATGACTCGGTTTATATCAACCAGTTTAAAACAGAGTTGGCTACTCTGGTGACTAGCCAAACAAACTTGGCTTCAGCAGCAAATAATTCAACATCTAATGGCATTAATCCCAGAAAAGATCTTGTTCTGGCTATGACTTTATCTTATCTAGAGTTGGGCAGGGAAAAATGGCGCATCCAAGATTATGAAACTGCTGCTTGCTCTGCTCAAATGGGGTTTAATTTATTACAACAAGAAGAATTATTTTATATGCTACAAGAAGAACTAACAACGGATTTATATAAGCTCAGACCCTATCGTATTTTAGATTTATTAGCTAATAATCCAGCTAATTCTCCCCAAAGGGCTACAGGAGTAGAGTTGCTCAAAGAAATGCTACAGCAAAGGCAAGGAATTGAGGGGAAAGGGGAAGACTATTCAGGACTTAAATTTGATAAATTCCTCGGTTTTATTCAACAAGTTCGTAATTATTTAACCACTACAGAACAAATAGAATTGTTTGAAACAGAAGCTAAACGAGCTTCTTTTGTGGGGACTTATTTGGCGATGTATGCTCTTTTGGCACAAGGTTATGCTACGAAACAGCCCAATCTAATTTTAAAAGCCCAAGCTATGCTGAAAGTTTTGCGAGAAGGTCAAGAGGAAGTGCATTGGGAACAAGCAGTATGTTCTTTGCTTTTGGGGCAGACACAAGAGGCTCAAAATGCCATTGAGCAAAGTCAAGAGAAGGCAACGGTGGAATTAATTAGGCAGTATTCCCAAAATTCTCCAGATTTATTGCCAGGACTGTGCTTTTATGGTGAAAAATGGCTTTTAAGAGAAGTGTTATCTCAGTTTAGAGATCTAGAAAATTGTCAAGTTACTTTGGATCAATATTTCGCTGATCAAAAAGTACAGCGTTATTTAGACCAACTATCTCCAGTTGCTAAATCCTCTCAAAATAAATCTCCAGTTGAGGTCGAACAGACTGTATCAACACCCAAGAAAGGATCATTTGGGAACTGGGGGTCTTGGCATAAACCTGCCAAAAAACCCGTTGCTAAATCTGTTCAAGGTAATAGTAATTCTTGGAGCAAACCCACTTTTAAGACTAAATCTGTCAGTTCTACTGCAACTATGGAAAAAAGACCGGTCACTTTGCCACAAAACCCAAATCCAAAGCATTCATCTGCATTAGGTGGTAATAAACACCCTAAGAAAAAACGAATCACCCATCGCCAACCAACTTCTGCCAGTTTAATTAAAAGTAGCTTGCTATCCTTAGGATTAATTTTAGGCTTGGGCAGTTTAGGATTTGTCTTTACTCGTAATTTATTGAAACTGGCTTCAGAATCTACCTCAAATATTCCAATCTCAAAATCGGAATCTACTCCCAAGAGCGAATCCCCAGCATTAGATCTATCTCAGCCTGAAATTAAGCCCCCAGTTTCAGAAAAACCAGTAATTTTAGATGATGCGATCGCAAAAAACGTAGTAGAGACTTGGCTTAAAACCAAATCCCTAGCTTTAGGCAATCAACACAACATTGATCAGCTCAATAAAATTCTTGCTCCATCCCAAATTGGTAAGTGGCGCGGGATTGCTCTACAGGACAAAAGTAATAATATTTATCGCCAGTATCAACATAACGTAGAAATCCTAAAAGTAAATTATGGGGCAAATAAGCCAAATCAAGCCACTATAGAGGCAAAAGTCCAAGAAAAAACCCAGTACTACCAAAAAGGAAGATCAAATGCTTTTAAATCCAACAGTGATAATCTGATTGTGCGTTATCAGTTAATACGTCGAGGGAAGTCTTGGTTAATAGCCAGTAGTGAAGTCCTAAAAAGTTTTTGATCTCCCTTCGGGCAAGGAGACAGAAAACATTAACTATGTTTCTCAGCGACAACTTAACCTTCTGCCTCCTGCCTGCTGCGATGCTGGCTTCTTTTGACCCAAAACTTAAATATCTCCTGCTAATCTGTAATATTTTGTAACCATCCTTAATAGAAAGTCCCCTACTAACGTATGATCGAGATTAAGTTTTTTAATATTTTGCAAGATACTTTGGAGGTCTTGACTTGTCTATTCCTCTGTTGAATTATAAGCCAGTAACACAAAATTCTCGTGTCTCTGGATACGACGTTGGTGGTGACGCTCAACCCAAAATTTACTCTGCGGAGAATTTACTTTCTCCTGGTGATATGGGCGATTTAATTGAAGCAGCATATCGTCAAATTTTCTTTCATGCTTTCAAAGCAGATCGTGAGAGATTCCTTGAGTCTCAATTACGTAGTGGTCAAATCACAGTAAGAGACTTTATCCGTGGACTACTATTGTCAAACACTTTCAATAACAGTTTCTACTCTAAAAATAGCAACTATCGCTTTGTAGAACAGTGCGTTCAAAGAATTTTAGGACGTGATGTTTATAGCGAAAAAGAAAAAATTGCTTGGTCAATTGTAGTTGCAACTAAAGGAAAAGAAGGTTTCATCGATCAACTTCTAGATAGTGAAGAGTACATGGAAAACTTCGGTTACGACACTGTACCTTATCAGCGTCGTCGTGTGCTTGCTTCTCGTGATGGAGGAGAAATGCCCTTTAATATCAAATCTCCTCGCTACGATGAATACTATCGTGCAATCCTAGGCTTTCCTCAAATTATTTGGCAATCAGAAGTACGCCGTTTTGTTCCTCAAGATAAAAAGCCCAAAGCAGGATCTCCTGCTTTATATCTAAATATGGCTCGTAGTTTGCCTACTAGAGCCAATACTCCTCCTAGAGTTTCGGCAATGAATATCAGCTTAGATAAAGTTCCTTATCGGAAATAATCTTAAGTAACCACATCTGATAACTCGTTTTTAGAGGGAGTTGCGTATTTGCAGAGTAGTTTGTCTTTGAAGCTAAATTATGTTGTAAATGTGCGACTACCCTCTAATTAGAGAAATATTTTTGATACCCAGTTGCCATGAAATCCGTAAGGTATATGATGTTTTAAGTATATTTTAGCGACTTCCTTGTTAATATTCTTAGCATCTAAAATAAGAAGGTAAGAACAATGTTTTGCTGCGTCATAGACAACAGATATTAGCCATCCATCATCTTCTTCAATTCCATTAGGATGGGGTACAAAAACAGGTTCACCAGCAAATTCTCTTGAGCTTCCATTCCATAACTGTTTTGTTTTTGAATGTTTATCTATTTTCATGATTGTTTGTAGTGGACCATTCAATGCTGGAGTAAAAACAGTATTTGTATAGACATAACGATGTTCTTTTCCGATCCAGCTTGGATGAACAGAGGGAAACTCACATACTCTTTCTTCTATTCTTTCAGCAAATACGGTTTTATCAAATAGATTTAACTCGAATTTCCATAATTCACCATTAGGAAAATCGTCAATCTTAACTTTTTCAGAATCAAAAATTCCTGGTTGTGTTTTAGGAAAATCGTCATCGCGAATTGATTCTATATAAATTTTGCCATTTTTTTCCCAGGCATTACAGTGATGAAATCCAAAAAAAGCCTTGGTTTTTAATATTTCTGTTTTATGCTTTTTGTGACGAGAAACTATAATAAATTTAGTAGGTTGTTTTGGATTAAAATCCAAGCATTCTTCTATTGTTTTAAATCCGAAAAGAAATGGTAAGCCTTTTACTATAAAAGGATGTTGTATGAATATGTAGTAGTTAGGGGTAACTAACATATCATGTAGGATGGCGAAGTCTTTTAAGGGATGTGAATGCTTTTTAACTTTTCTGCCCTGATTATCTAATTCAAATATAACAAGAGTTTGAGTTGTAACGCCCCTGATTCCAAAGTTTGTAAAAGTATTATCGATAATTTTTGGATGAGCTGAAAAGCGGTCATTCTCTTCCAACAGACCATTAATATTATCCTCACCAATAGTATCTAATGTTTTAGGGTCTAACTGATAAGGTTTTCCTCCTTCACACATTGCCCATAACTTATTTCCCCAATAAATGACGTTAGTGTTGGCTGTATTTTTGAATTCAGTATCAAAAACATTCGCTAACCATCCTCCTTTCTTTTGTGTCCCAAAACCACGATAAAGTATTTTTCCTGCTTTTTGTTCCTTTAGATAGCCTTCTGTATGAACATATCTATTTTTAAAATGAGCTTTTCCTTGATCGAAAGTAATAGCACAAACCATTCCATCTCCATCGAAAGGATGCCCTATTTTTTCTCCGTTGACTTCTAATGAGCCAACGCCGTTGCGAAATAGTGTTCCTTGTAAGGCATTAGGAATAGTTCCTTCAATTTCATCTTCATCAATCCAATAATTATATTCATTTGGTTGAGATTGATAGCCTTTAGACCAATCTTTTCTTAAACTATTTTTGTCTATTGAATTATCTTGTAATAAGTTTGTCATGATTTTTCTCAAAAAATATTAATTAATTCCCAATGATATTACTTGTGCTAGATTAACTCTGGGATTGATGGGAGCAAGAAACCGCTTCTGATTCTTCAATTACTTGTATTTCTGAATAAGGAGTAAAATTAGGAGCGGTTTCGAGTTGGATAAATTACTTTTGAAATGGGTCGCGGTTATCCGAAGGTGTACCCTTTAGGGATCCTTTAGGACTTTTGATTTTCGCCTTTTGATTTCACCCTTAAGGGGATCGTCACAGACTTGTAGGTAGATTTTCGGGCAAGTCTCATAATTAAGGCGAGAACAACTGGAGCAGCATAGCTTGCTCCCCGCTCAATAAACTCAAATGCCCCAGACCGCAAAGTAAGGGAGCCAACCCTCTTTAGTAATGATGCCGAAAGCTCCATGTCCAATGAACTCCCAGGCAATCCCCATTCTTAATAACCACTAGATTCTTGATTCAGTAGTTTTGGAGAAATTAAAAAAAGCCACTTCACCCATACTATGTCTCCAATTGTTAGCTAAGTACCTGGGCAAAATTATTTGTATATTCTCTAATCACTACTGCCTCCTGCCTCCTGCCTCCTGCCTATCTCAACTATCAAATTAATTTTGCATAACTACTTATGTTGCCATGACTAACAGTAGTAATTAATTGTAAAAATATTTCTGTTTATTAATTTATTTTAAATAATGTATAAATTTCTGTATTTTGTAATACTTGCATAAAAATTCACCTCAACATCTAAACATCTAGGTGATATCAAATCACTCTAGATATCCCATACATTAATTTCGGCGCAAGGGAGCCTAGGCGCCAATCATCTCTGGCAAACTTAGAGGGAAATGATATAACCGTATTGGCAGCATTATCTTCAAAAGAAAGCATTCAGTTAACTAAAAGCAAAACTGTCAACAGTTAAGTCATTAGCATTAACACCAACTAAAAAGGCAATATCCTTACCAGCCAAACCAATTACAACATTATTTCCATCAGCAGTAATAGTTAAATCTTCAAAACTAGCACCAGCAATACCAATTACATCCCCGCCAAGTTCAAAATCAGCAATAGTATCGGGGAATTCGGTACTAGGTTGGAAGATATCATAACCAACACCACCATAAACGGTATTATTTCCGCCACTGGCAAATAAATTAACAGTGTCATCACCAATACCAGCCAATACTAAATTGTTTGAGCCATTGATCTTGATAATGTCATCATTGAGAGTACCAAAAATAGTTTCCTCAGATACTTCTGGTGGAAGTAATAGAGAGTCAATACGATCTCCTATCGCTGCCACTTGTTCACTGTTTGCCGTCCAGTTTCCGTCAATTGCAGTTACAGTAATAAAACCAGAGAGGAATTTTCCTCCTTCGGATAGAGGAGCAATAGTAATACCATCGGTTAACTGGAAGGGGGCAAAACGCAACCCAGCACCGCCTTCTACTTCACCAAAATCAATGATAAAAGGTTCTATCCCGTCGGGTTCGGTAAAGGCTACTCCTTGAATACTCTCAACGCCTTGAGGGAAACGGACGGGGATATTAACACTCAAGCCAATACCTTCAGGAAGAATTGTCTCAGAATCTCCTTGAGTAGCCTGCAATTGGGCAATTAACTGGGTAATAAATTCCGAACCTTCTTCATAGGCAACCCCAGTAGCGGTTCTTTCGGGGTCAGTTAAATCGATACCAGCACTAACTGCGATCGCTGGAACGTCTCTTAAAATGGCGGTAACGGCTGCACTGACAGTACCAGAGGAAACTGCACCACCAGCACCGATATTTTCTCCTTCATTGATACCAGAGATAACTAAATCAGGGGTTTCTTCTAGGATGAAGTCTAAACCAGCCCAGGTAGTAGTTCTTACTCCCGAGTCAACATACCATTTATTCTCTTGAAAGTTGACCACTTCTGTAGGTTGCAAGATAGCATCTACATCTAAAGCCGTACCAGTACCGCTTTGTTGTGCTTCGGGTGCGACTAAAATAACATTATGTCCTGCTGCGGTTAAAGCATTATAGATAGTTTTGATTCCTTCTGCTTCAAAACCATCATCATTAGTTAAGAGGATGTTTAAGGGTGTAACTTTAGTGAGCGCAATTTCCGCTAAGAAACGAGATTGGATACTTTCTCTGATGCTGCTATCAGCTACCCAACTACCATCGATCGGAGTTATGGTAATATTGCCAGCGAGGAAGTTTTCCCCTTCGGAGGTAGGATCGTTTATTTCATCGGGAGAAATTGGCTCGTTAAAGCTAAATAATACTCCTGCACCTTCGCCAAAACCTTCAGGAAGTTCTCCAAAGCTCAGATTAATGTTAGAAGTTTGATCTAATTCGGTTAAAGCGACTCCACCAGAGCGATTTTCGGGAATATTAACGCTCAATCCTACTCCTTCGGGTAGTAATTCTGCTCCTGGTGCTTGAGTGGCTTGTAACTCCTCAATTAAATCGAGAACTAATTCCGTACCCACTTCATAGGATTCGCTTAGGTTTTGAGCGTCACCATTGGCACTAATTGCGATCGCAGGAATCCCTCTTCTAGTAGCGGTGGTAGCTGCACTAACAGTACCAGAGGAAATCGCAATATTTGCGCCAATATTTGCCCCTTCATTAATTCCCGAAATTACTAAATCTGGTTCTTCTCCATCGAGAATAAAGTCTAATCCTGCGAGAGTGGTAACTATGGGACTACCATCCACAAACCATTTATTCTCTTCAAACTCAACAACTTCTACAGGTTGGAAGATAGATTCAACATTAATTAATGTACCTTTTCCACTTTGTTGTGCTTTTGGTGCGACTAGGGTAACGTCATATCCTGCTGCGACTAAACCTTCGTAGATAACATCAATTCCTTCAGCTTCAAAACCATCATCGTTTACTAAGAGAATATCTAGGGCTTCTGGTTCTTCAATAGTAGGATTAACCACAAATTCGCTTAAGACGATGGGAGTTAAATCGTTAATAGCATTAGGATTAGCTAAAATTTCTGCTTCAGAGTAACTATCAACACCATAAGTAGTTACTCGTAGCTGTTGAGTATCTGCATCAATATCAAACTCTGTCCAACTGTAACTATGTCCTACGTAATAATCTCCTTGGAGAAGTTCTGCATCAATTAAGCCTTCTGCTTGAGGTAAGTTACTATCTAACCCAATAGGATCGAAACCAAGTGGTGTTAGTAAGGTGTCATTGATAGCTTGTTTAACCAAATCATCTTTGTCATTAGGGATGTTGTCAGGATCAGGAGCTATAGGAAGAGAATCGTATAAGGCTTGGAGTTCGGGATTAGTAGCAGTAAAGAAGTTGGCTAAAAATTCTCCTGTAGGAGGATCGTAGGCTACCGCACCTGTAGTAATTTCAAAAACACTAGTAGCTATTTGTTCCCCAAGAGGTTCAGTTTGATAGGTAAGATTATTTACCGATGTCATATGAACATCCGCAGCAACAAAGACAACGTTATCAATATCGTTATCTTCAATAAAGCTGAGAATTTCTGCCCTCTCATTGAGATAACCTTCATAGCTATCCACATTGATACCTGGGAAGAGATTTTGTGCAGGTTCAGGAACCATAATAAATTTCCAAGTTATTCCTGCCTTATCTGCTGTAACTAAGTCTTGCTTTAAGTTCTCTAGTTGGGCTTTACCTAGTAAAGTTCGGTCTAAAGTGATAGATTCAGTCAAAACTCTGCCGATTTCTTCGGGATTAGTAATATCTGAAGCAGGAGTCAACCCTTCATCTCGGAAGGAACGAGTATCTAAAATAAAACTTGCTGCGTCGCTACCATAGGTATTGTAACGATAGAGTTTTCTTTCTCCTGCGGTAACTTCGTCTCCTGTTTCACCATAGAATTCATCTCGTAGAGGGTTATATTCTTGAAAAGCTTGTAGCCCCGTTTCAAAGAGTTGAGTATCGTTAATTAAACCTTCTGTTTCAGGGAATCTACTATCGGTTGAAGCATCTGCACCACCAGCAAAGTCATTAGTTACTTCGTGGTCGTCAATTGTTGCCAAAATAGAAGTAGAGGCACGTAAATCAGCCCAAACATTATAACCGAGGCGATGGCTGTAAACTTCACTATGTTTTGCTCGATATTCCTCAATTGTTTCTACTTGTGATTTTTGAGTGCCATCAGGATTTAATACTGCATCAGAACCATCATCAGCATAGATAGTATCTCCATGTTCGACAAAAAAGGCTAACTCTCGTTCAGGTACATTACTAATTGCGGGATAAGGGGCTAATTCTCCACGCCAGTCTCCTGCTACACCAAAGCGTAAACCTAAGTTTGTTCCCATTTCTGTGGAGGTGGTAAATTCTCCTATTTCACTGTCTCCTGCTGCATCAGTGACACGGTAATAGTAATCTGTTGCTGCTTCTAAGCCTATAACTTCTACTTTTATAGGAAGGGTGGTATCTATAACTTGAGTGTTAATTGTGCCAAGGATAGTATTGAAATTGCTATCAGTACTATATTCAAAAGTGATATCTCCTAAGACTGTGCTACGCGCCCAAAGAACAGTAGAATCTTGGGTCGTATCTCCAGAGGCAAGACCATTAACTAAAGTTCTCGCTTGGGGATTGCGAGGATCAAAAGCATTAGGATCGTATTTAGGTAAGTTGGGAAAAATGTCAGCAAAATCAGCAAGGGAAACGTATTTGAAATTGGTGTTAAAGTTCTGAATTTCGCCATCTTCAGGGTCAGGGAAGACCACTTGAGGAGTATTGGAACCATCTTGCACTACTAATAATCCCGCAGGATAACTATCCCCCAGAGGAACATTAATTATATCTGCTCCATCCGATTCTTCTACTCCTTCAACGGCAAAGCTTCCCAAATAACTATTACTTCCAGCGCGGTCATAAATGGCAAAAGTATTATTTCCTTGGGATGATGCGAGTAAGTAACCATTGCCATCTTCACCATAGTAAATCGTTAATCCTTCTACATCGGCTGTGATGTTGTCACCTTCTACAGAATCAACTAGTAGAGGTGCCATGTTGTCCTTAGGTTCAGCGTTATATTTCCAAATACCGAATTCCTCTTGTCCTACATAAAGATAGCCTGTTTCGCGATCAACCACCATTCCTTCTACCTGAAAGTCTTCTGGCTCTTCCCCTTCAGGAACGGGTACTTCAATAATACGGACTACTTTCGCATTAACTATTGGTTCGTCCCCAGCACCAAAAGTTGGGTTAAATTCTATTTGGGCGATTTTATTTCCGTCAGCTTGGGAAACGAAAACATAATTTTTACCATCTACAAGACTGGTGTAAGTCGCTAGACCATAAGCAGTTGCTTCTCCGTCGTCTATACCAAAAATGGATTCGGGAAATTCAAATCCTTCTTTCCATTTACTCAATCTTTTTGTTTCTGGGTCAATAGAAAAGAATGCTAATGTATCGTTAGCTCTATCAGATACAACAGCAAAATCAATTTTTATTTCTCCCCCTATAATTCGCCCTGAATAGTTGACATCATAAGCAATATCTACATTGTTATAACGAATATCTTCAGGAGTAATACTCTGTAATTCTTTTCCCTCTAAGTCATAAACCCTCAAACCACCATTCTTGAAAGTTGTAATAACAAAACTCTCCTCGGAATTATCAGGATGAACATAGATTGCGGGATCATCTGCATCTGGGGCATTATTAGGATCGGGATTATCGGGACTACCAAATCTGATTTCTGGAGGTGTTTCTGTAGTAGGGGTAATAGCAGGAATAGTTTTTGTATCTATAGCAAAAGCTAGAAATTGGGTTTTTTGGGCATCATTAAAATTATTATCGCTAGTAACAATAATACTTTGTCTGCCATCGGGTAATGTTTCCCCAAAAGATACTGCTTCGCTATTATCTAGAATAATTCCTAAGTCGCTAAAATCTAGTATTAGTCGTTTTTCTACTACTGCATCGACATCTTTTAATTCCCCATTTCTTCTAGTTAACCTTCTAACACCGCTAATATCCGTTGCACCCTGAAGATTAACTTCATACAATCTAATATTATTTCCTACACCTACAGCAAAAGAACGTTCTAAAGCGAGGAATGTACCCGTATTATCTATGGCTAGTAACTCTACCAACCCATTATCAGCAAAGCCATCAACAGGATCAGGTGTAACGGGAATCGGGTCGGTAAAATAAAGAAATTCTCCTACTGCTTTTCTTGTTTCTAAATCAAACTTTAGTATCCTAACAGGACTTCCCTCTTCTAAAGATGATTTTTCTCCATCTTGAATTAAAGCATTTTCTGTCGCAGTATAAAGAAAACGATTATCAGGGGTGATAGTTAAACTTTCAAAAGCTTGATTATTGCGAATTCCACGATTTCCATTAGCACGGGGTCTAAATTTCCGAGGTATTGGCAATCGGTCAAAAACTTGTCCGTCAAGACTAAACTGTTTAACAAAGGGAGGAATGGAGTTATTTGCATCCCCTTCTGAGGAAATAAAAAGCGTGCCGTCATTAGCTAAAGCAATTCCTTCAGGGTCGATAGTGCCCAGTTCAAAAGCTTCTCCTGTAAAATCAAGTAAGGTCTTAGCTTCTTGAAACTCCACATCCCCTTGATCTAAACTACCGTCAGATAAATCGATATCTACAGTGTAAAAGCGAGGATCATTTCTATTACCCCTGTCATCTGATAGAGCATAATAAGTATCACTAGTAGCATCATAAGTTAAACCAGAAATGCCTCCCACTTCTGTATCTTGAAATAAAGTTCCTGTTGCAATATTGCCTTCCCCGATAAATTCAATATTATTAACTGTTACTGGTTGCTCTAAAATCAAACCGGTAGCAAAGCTTACTTCCCCAAGAAACTCAATATTAGTAACAGTTTTAAGGTTATTATCCCGATCTTCTGCAACAACATCTTTATCTTTATCTACATAAAATAAACGGTGGTCAGACCTAGGATATCCTACAGGCAATAAAGCAGGATCTAAATCTCCAATTAAACGGAACAACTCATCATAGATATAATCATTCTTTCGAGCTGTTACGTAATCTGCCCAAAAAGAAATCTCATCATTATTGTGTCTGCTGTTACGGTCTTCTTCCCCATCAATTTTTACAGGAATATCCCAATAAAGTCTAGTAGATAAATCTGTAATTAAACCTCCCTCTATGTTGCGATTTAGGAAGACATTCAAAGGAGCAAAACGAACGTTACTTATCATTGTTTTAAGAATACTTAATATAAGCTCAATTTTTCAATTGATTTTTTGATCAGAAATCAAATAATAAGTAAAACAATAATGTTATTGGGTTAAGCTACAGTGACATTGAGATTAATGCTTAGTTACTCTTAGGTTAAAAAAACTCTAAGGTTTAATTTTCTTCCTTATGCTAACTCGCAACTTGGGTTATTAAATAGTTTCTAACAATTCTTGTGCTGCTTCGAGCATATCTGAGGCGATTTCTCTTAAATCTTCTCGGTTATCAAGATAGGCTGTCAAAGCCTCCAGGGGAGCAAGGGTATTGCCTAAGCCTAATTCAGGAAGGCGGGGACGGGCTAACTGACTGACTAATTCAGGGCGAATTGTATAAGTATGAGCTGCTTTTAGGGCTTGATCTAAAGTTGCATTACTAATAAGCTCTAATTGTTCGGAACGCAATTTGTAAGTAAGACGGACTACAGCATCACTAATTTCTAATTTTGCGATCGCATCTAATATTTGGGATTCAGGTGTTTCGGATTCGGAAACATCAACGGTAATAGTAAGAAAAGTCCGCACTGGTAAAGGATTGAATTCCCATGCTACTTTGCCTTTAGCTACATTTACCATCACATAGCCTTTGTCTTCTTTCTCTTCACTAAAATCAACCCGATCAATACTTCCTGGGTAGATTATGGGAGGAGTATTAGCTGGATTGAGGTTTTGATGTTTATGAACATGACCCAAGGCTACATAATCTAATTCAGGACGAATCAGGAATGAAACAGGAATTGTAAAACCTTTACCCACTGCTAAAAATCTTTCTGCTCCTAAGTTAGCCCGATCTGCCATTAAATGTCCTAGTAACACTGTAGGAATTGTGGGATCGAGACGGCGCATTTCTCCTTCTAATACTGGTTGCAATCGCTCTAACAATAACTGGCTAACTTCTCCTAGGGATAAACCTTCAGTCTCAGGGCGAGTTAGTAAAGTGGAATGATTTAGCCAAGGCAAGGTAATAACTTGAATATCCCCATTACTAGTACTAATTCTATGGGTAGTGATACTGTCTCCTACAATGAATCCTGGTACAACCAAAGTGCGATAAATAGACAAACTAGCACCACCGCTACCTTGGGAATGTTGATCGTGATTCCCCACTAGTAAAATAGTCGGAATTTTGGCATCTGCTAAACGCCGAAACTGACTGGCAAAGGCTTCATGAATATAGGGAGCAGGGGTAGCATCAGGAAAAGCATCTCCCCCAAACAAAACCACATCCACTGGTTCATTGATCGCCCGATCAATACAAATGCTTAACGTCTTAACAAAGTCTTCTAGTCTAGTATTTATTCCCGTCTCAGGATTAACTTTCCCGTGAGAAAAGCCACTCCCCATATGAATATCCGAAAGATGCAATATTTTAATAGCCATCAGAATTTATATTAAGATCTGCATAAAGCTTAACCATTTATAGCAAGTTCTTACAGTTTATGATGTACACCCAATCAACAATCAACAATCAACGATGTCCTAAAGTATACCGCTGCCCCTGCGGGTACAGCTTCGCAAGCGCAAGCGCAAGCGCATGAACAAAAAGCCTAATGTTACTATACTTCTCCAGTACAACAACCGCTATAGTTGTGCTCAACTCCCAATAAAAATACAGTTTCTCCCCAAAAGTTTAGCTTGATATAAGGCTCGATCCGCCCGACTAACTAAATCTGTCGCCTTAAAGGCATTACTAGCTAATAAACTGGCAACACCACAACTAACTGTTACATAATTTTCGATCGCTGATGTCTCGTGAATTATTCTTAACTCAGCTATTGCTTCTTTAATTCTTTCTGCCACCAGAAATGCACCTGCAACTTTAGTGTTAGGTAAGATAACGGCAAATTCTTCACCACCATATCTCGCTGCTATATCTTGTCCTCGATTGAGGGCATTGCTAATTGCTGTTGCTACTTTTTTCAAACATTCATCTCCTGCTGGATGTCCATAGGTGTCGTTATAGAGTTTAAAATAATCAACGTCAAACAACAAAATGGCTATTTCTTGTCTATCTCTAATTGCCTGTTGCCAAATTTGTTCTAGAACTATGTCGAAATGATAACGATTATAAATTTGAGTCAAACTGTCTGTATGAGCCAGGCGATTTAACTCTTGATTAGTCTGTTGTAAAAATTTAGTTCGTTTGGCAATTTCTTGTTCACATCTGAGATCGGCAGCCTCTAAACTCTCCATCGAAGTTTGTAACCTTAATGCCATAGAGTTAAAGTATTGGGTAAAAATATCTAACTCTTCAATTTTGGACTGAATTTCAATTTGATTTATGGTTCCATTAGCTAAAGATTTTGCCATTTGAGAAAGACGAGTTACAGATTTGGCAATCCATTTATTTGCGATCGCACCTAATCCAACGGCAGATATTGCTGCCAAAGAACTTAGGGTTAAGGTTGTGTACATATTCGTCCAAATATGTTCCATAAAATCTGATTCAGGAATCACAGTAATAATCAGCCAATCTAAACCTGGATGGTTGTTTAAAGTATGAATTTGAATAAAATAGCGGTCTCGATTAAGCTTAAATATTAATTGTTGCTGCTCATCTATACTATTGAAATCATTAAACTTTTGGCTTAAAAACTGGGCAGTATTATGAATCAAATCATCTTTACTATTTTGATAGTTTAGACGTTTGTTACCATTTTTGGTCTCAATAACTACAGGATTACCAGTAGAAGTAGCAATAATTTCTCCAGATTTTTCAATAATAAAAACTCTGCCAGAAGAGCTAATTTTTAAACTACTTAAAAACTCACTAATATCTTCTAAAGTTAAGTCAATTGCCATTACTCCTTGAGGATTACCAGTTTTACTATCAAACAGGGGTATTGCTGGGGTAATACCTAGTACAGGTGGATCTGTAAATAGATAAATTGGCGACCAGGTTAATTTTTTTTGTTCAATTGCTGCTCGATACCAAGGTCGCTCTCTAGGATCATATTTTTTGCGTTCAATTTTATCAGTTTTTTGTCCTTCTTCATTAAGACGATAAATTTCCCAATACGGAGCAGTGGCACTAGTTCTGAGGTAAATTTTCGGGGGATTTTTCAGCTCTATTTCGATAAAATCTCCTGTTTCACTGCCAAAATAAATAGTATCTATTTTGGGATCAATTTGCGCTTCCCGCCAAAAAACATTTCGCAATTCTTGATTATTATCAATATTTAAATATTTGTACTGGGCAAAGATACGATTAATCTTGAGAAATAACGTAGGGATTTTCAGGTAATCATTAATATGTTGCTGTGTATGAGATGTCACCTCTCTACTCAAGCGCATCGCCATTGCTTCCACTGTTTTTTGACCATTTTTCCAAGAAAAATAGCTAGTTAAACCAACTGCTATTAAAACCTGGGAAACAAAGGAGATAATTAAAATGTGATGTAGCGATAAATGAAAGTTTTTTTTCATTTGAATTATTTAAAAACATTTTAAAATCAATGAATTGTACTAAGATTTATCATCCTGAAGAATCTTTTTCAGAAAAAATATCGCAATTTTTATTAAGATTCGATGATTTTAAATTTGTAACAACAACGATTACCTAGAAAAGTTTTTTAGTTCAGATACTTAGGAACTTGATTGAGCGTATTATAGTTTGATTTGAGTGATTTTAGTAATTATACAACTTTTATTGTAAAAGAAATATAGAATTTAGTATCTAGGAATATTTAATAAAACAGTAGTAAAACAAGTGATTAACTAAAGCTTCTAATATTTATTTTAATCACAAAATTTATCTGTTTCTTCTGGAATATTTATTAATTCTATTTAACCTGTTGAATTATACTATTTCTCAGAATATATTACAATGTTGAATTGCTCAAAGGTAAAGTAACTGTGACAATTGTGCCTTGATCTTGTTCACTAGCAATATTGATAGTTCCGCCATGTAAATCAATACACTTTTGTACTACTACTAGTCCTAGTCCCGTACCTGGGATACGACGCACATTTTGACCACGATGAAAAGGCTGGAATAGTCTTGCTTGATCTTCTGGAGCAATTCCAATTCCTTGGTCTTGAATTCTAATTTGAATATTATCTAGAGTAAATTCCAAAGAGACCAGAATCTGTCCTCCTTGAGGAGAATACTTAATCCCATTAGAGAGCAAATTAGCTAAAATTGAGCGTAATAGCTTTTCATCTAATAAGGCATGAACTTCTTGTGTAGGGGCAACAAAGGTGATGATGTGTTTACTTCCCGCACTAAGCTGCATTTCTTCAACGCACTGACGACAAAATTGCTTTAAGGGCAAAGGTTTGGGATTAAACTCTAGTTTGCCAGTTTCCGCACGATTAATAGTTAAAATATCGTCCAGCAACTGAACCATATGTTTGACAGAATTTTGAATACGATGTAAGTTACGTAGTCTTTTTGGGGAGTCCTGCCAAATATTAGGGGAATTTTCCATCAATTGGGCTGCTGCCAATACTGTACTAAGAGGAGTGCGAAATTCATGGGATGCCATAGAGAAAAAACGAGTTTTAATAATGCTCAATTCCCTTTCTCTTTCTAACGCCAATTCCATGTCATAAAGCCGTTTTCTTTCGGTTATGTCGCGACAATTAATCATAATTCTTGGCTCTGGAGCATTATCAATAAATTTTTGGCTGACAGCTTCTAGTGTGAGCCAAGAACCATTGTGGTGTTGATAGCGAAATTCTATGGGCAGGGGGGGTTGAGAACTATGAAACACATTAATGATATTTTGAGAGGCTTTGACTAGATCATTGCTGTGAATAGGCTTAAAAAAGTTTTTGCCTACTAATTCTTCTGGGGAATAGCCTAAAACTTTCTTAAAAGAAGGACTAGCATAATGAATGTAGCCTTTGACATCAATAATAGTAATGATATCTAAAGCATTTTCTACGACTCTACGGAAGCGTTCATCACTTTGGCGTAGAGCTTGTTCCGTACGTTTGCGTTCGGTGATATCCCGTTGTACAGAAATCCAATGAGTATATTTACCTTCTTTATTAGCCACAGCTACGATACTAAACTCTACCCAAAACTCAGAACCATCTTTACGATAGTTGATGGTTTCTACAGTGACTGATTCCCAGTTCAATAGAGCCTTACGGACTTTAGCTAAGGCTTGACGATTAGTTTTTGGTCCTTGAAGAATGCGGGGAGTTTTACCAAGAATTTCTTTTAAGGTATAGCCAGTGGTGCGAGTAAAGGCTTCGTTAGCATAGATAATCCTGGGTCCTGGCTCATCAATCGGTTCGGCTTCCGTAATCAGAATGGCATCATTGGTGTTTACTACGACTGATTGCAATAATCTAACTTTTTCGGCTTGTTGACGTTGTTCGGTGATATCAGCAACCACAGCTACTATGCCACTAATATTGTCTTCACTATCTGTTAGAGGTGCAGCAGAAAAGACAATATCAATCATGGAACCATCTTTTTTAGGACGGCGTATTTCTAAACTAGGTGGAGTTATTCCTTGTAAGATACTTTGCCGAACTAGTTTGTAATCAGTAACTTCAGCTTCAGAGATCACAGGATTGGGACAATCTAAGACCTCGGCTTCAGTCCACCCAAACATTTTTTCCGCAGCAGGATTCCATATTTTAACTCGCTCTTGAAGATCGAGGGTAAAAATAGCGCGGGGAGAAGCAGCGATCAGAGATTGTAGGGTGTGATTGGTATGACGTAGGGCTATTTCTGTCCGTTGACGCTCTATAATTTCGGCTTTTAGAGCTTGATTAGTTTTAGCTAGTTCTTGAGTGCGTCTTTTAACTCTATTCTCTAGTTGACTATTGAGTTGTTGGAGTTGTTGATAAAGTTCTGATTGCTGAATTGCGATCGCAACTTGAGTGGCTAACTGTTTCATTAAATCAACTTCTAAAGGTTGCCACTGTCGAGTTGCACTACATTGGTGAGCAATTAAGAGTCCCCAAAGATAAGGTGATTTAGGTTGGTTATTTTCCGATTCAGCTATTTCTCTGACTTCTTGAATAATGGGGACTACTAATTTGGCTTGTACCCCAAATTGTTTAATAAATTCGGCTAAACAATCTTCTACATCGTCTTGGTCAATATTGGTAATAGTACGACTTTTTCCCTGAATATAAGCTTGATGATACTCAGTAGGAAAAACCTCTTCGGGGAAAGTTTGATCTAAAATCGCAGGATAGGGAGGTAACACTCTCTCAGTGATGGTACTACCCGTACCATTTTCCCAAATGCGATAAATTAAAACGCGATCGCAATCTAAAAATTTTCTAACCTCTGTTACTGTAGTGTTTAATACTGATTCTAAGTCTAAAGATTGGCGAATTTGTTGAGCAATTTGATTAACTAGTCTTTCTCTTTCACTTTGCTGATATAAAACAATCTCCGCTTGGCGACGACGTTGAATTTGTCGCTGAAGGAAAAAGTAAACTCCCAACAAAACCACAAATCCTGAGCCAAGACTAATCATAGGGTTAAGAGAATCAAGCAAATTCAAGACAAGAATAATTTGTCGATCCATAAAATACTAGCTAGTTGTACTTAATATTACACCCCTCATAAAGTTTATCAAAGCAAAAAAACAGGACTGCTTCATCGAGGACAGTCCTGGGGAGGAATTAAAAAGAAGAATCAAAAACTGGATTAAAGGCTAATTAAACCCCAAGCTGATAAGGCAACAGCAACCGTAATTAAACCTAAAAAAGCTGCTCCACCTATGGCTAAAATTTTGCCAACTAGTAATACTTGTTGGGGTGGATAGTAGGGTTTGCCATAATAATCCCCTGGTTTATGAGCAAAATAGCCCAATGCTTCTAATTTAGAACGATAATCTGCTCCGTAACGGGGCATTCTGGCGAAGGAAAGTTCTCCTTCTGCTCGTTGGGGTAAGATCCTTCTGCGTTGATAAGGAACAATATCATCGCCAAAATTATCGAGATACTCTTTGCTGTTTAATAAATCATCGACAAAACCAGCTAATCCTTTGGTAGCTAGGACAATCGACCAAGCTAGTTTTTCGCGATCACTATAAACATTGCGCCCCAAAACCCTTTGGATGCACATCTCCACAAAGCGATAGTTACTATTGGGTTCGTAATTACGTCGTCTAAAAGTTTCAGAGAGTACTAAGCCACGAATAAAGTCTTTTACTGTAATTTGTCCAGCCCTAAGTTGAGATTCTAAGGCTTTATCTCGATTGCTAGACAAAAGTTGTTGTTCATTGAAAATTTGTCGATATGCTGCCCAAATCAGGTCTTGAGTTCGTCCATCTGAGAGCAAGTTTTCAGCACTATAAATCCGAGACTGTTCATCGCCAGGAATTTCGTAGTTCAGAACTCGTTGATTCTGACTGGAAGGAGAATATTCTAGTAAAGGAATTGCCATATTATTAGTTTTGCGATCAAATTAAAGATGTATATCAGAATTTGTCAAGTTTTGGCATTCAAGACTCTAACTCTAAGCAAACACTAGTCAAGACGCAATGATAGTAATTGATAGAGTTATCTGAGTTAACAACTTAACAAATTAAGGGGGAGGAAACTGGTGAGGAAACCGTGAAAAAATCGGAAAAGATGATAATCAAGTCTTACCCTAGTGGAAAACTGGGTTGCAAAATATTTTTGCAAAAACCCCAAATCGTCCACACTTTTCTTGTAAGTTAGAGGTTGGTTGGTCGAAGAGATCTCTTCGACTTCGTAAAAGTAAAACTTTCCACAATGCGGATTCTTTTAGTTGAAGATGATTTTAATTTAGCTGAGACTTTGGCAGAGGCAATTACTGACCAAAGATATGTTGTTGATGTAGCTTCAGATGGAGAGTCAGCCTTAGACCATATTAAAGCTTTAGATTATGATTTGCTATTGCTTGATGTGATGCTTCCCGACTTTAATGGCATCGATTTATGTCATAAATTGCGATCGCAAGGACATCAAATGCCAATCCTGATGATTACTGCTTTGGATACAGTAAGCGATAAAATTATGGGATTGGATGCAGGGGCAGATGACTATATCATTAAACCAGTCGATTTAGGAGAATTGTTTGCTCGCATTCGCGCCCTCTTACGTCGAGGTAGTTCAACCCCCCCCATTCTGGAATGGGGTAAGTTACAATTTGACCCTAGTACCTATGAAGTTAGTTATTCTGACCAAACTATACATCTCACCCCCAAAGAATACAGTCTTTTAGAATTACTCCTCAGAAATGGCAGAAAAGTTTTAAGTCGTCATGCCATTATTGACAGTGTTTGGTCTCTGGAAGACCCGCCAGAAGAAGATACCGTAAAATTCCATATCAGAAGTTTACGTAAAAAGTTAAAAGCTGTTGGTGCAGCAGATGATTTTATTGAGACTGTTCATGGTGTAGGATACCGAATGATCAAACTTGATTCCTCAACTAAAAGTTAATCTACTAATATGTCCAGAAAAGTTATTATTGCCTCCGATGCTCAGATTGTAGTGGATGCTGGTGCTGCTGTAGCTAATCGGGGAGGTAATGCGGTTGATGCAGCGATCGCAGCTACCATCAGTTCTATGTGTACCAATCTGGGAATTATTGCTCCTGGTGCTAACGGTTTTATCACTATTTGGTCTAAGGAAAAAGACCCAGTAGTGATTGATGCCTATGGAGAAATGCCAGGAAGGGGTCTAACTTCTAGAAAGTTTGGCAGTGGTATGAAAGAAGCTTTTTTTGACTATGGTGGTGGTACAAGTACCTTGGTTGGTTATGGTTCTGTAGCTACTCCTGGAATGTTTGCGGGTTTGAATTTAGCAGCGCAGCAATATGGCAATCTTCCTTGGTCAGAAATGGTTGTTCCTGCACAACAACAAGTAAGTCAAGGTTTTCCTGTCTCTCCAGTAGCAGCAGAATATTTTTCCTATACCCATCAAGTGATTTTTGGTTGGCATCCTGACAGTCATCAAGTGGTTCATAAAGCTGATGGTAGTCATTTACAGTTGGGAGAGCGGGTAAAACTGACTCAACTAGCCCAGAGTTTGGAGCTGATCGCCCAGGAAGGAGTAGGTGTTTTATATGGTGGAGAGTTAGGGGAAAAAATTACCGCCGAAATTCAAGCCAATCAGGGACTTCTCACCCTAGAAGATTTAATTCACTATCAAGCAATAGAGCGATCGCCAACCCTAATTAATTTTGGAGATTGGCAAGTTGCGACCAATCCTGCACCCGCAGTAGGGGGTACTTGTTTGGCAGCAATGCTATTATTACTAGATCAAAAATCCCTGAAGCAATGGGATGGCGCAACGGTAAAAGCAATAGCAGAAATTCAACAAGCAGTATTGCAATATCGCGGTAATTATTTAGAAGGAGTAGCAGAGTCAAAAATCGAGCAAGAAGCAGCTAAACTGCTAGAAATAGCAGCCCAAGATAATTGGCAACAGTTAACTAAATCCCCCTCCACAATCCACATCTCCGCTGTAGATAGTGATGGTTTAGCTTGCTCCATCTCAGCTTCTTCGGGATATGGTTCAGGGGTAATGGCTGGAGGTACAGGTTTATGGTTAAATAACTCCCTGGGGGAAATTGAACTACATCCCCAAGGATTACGGCACCTGTCTTGTGGAACTCGCCTTATTTCCAATATGGCACCTACTATTTGTCGTCATCAAGATGGCAGAGTGCTGGCAATTGGTTCTCCTGGTGCTTCTCGGATTACTACTGCGATCGCCCAAGTATTATTTAATTGTATTACTCTAGACTTGCCTCTAGATCAAGCCATATCCCATCCTCGACTCCATTTTGAAGTTTTTGAAAAGACTCCTGCGATCGCTTATGAATCAGGCTTAAATGTAGCAAACCTAAGTTTACCGAGTCGTCAATTTCCAGGAATTTCCATGTATTTCGGCGGAGTTCAAGCTGCATTAGGTCATCCTAATCAGGGGTTAACTGCTGCTGCCGATCCCCGTCGTAGTGGAGCAGTTGCTTTAGGAGAAAACTAGTTCGCTCAAAAATTAAGTCTTTTGTTATTTTCGAGAATTGGTATGGTTAGAGACTTGGCTGCTGATGGAGATTGGTAATTAGGGATGGGAAATTGAGGATTGGGATTCTCCCTAACTTTCCGTTTTTTTATTAATAATTCAATTTATTGTTAGCAAATTAAACTGATTAAATCGTACTATAGCTATAAACTAAATTATAAAAGTCTTTGGCTACTTAAAGAAGGCTATTAAACAAGTGCTAACAAAAGATTCCTCTAAAAAAGATGCTTTAAGGCTTCAGAAAAGGTTTAGATTCAATTCCAAGTTTGTATTCGCTTTCATTTTACCGTTGCTAATAATAAATAGCCCTACTTTGGCGCAGCTTTCAGATACAGCTAGATGGACATCCACTGTACAGCTTGATTACAGCAGTAAATCAAATATCACCTACCTAAAAGCGAATAATGTCGAATTAAAACTTGATGTCTATGCACCGCGTAATACTGAAGAACCAGTTCCAACAATTATTTACTTTCATGGCGGGGGTTGGGTAACTGGAGTAAAGGAAGGAAGCATTTTGAGTCTGTTACCTTATTTGGAAATGGGTTGGGCAGTAGTTAATGTTCAATACCGATTAGCTAATATCTCTCCTGCACCAGCTGCGGTGGAAGACTGTCTTTGTGCTCTAAGATGGGTAATCCGAAACGCAGACCAGTATGGTTTTGATACTAATAAACTTGTTGTCTCAGGTGGTTCAGCTGGCGGACATCTAGCTCTTACTACAGGAATGATCCCTGCCAGTGCTGGACTTGACCGTCAATGTCCAGGGAAGGAACAGCTCAAGGTTGCGGCAATTGTGAACTGGTATGGTATTACCGATGTAGAAGATTTGCTTGAAGGAGAAAATCTACAATACTATGCAGTACAGTGGATCGGAAGTACGACAGACCCCAGGGAAATTGCAGAACGTGTTTCTCCCCTTAATTATGTACGAAATGATTTACCACCAGTAATTACCATACATGGTGATGCTGATACTCTAGTTCCATATAGCCATGCTGTTCAACTTCACCAGAAGCTAGAACGGGCAAAAGTTTCCAACAAACTAATTACTATCCCTGGTGGTGGTCATGGTGATTTTACAAAGAGTGAAATATTGCGTATATACAGAGCTATTCGAGAATTTCTAAATATCCACCTGTACACTCGCAATAATCAGGAACACCGATCACTAGGAAATAAATAAGGCTGACAAGTCTCAGTAAGTTCAAGTAGATGGCTCTAATCCTTGTCAATTAAGTCAACGGAGCCAACAATAAGTGTTCTTCATTGAAAGCAGTTGCAAGTTTCACGGAGCTAATCTTTGAATTTTCCAGTCAAATTCTCCCTCTGGACGAGAATATAAAAAGCGGTCATGGAGCCGATTGGTTCTGCCTTGCCAAAATTCAAAACTGTGGGGTACAACTCGATAACCACCCCAGGCAGAAGGTAGAGGAACTTCTTGGTTTTGAAACTTCCGTTTGATCTCATCAAATTTCATTTCCAGCATTTGACGGGAAGAGATTACGCTACTTTGTTGGGAACACCAAGCTCCAATTTGACTACCTCTAGGACGAGTCGTAAAATATTTTAAAGATTCAGCAGTAGAAATTTTGACAGCATGACCAGTAATACGCACCTGACGTTGTAAAGCTGTCCAGAAAAATAACAACGATACTTGGGGATTTTTTTCTATTTGAAGGGCTTTGGTACTTTCGTAGTTAGTAAAAAAAACTAATCCTTGGTGGTCAAAATACTTTAGCAACACCATTCTCTGTGAAGGTTCACCAGTAGCTGAAACTGTAGCTAAACACATAGCATTGGGTTCTGGTAAGTTGACAGCACAAGCTTGTTGAAACCACAGTTCAAATTCTTTAATAGGATCAGCAGCAAGTTCTTCCCGTCTCAAACCACCTTTAGTATATTCTTCTCTTAGCTCACTAATATCCATAATCTTTTGCTTGATTTGCCGATCAATTTCCCAAGTTTAGAAAAATTAAATAGGAAGAACTACGAACTCACGTTATTTCAAGTGTGGTAATTAATCTTAAGTAATTATACTTAAATAATTTACTATTTCCCCAATTTATTTTTTGGCTCTTGTTTTGATAGGTAACTACTGATTAATTCAGGGATTTGATAATTAGATTGGATATTATAGCCTTTCTCAAATAAGTGGGGTACAGTCGATGAACGATTAACCATTAACCATGAACGAAAACTAAGATATTTGTTGTATCTCATTAAAATGAGAACCGCTATATTCTCAGAAAATACAGGAGAAAATACACCTCAACTAAATAAAAATGATGGAGAAGATAATAAGACTCAAAAACCCCAGGATGAATCTGAATTCTCATTAGATAATCCTCTTATTGATCCTCTATTAGGGGGTTTAGGCGCATCTTTATAAAGATTAAATTAAATACTCAAGATAATTGTGATCGCAATATAAGCCTAAAAACTTAATGAAATTAGGGAGTGTGGGAAGTATGGAAAGAAGTGATAGAAAAAACTCCCCTCTCTTCCTTGTCTTCTCTCTCTCTTTTCTATAAATTAAGAAATTCTTTAAGATTTACTTGGTCTTGGGGTTATATACTCATTTCAACTGTCTTTGTATTATTTAGAAAGACTAGAAAAAATAGCTCTACATCATCAAAAGATGAGCATAAAAGTTTTTTTAGAGCCTTATAATCATGAGTAGAGATGCGTTAGTTGTTGGCATTAATCAATATCAAGACCACAGGTTACGTAATCTTGATACTCCCGCTATTCATGGAAAAGCGATCGCAGAAATTCTAGAAAAGTATGGTGATTTTAATGTTTGCCGACTGCCTGAAGCTATTGACCCAGATACAGGAAAGCCATACATAGCAAACACACAAGAACTCAGCTTAACTCAACTGAAGAAAGCTTTAGTTAAACTATTTAAACCACAGGGCAGACAAATTCCTGATACTGCATTGTTTTACTTTTCTGGTCATGGAATCAGAGAAGACTTAGCTATTCAGGAAGGGTTTTTAGCTACTAGCAACGTTAATCCTAGTCTTAGTTTTTATGGTTTATCCCTACAATGGTTACGTCGCTTACTTCAGGAAAGTCCCATAAAACAACAAATTATTTGGTTAGATTGTTGTCATAGTGGAGGATTACTCAATTTTAATGAAGCTGACCCTGGAGAACAAGGACAAGCCAGAGATAGGTGTTTCATTGCTGCTTCTAGAGCATTTGAAGCATCTTACGAAGGTTTAAAGAGTAACTACACCGCTCTAACCAAAGTTCTTCTAGAGGGATTAGACCCGAATCGTTGTCCCCAAGAATGGATCACTAATTACAGTCTCATGGAATTCATTAATCAGAATTTACGCCATGAAAAACAAAACCTGGTATCTACTAACTTTGGCTCACCTATTAATCTAACCCGTACTTTACATACACCAATTTCCGTTTCTAAAGGACAAGATAATGATGATATTTGTCCCTACAAAGGATTAGAATATTTTGATTTTAACGAGTCAGACCCTAAATACTTTTATGGCAGAGAAAAGTTAACTGCTCAGCTCATTGACCAAGTTGGACAAAATAATTTTCTCGCGATTCTGGGAGCATCTGGTAGCGGCAAGTCATCCGTTTTGAGAGCAGGACTATTACACCAATTGAAGTTAGGGAGAAAACTAGCTGGTTCACAGAATTGGAAGATTAAAATTATGTTGCCAGGGCAACATCCTCTACAAAGCCTGGCTTTTTGCTGGCTTGATTCTAATTTATCTGATCCTGAACGAGCGACCCAGTTAGATCACATCGAGTCTTTGCTCAAACAAGGAGGAGAAGGATTACGAAAATTAGTCCAAGCCAGCAGTGCTAATCGGGTGATTTTAGTTGTAGATCAATTTGAGGAAGCATTTACTCGTTGTCAAGATTTAAAAGAGAGAGAAACTTTCTTTCGCTGTCTCTTAGAAGCTTTAGACCAAACCGATAATAAACTAGGTCTAATTCTGGCGATGAGAATTGATTTCTTTGGCAAATGTGTACAACCTGAATACGGTGGATTAGGTGAAATAATCCAAGCTAACCTAATTACTATTCCTCCAATGGAAACCGAGGAACTAAGACAAGCAATTATCAAACCTGCTGCCAAAGTTAAGTTAACCTTAGAATCAGGATTAGTTGAAGAGATCCTAAAAGATCTTGAAGGGTCACCAAATAGTTTACTTCTACTACAAGATACCCTAACTCAACTTTGGCAAAGAAGAAAGAATAATCAATTAAAATTGAGTGCTTATGCTCAATTAGGAGGTATTGGGGGAACCTTAAATCAAAGAGCTACGGATGTCTATAAAAGTTTAAGTAAACAAGAACAAGATTGCGCTCAACATATTTTTCTTTCATTAACTGCCTTCAGTAAAGGAACTGGAAACAACCATAGAGGAGTTTTTAAACAAGATTTAGTGATAGCTAAACATAACCAAGATTTAATAGATCAGGTTGTGCAAAAATTAGCTGATGAAAAACTTATTGTTACTAAAAATCCTATAGAGACCAACTCTGAAATGGCTCAACCAGCAGAAATTACTCTAGCTTATGAAGCTTTAATTAAAAATTGGATACTGCTCCGTCAATGGTTAGATGAATATCGCGATTTACTTAGACAAAAACCCAAGATTGAAGATGGTGCTAGAGATTCGCAATCTTCAGAACAAAAGACCAATTATTTATTGTCAAAAACAAGACTACAAGAAGCCAACTATTCGGAAAAACAACAACAGAAAAAATATCTTCCGTCAAAATTAACTGCCAAATTTGCTGCTCAAAATAGTAAATATCAAAAAAGAGAAACCATAAAATCCCTGGTACTATTTTCAGTCATCTCTCTAATTGGAACAGCTATGGTCGGATATTTTATAGTTAGAGAGCTATGGTGGAATGAGGATAAAATACTAATTCAAAACTGTAAAGGCAAAGAGTATTGTCAAGGAAGAATTGAGGCATTGGCAAGGTTAGTCAAGGCTAGAAAGAGTTTGAAGTCTTACAATCTCAGTGGTGCCAACCTGATTG
Organism: Xenococcaceae cyanobacterium MO_167.B52; assembly: GCA_030065315.1. GTDB lineage: Bacteria > Cyanobacteriota > Cyanobacteriia > Cyanobacteriales > Xenococcaceae > JASJCP01. Next base: position 1,613 of record JASJDB010000017.1, on the reverse strand, counting down.
ATGCTAATCTGAGTGATGCCAATCTGAGTGATGCCAACCTCAATTTTGTCGCCCTCAACTTTGCCAACCTCAATCGTGCTAACCTCAGTGGTGCCACTCTCTTTGGTGCTACCCTCAATCGCGCTGACTTGGATCGTGCCAACCTGAGTGATGCTAACCTCAATCGCGCTGACTTGGATCATGCTAACCTGAGTGAGGCTAACCTCAATGGTGCTGACTTGGATCATGCCACCCTCTTTGATGCTAACCTCAATGGTGCCACCCTCAATGGTGCTAACCTCAATCGTGTCAACCTCAATTTTGCCAACCTCAATTTTGCCAACCTTATTGAAGCTAAAAATCTTACTCCTTCTCAAATCAAATTAGCTTGTTACTGGGAAAAAGCTTTTTATAAAGGCTCCTGGGATAACGAAAATGGGGAATGGGTAGTTGATCAAAAAGCTAATCAAGAATATATAGAGGAACTCAAAAAAGATCAGAGTTCCAATCCTAAAGAAGCAGCTTATTGTATTCACTGGCAGTAATTTTCTTGCTTCGACAGTTAGTAAGTGCTTCAACAAAATTATTTACACACTTTAGTAATATGTAAAAATCTCTGTAATTCTTTTCTGTTTTCTAATTCTTTGAGCAAATTGATAACTTTTGAAGGAAGTTTTGTACTTCTAGTCATTGTTTTGACTTTTTACTAATAGGGTAGTTTTTCCTAATAGTTTAGAGAATAAGAGTCCACAGATGAACGCAGATGTCTTGGTGCGCGTTCCTTTGCGGATTATAAATTCCGCAGGGTCGCACCGCAAACGCAGATGGATTTGATGGTTGGATATTAGAGGTTATAGATGATTCTTTTGATTTCTATTTTTGGTTTACCAGAGCGGACGAATTTTATTATTCGATCTAAACCCATCCTAATACAACAAAATATTATCCAAACCAATAACAACATCAGGAAAAACCAAAGGTGAAACTACCCCAGACTTATACTCAACAACTCGATTGTAACTATTACCTTCAGGTTGAGTGTGAAGGATTAATTTATTATGCTTGAGGTCAATTACCCAATATTCAGCAATACCATTACGAGCATAAGTAATAGTTTTTTGCTCCAAATCTTTGGCTAAAGTTTGATTAGATACTTCTATTAGCCAATAAATATCTTCTGTATAAGGATGGTGTTGGGCGTAAATACTGCTAGGTAAACGAACAATAGCAATATCTGGCTCTGGTTCTGAATTATCTAAAGTTATAGGGTGGGCATCTCTAATATGTGCCTTTCCTTTGAGTAATTCTCTGAGATAATCGCTTACAGACTGTTGTGTGTAGCTATGTGGTATTCCTTCGGGACTCATTTGAACTATTTCCCCTTCCAGTAACTCAACTTTTTTTCCAGAGAGTACACCTGAATTTACCAATTCATGCCATTCAGCGATCGACCATTTGTAAGTAGTTACAGCCATAGTCATCAATCAAAAGTTTAATTATTCTTTTTTTATCTTAACGGCTCTAATACTGCTTAATTGCTATATTTTGTCCGATAATGCGATCGCGTAGTGCCTCACTTCGTGCGATCGCATTTATCAACCACCATACTTTAGACTTGAAACAGAATGAAAATC